>DAIDMR010000169.1 GCA_027448865.1 Vampirovibrio sp.
CAGCATAATCAAGGGCCTTGATCACATCGGGGCTTTGTTGGGTGAGATTCGCCATCAGAGTAATGTCGGCCATGGCATCACTCAGGTTTGCTACAGCCAGCTTGTCCCCAACTGTGGGACGGCGCAAAGTCAGCATGGTGATTGTATGATCAGGATTCACGGGGTCCTTGATTGGGTATTGGAGCTTGATACTGTTGTTTGCCATTTTTTACCTTCCAATGTTGCGGCGCTGCTGGGCCAGCCGGTCAACGCCATTGACTTTACGAATCATGTTGGGAACGTCGATTTCGATCGTATCCACACCGTTCACCGCAAGCCGGTAATAACTCAGCTTGGCGGTGACCTGCAGAGTGGGACCTTCTGCGCTAAAAGTGCCGGGATCCACCTTGGTGATCAGGCCACGCATGGTATGGACTTCGGCCTTGGATGTGCCGTCCTGGCTTTCCAAAGCACCCCGGCAAACAATAGGGACCTCATTCCCTGGGGCCAATCCCCACAGGCTCAAAACATCCCGGTCAAAGGCAATCAGGGAAAAGGTCGTTTCTAGCGGCTCAATGCCCATATCAATAGGTACTGTGCCATCCATCCCACCAGCCCGGAAATCTTCCGTGATTAACGAAGGCACCGGCGGGGTGAACTCTTTGGTCTGGCCAGCATAACCGCGGCCATCCACAAATACTTGATAATTTTTCCGAACGTCACGTGCTGGCATTAGGCAAAGATCTCCGTCAGGTATTCATTGGTTAAAATGGATTTGAAGGTGACACGCTCAGCAGGGTAAGGCGGCGTGAAATCAAAGCTGAATGTCACTTTGCCCTGGGCCACCTGGTCAGGGGTGTTGTCCGCTGGATCCGCCCAGCAAAAGCCGTCAATGACCGCGCCAATGTTTTTCAAATGGCGGATGTAGTCATTCACGCCCTCGGTCACATCTTCCACGTAAGTCCGGGTGATGTTGCGATCCACTGCCCACAGATGAGCCCGCAAGATGCTGTCTTGGATAATGTCCGCCGTGCGCCGAACGGACAGGAACGCAAACTTCGGATCGGTGGAACAGGTCCGGTTCCCCCACAGGCGGAAACCTTCAGTCCGAATAACGGTGGTAACTTCGTTTTCGTTCAGCAGGTTGGCGCGGGAGTTTACATCACCCAGGGTGAAATCAATCGGCCTGGCAACACCAGAGATCCCATAAATCTCCTGATTGGAAGGGCTCCACCAGAAACCCCGCTGGTTATCCACCCGGCAGATAATACCAGCCACCCGGGGAGACAGGGGCTCTTGGGTCAGAACTCCATTCCGGTCAACAACCACTTTAGGGTCAACCACATAAACACGGGCAGAGCCAAAGTCATTTCGGTACTGGATGGCAGCGGCATCTGTAGTGTTGGGACCATCAGCGATAATCACCGCACGTAAACGGTCAGCAACGCCCAGCATTTCAGCAACCACGGAATCCCGAACAGTGCCCCGTGTTGCGGTAGCGGTGGCTCCGGTACCACCACCACCGGCCAGGTTTGTGGCAGCAACAGCGGCGATAAAATCAGAACCCACAGAGCCAGAGGCGAGGGCAGCGGTCAGCAGGGCGCTTGCGGGTGTGGACTGGTTGATTGCGTCAATGACTTGTTGACGGGTGCTAATCAGGCCGCCGCTACCATTCGTGGCTAGATTGACGGTGATTGCGTTGGAAACAACAGAAACGGACAAGGCAGCGTTATTGCTGGCAGGATCCACAAAGCGAACCGTCACGCTGTTTCCACTCGTGCCACCGGTAACCGCTTTAAAATCGATACCCTGCAGGGACAATGCAGCTTTAACCGGATTAATGGTTATAGTCGGATTACTGGTGTATCCGCTACCCGGGTTAATGACGTTGATAGCCGTAACCACACCGCCATTGATAACCGCCTGAGCGGTGGCCCCAGAACCTCCGCCGCTGGTAATGACAACCTCAGGGGCGGACGGGTAACCCGAGCCGCCATTGGATACACTGATAGCGGTGACCCCATTGGCGGAACGCTCCCCAGTAAAACCAGGGGCAATCAAAATACGAGGGGCATAACCAACAATCGACTCAGCACCCAGGAACACCTGCAAGCCTTTATAATTGCCGTTGATATCCACGCCACCCAGAACATTGGCTTTCGTGGCCGCGCCATCAACGCCTTCTGCAACCCGCACAACGATAATCAAAGCACCGGCCTGATCCAAAATGCCTTCAACAGCGTTGGGCAGGGTACCAGTCAAACCAAGGGCGGCAGCTTCGGATCGACTGCCAGCGATCAATACGGGTGTATCCAGAGGGAATTTCTCAGGGTCAGCCCCCGGGGCAGTCCCCACAATACCGATAATGGCAGAGCGGACCGTTTGAATCGGGCGAGGGCCTTTGTCGATCTCGATAACCTCAACACCGTGCAGAAACGTTTCAACCATTTGGGGAAAGCCCTCATGTCAATTAAGTCTTTCCCTGACTATATTCTTCTTCTGGCGGTTATTCTTGCCGCTTTTTTTCACTATCGGTCCAAGGATTCAAAAGCCGCATAATAATCGCAGTACATGATTCTGTTGGTTGTTCCGGCTTTTTTGTTAATCCAATTGGAATAACACAGGGGCGTGCTACTTCCGGGGATGTTGGTAGAAATAATTGTTTTTACTGAATTCCCGATGTAAAAAAATGCATACGTGGTAACCCCAATGCGATAAATCAAAATTCTGAGTCGGTACCAGGTTCCAGCGACAACGGCTTGGTTGGTGTTAACATCGGTGAAAGTACCGCCGCTAACCACCCTCGCAATAAAATTGGCACCTGTGCTGGCACGGTCGTAATAAAAATAAATACCGTTGGTTGGGTGTGCGGCAGAGCCGGTTGTGCCTTTGTCGTTAAATCCGAAAAAAGCAATATATTCCTCGGTGGCCGTCGATAGATCTTGAAAAGAGACACAAGTCTCAAAAATTAAGGCTTTGTAAGACGTCTGGGGCACGTATCGGTTGTTGATAGGTTGTGCCAACATCGCCCCGCCGCTTGCTGTGGTTCCTGTGTTCAAAACAGCAATGCCTGGGCGTCCGGGATTGGTTCCTGCCCCAACAGAGGCACCTGTTCCCCATTGGCCCACGTAGCTTTTCGAGTAGTATTCAGAGAAATCATCTACAAATAAATTTGCCCAACGAGGGGAGATTGGCATGTCCCATTCAAGAGGGTCTAGGCCACTACCAATCGCAGCCCCATTTGACAGGAGCGCCATTCCGGGAAATATGTTATTCGGAATCTCCTTGTTGGTATTGATCATGCAGTATTTTCCATCATCCATTTTGGAGATGGTAATTGTTTCATACGGCGCCAGGTAATACTGATAGAACTCGACGCCATTACCAAATAAAATGCTGGAATCTTGAGGCTCTGCAAGCTCTACAACCGCGCCATAATCGCCATCACTCCGAACAACGATTTCAAATCCTGCTCCAAGGGTCGTTAAATCATCAGGCAGTATCAGGTTTCCGTCATCTGTAAAAACAAACAGTTTGTTATTATCGGCAGCGGAAACAATCCGCTCTCCGGAAAATAATTCAGCCACCCGATTAAACACCCCCGGCCCTGGAATGCCTTGGACACCTTGAGGGCCCTGTAAACCTTGCGGGCCTTGTGGCCCTATTAAAGATATGCCGCTATTCCAAACGCCCGCCGTTTTCGGGCCGTAGAGAAAATGCGTGCTTGTGTTGATGTAAAAATCACCATTTTGCCCAATTCCGCTCGACGGTACGCCAGCACCGTACAAGATTGTTTTTCCGTCTACGCCCGGCTCACCTTGGATCCCCTGAATCCCCTGTTCACCTTGGATGCCCTGGATTCCCTGCGG
>DAIDMR010000170.1 GCA_027448865.1 Vampirovibrio sp.
AAATCCGGGTAGAAGTACTGTTTGCGGTCAAACTTGGTCACTTCGGCGATTTGGCAGTTTAAGGCCAGACCCAAACGAATGGCATACTCCACGGCCCGTTCGTTTAGCACCGGCAAGGCCCCCGGTAAACCCAGACACGGGGTGTTGATGTTCACGTTGGGCTCATCGCCAAAAGCGTTGGGGCTGGGGTCAAACAGCTTGGAGTCGGTCTTGAGCTGGACGTGAACCTCCAGACCAATCACGGTTTCGTACTGAACGGGAGCTTGAGTGACCATAGGGGGGAATGCCTCATATATCGTGTGCCGTAATGGGCCCATTATAACGAGGACAAGGGATGGAACCAAGTGCCTGCGAAATCGGTTCTACTCGGCGTTGATTATGCTAGGCTAATGATGCACCACGGGACAGCGATTTTCTGGCTATCAGCCTTGTCCGTTAATCCCTGCCGTGCTTTGAATCGAAGCGTCCTTCAGACTGAGTCCAGTCCATGAGCATAGAACCGACACCCACCCGTGAAGTGAACGAGGCGGCCAAGCATGGCCAACAGCCTTTTTGGCGTCGCTGTCCCCTGACCCTGGGCTTTGTGCTGCTGCTGACCCTCATTTACGCCCTGAGCAGTTTTCCCAATGGCTTTCAAAAACCCGCCGACGGGTTCATTATTCTGGGTGGCTTCTACCCGCCGCTGGTGCATCAGGGGGAATGGTGGCGCTATATAACGGCCACCCTGCTGCATGCCAACCCCATGCACTGGTTCAACAACATCGCTGGACTGCTCATTTTCGGAAATCTGCTGGAGCCCTTGCTGGGGACGCCCTTGTTGTGCAGCCTGTATCTGGGCTCGGCGGTGGGTGGTTTATGGCTATCAAGCATGATGCTGCCCAAGGGCTTTACCTTTGGGGCCTCCGCCATTGATTTTGGGCTGGTAGGGGCCTATTTGACACTGATGTTACTGGCCCGACTGCAAACCAACAAGGCGGCCTTCTGGAAAGAACTGCGAGGGGCCCTAATTTTAAGCGTGATTTTTGTGCTGTGGAGCATTACGGAAAGCGCCACCATTAACTTTTGGGCCCACCTGGGCGGCTTGTTGACCGGCATTGGCCTGATGCTGATTTTGTGGATGATTCGCAAGCGCCCAGCTGAATAAGCACGGCGTCTTTACGGGTAGAGCGTTACCACAGGGCCAGCCCCGTTTGCACATCCGGGCAACGCTCCAGCCAGTCGCTGTCCGTTTGGCCGCTCATGGCAAACAGAACGAATTCCGCGGCGAAAATGGCCGTGGTTCCCGGCCATAAATGCCCACCCACGGTCTGGTAATCGGTATCGGACAGTACAATGTGCAAATGGGCAAAAGGTTTTCCCTCTTTCAGGGAAATATTGCCGCTGCAGCTGACGATTTCATATTCCCCGTTGAGCGGCTGATGATGATAGGACTGCTCTCGCTGGTCATAGTAGCTGATGGTGCCTTTCTCCAGCGCGCCAATGACATTGACCCAACCCGCTTTGATATTGTTCTCAAGACAAAACCGCTCCAGCGACTGGATGATGTCGGCCCCCTTCTCCAGGCGGCCCATATGAACCGTATCGGCCTTAAAGGCCTTTGAAACCTTGACCATCAAACGCACTCCACACAACGCCACGCCCATTATTATGCCAGTGGAGCGCCAATCTGGCAAAGGGAATCCTCCTGAGTTGTCCTTGCCCACAGCAAGCAGGCCTGCTATTGTATTGCCCAGTGACTGGTTTGATCTGTTTTTTGGGAAGCGTTCAAAGTCATTCACCCGGCAATTTACCGATTCTTCCGGTTTTAATTCAGGCGTTGGCCCGATACCACAGCCCCTCCCTCACGTGATCCCCCTTTCATTTTGGTTTGAAGGAGCCCCTCGTGTCCCCCCATAGCGAATCCCCCATCATCGTCCAGAAGTTTGGCGGCAGCTCCGTAGCGGATGCCGAAAAAATCAAAAAGGTGGCCCGGATTATCGTGGATACCTACGAAAAGGGATACCGCACCGTGGCCGTCATCTCCGCCATGGGGGATTCCACCGACGATCTGGTTGAGCTGGCCGGTAAGCTCTCTGAAAATCCGGGCGGGCGAGAGTATGACGCCTTGCTGGCCACCGGGGAAATGGTCTCCGTGGCAGCGGTGGCAATGGCCATTCAGACCATGGGCTATCAGGCCGTCAGCATGAACGGGGCTCAGGCGGGCATTCATACCGAGGATTTGCACAACCGGGCCCGTATTCTGGAAATTAAAACGGAAAACATGCTCAACCACCTGAATCAGGGCTATATTGTTCTGGTGACCGGCTTCCAGGGCATTAATAGCAAAGGGGATTTCACTACGCTGGGCCGGGGCGGCTCAGATACCTCAGCGGTGGCTTTAACCGGTGCCCTGAATGCCGAACGCTGCGATATTTACACCGATGTGCGGGGCGTGTATTCTACCGACCCCCGTGTCGTGCCTGAAGCCATCAAGATCGATCAGATCTCTTACATCGAAATGATGGAGCTGGCCCGGGTGGGGGCGCAGGTGCTTCACCCCCG
>DAIDMR010000171.1 GCA_027448865.1 Vampirovibrio sp.
GCAGGGCGGAAATGCGCTCCTTGCGCTTTACGCTATCGCCCAGCAGCATCAGGATGTTATCGGCCAGGCTGGCGTAGGCGGCGCTCAGGCGGTTGATGTGTCGGAAGTAGTAAGCCTCGGTGGGATCGGCGTTGGGTACCCCACTGCCGTGTCCGTTGGTCAGCCCAAAAATCAGGCTGCGGAACGTATTTTCCACACTATGCCGCACGTGCTGGGCCATCAAGTCGCTGAACTGGGTCCGGGCCTCCTGTTCATTCTCCAGACGGGCCGCCTCGATTTCCTTGAGCAGGTAAGGGTGCGAGCGCACCGAGCCTTGCCCGAAGATGATCATGTTGCGGGTTAAGATATTGGCCCCTTCCACGGTAATGCCGATGGGAATGCCGTGATAGAGCGGGGCGATTAAATTATCAGGCCCTTCGCAGATGGCTTTTCCGCCCAGCACGTCCATGCCGTCGTTCACGATTTTGCGCCCGTACTCGGTCATGTGGTACTTCAGGATGGCGGACAGAATGGTGGGATGTTCCCCCCGATCCAGCATTTGCAGGGTGGCGATGCGGCAAGCTTCCATGAGGTAGGTGGTGCCCGCCATGCGGGCCAGCAGTTCTTCCACGCCTTCAAACTGGTTGATGGATACCTTGAATTGCTTGCGCACCCGGCTGTAGGCCCCGGTCATGCGGCTGACCAGTTTGGCCGACCCCACCGACAGGGCAGGCAGGGAGATACAGCGCCCCACCGAGAGGCACTCCATCAGCATGCGCCAGCCTTGCCCGGCGTACTCTCGGCCCCCGATAATCTGATCCAGGGTGATCCACACATCTTTGCCGTGGGTAGGGCCGTTCATAAAGGGAATGCCCAAGGGGTTATGGCGGCGGCCAATCTCAACGCCGGGGGCGCTGGTGGGGATAAGGGCCAGGGTAATGCCCAGTTCTTTTTTCTGGCCCAGCAGGCAGTCTGGGTCTCGCAGTTTAAAGGCTACCCCCAACAGGGTGGCAATGGGGCTGAGGGTGATATAGCGTTTGTCCCAGTTCAGCACAATGCCCAGTTTTCCGTCCCGTTCGGTGACCACCCCGTGGGCGGTCATGCTGGAAGCGTCGGAGCCCGCCTCGGGTTCGGACAGGGCAAAGGAAGGGATCTCTTCCCCTTTGGCCAAACGGGGCAGGTAGTAATTTTTCTGTTCATCAGTTCCATACCGAATCAGCAACTCCGCCGGGCCCAGTGAGTTGGGCACCATAGTGGTCACACAGGCGGTGGTGCTGCGGCTGGCTAGTTTTAAAACCACTTCAGAGTGGGCTCGGGCGGAAAAGCCCAGCCCACCGTATTCTTTGGGAATGATCATACCGAAGAAGCCTTTTTCTTTGAGAAAGGCCCAGGCTTCTGCCGGTAAGTCATACAGCTCCGTCCGGATTTTCCAGTCATCCAGCAGGGCGCACAGTTGCTCCACCGGCCCATCCAGAAAGGCCTGCTCGATTTCATTGAGATGCGGCTTGGGCAGATCCAGGAGTTTGCGCCAATCCGGGTGCCCACTCAGGATCTCTCGCTCAAACCCCACGGAGCCGGAGGCCAGAGCCTCTTTTTCGGTGTCTGAGATTTTGGCCTTTCGAGTACCGTGAAAAGCCTGATCCCGTAAAGGGGACAGGACCGTGTAGACCAGCAGTTTGTAAAAGGCGTGGATGGGCGAAAGATTGTTAGGCATGATGGCACTTCCCACTTTCATGTTAGTCAGGTCGTGTGCTGAATCGGGGTTGGCGAAAGACTCGTTTGTTTTTGGAGGAGAAGGGATGGTTGAGGCTGGGCATCCCATGCCCGATCAGCCGTCCGTTTTCAAAAATCCAAAAAGATGAATCCAACATGTTTAGTCGGTCCCCTTCCCCAAAACTTTAGGCCTTCTGCTGTTTGAGATTGAAATCTCCCAGCTTTTTCCCTCAAATGGAATCGATTTGTCTCATCCGTTACCGGACGTTAAAGCGCATGACGTTTGTTTTTGGGCTTTGTTTTACAGAGCCTTGCCAGTGCTTTATATTTCTTTACAAAATGAACAGGAGCCCCGGTATGATGCTCTCGAACTTGTGCTGCTTGTCTGGTTATTTTCTCACTTCGGAAAAGCCAAAACGGCTTTCGCCAAAGCGTTGTCATTTTGTCTAGGTCAACAACGTGGACAGTCCGGCCAACCAGGGCTTGCGACCCACCCGGCTTTTCCCTCGCAGTACCCCAACCACCAGATCATCAGCCGTTTCCGGCGGGTTCAGTTTGACTTTGCGATCCAGCCGTTGGGCCAGTTCCGCTTGCAGGTGGGAGGGGGCCCGTTGCGGAAAGACCAGACTGAGGGTCAGCCCGGATTTTTGTTGTTTCAGGGTTCTGGTTTGCGCTTCGCACCACGTCCACAGGGCCCCCTGGCTGGCGCTGAAGGAGCCCAGTCCGGGTAGGCCCAGCCGACCGTTCTGTCCCAGATAGACCCCCAGACAGCCCACGTCCTGATGCTCCATCCGGGCGCAGGCTTCTTGCAGGAACCGGGTGGATTGCACCACGTTGACCCGCAGCATGCGTTCAAAGTCCTCATCGTAAATGCCCACGCAATGAAAAACCGCTTGCGGCGTTGGCACGTCGCTCAGGATGCCGGGCCAATCTTCGGACTCCAGATCAAAGGGCTGCCAAAACAGGCTTTTTTGCTGGGCCATGGCCCATTCCGGCAGATCCTGGGGTTCTTGCCGACTGAGGGCGATCACTTGCCAGTTCAGACGCAACAGGCTCATAACCGTTTTGCGGCCCCAGTACCCACTGGCCCCGCTGACCCAGGCGATTCCCGGATGATGATAATGATTTGGCTTGGTTGGCATAAACAGGCAAACTCACTTTTGGGGTGTCAGTATTTATGTGCGCACCAAAGTGCCCACGGCGAAGAAGTCATTACGCTCCAGTTTCTCCAGCGTCCAGCCATGCGGTTTGGCCCAGTCGGCCAACTGCTCGGCGGGACGAGGCTCCAGCTCCCAGCGTTGCTGATGCAGATCCACCATAGTCTCCTTTAGCAGGCGCAAATCGGGGTGATGCTCCTGAATGGTGAACACCCAGCGAGCCCCGGGTTGCGTGATTCTGGAGCCGTTCTCTAACACCTTCAGGATCTCTTCCTCTTTCACCAGAATGTCGAAAAAGCCGGAACTGACCAAAATGTCCGCTTGCTGGCAGGCCAGTTCGTTCGCCTCAAAGGCGTTGCTTTGCTGGAAGGTGATGTCGGTTCGTCCCAATGCTTGAGCTTTTTGCTGGCCCTGGGCTACCGCTTCCGGGGCGAAATCTCCGGCGATGATTCGGGCTTTGTCTGGCGGAAGGGCAAACAGATACGAACCAACGCCCGCAGCGAAATCAAACACAACAGGGTGAGCATAGTGGGTTAAAGCCTCCTCCAGTTGGCCAATCAGCAGATTCCGGCGGGATCGCACCCCGTCCCAGACCGGGTGAGAAATAAACTGACGATCCACCCATACGCCCAAGGGGGTGGTGCCTCGGGGCTGATTTTCGTAAATGTATTCCAGCATGACCCCGGAGTCAAAACCGGTGCGCCAGCCCAGGCGAATGCCTTCGCTGAGGCGACCGACGGTTTGCAACAGGATGCGGGTGATTGGATATTTCAATGATTCATCCTCTTAAAAAGACTTCTTAAAAAAATTCTTGAATCGGGGCCGCCGTTATAAGGCCGTATAACTCTCCGCCAGCCACTGGGCTACGGTTTTGAGCTGTCCCATGGGGTTAAAAATATGGGGAGACAACCGCACGTAATCGCCCCGCTGGGTCACGACAATTTTGCGACTTTGGGCGTTTTTAACCAGCAGTTCCGCCCGCCCCGGCCCCGGATCAATGGACACAATGCCCGACCAGCGTTTGGGGCAGGAGACCACGTGCCAGCCCATATCCAGCAGACGCTCATGCAGGTAATTGCGGCGCTGTTTGACCTTTTCCGTAATGGCCTCCCAACCGACTTTGGAGAAATAATCCAGATTGCTCTCCAGACGGGCCAGCGCCGCTTGGCTAATCCAGCCGCATTCCCAGGCCCGGGCGGTGTCCAGCAATCCCGAGTCCACCTTGCCTGGTTCTTTCAGGCTCAGCCAGTTGGGGAAGGGCGGTTGCAATTGCTTGAGTACCCGGGGACTCAGCACCACAATCGCCAATCCGGTACCGGAAACCAGCCACTTTTGGGTGCCCGCGCACCAGAAATCGATATCGGGATGCCAGCTGGGCAGCACGCCCGCCGATTGAATGGCGTCCACGCAAGTCCAGATACCCCGAGCCTGCGCTTGCAGAATCACCTCTCGCCAGGGTTGCTCGATGCCGGTGGCGTAATTGACCGTGGAGATGCTAAGCATGCGGGTGCGGTTGGGCCA
>DAIDMR010000172.1 GCA_027448865.1 Vampirovibrio sp.
ACCGTGCCCCTGAGTGGTGATCAACCTGGGCGGCTCGTGGCCCTCATGGGCCTGAGCCCTTCCAATCACGGTTAAAGCCAGGGCAACGCTCAGTGCCAAAGCGGAAACAGCCCGGTAACGCTGATTTAAAGCAGATCTCATGTGGTTGTTTTCTCCCCAATCAATAAAACGCATCTTAGTCTATCTTACAGGTTTGAACTCAGAAATTTGAGTCGTGCAGGCCTCTCTTTTATTTTCAGACCGCAAGGCCTTTCAAACAATGGTACGGCCCACCGAATAGAATGAAGTTGCCATAGAAGCAAAGAACAGGAACTCGGTAAAAAGTTCCTGTTCAGGTTGCTTGACTTTAATGGATCGTCCCGTGCTTTAACGCTTG
This sequence comes from Vampirovibrio sp., assembly GCA_027448865.1. Lineage (GTDB taxonomy): Bacteria > Cyanobacteriota > Vampirovibrionia > Vampirovibrionales > Vampirovibrionaceae > Vampirovibrio. Next base: position 377 of record DAIDMR010000172.1, read on the forward strand.
CCCCCGCCAAATAACTGGGCGAAGAGTGCCAGCAACTGGTTCAGCAACTGCTGCAACTGTGCCGCCTGGCCTCCCGCTTCCGCTCCCGGCGCTGGCGTGGGTGAAGGCGCAGGGGTTGGGGTGGGGGTTGGTTTTGGGGCAGGCGCTGGGGTGGGGGTTGGATTGGGGGCTGGGGTGGGTGTGGTCTTTTTCCAGCCTGCCACAGTTGCCAACTGGTTTTTGGCTTCATTGGCGGTAATAAAATTGTCATTACCTGCCAACTTGGCCAACTGTTGAAGTAAGCCGTTGGTGACCGGTTTGTTGTATTCCTTGGCCACATCCGCCAGGGCCTTCAGCACCGGCTCATACACGGAGCCCTTGACCCGGGTGCTAGCAGCCACCTGAGCCAACTCAGCAGCGCTGTAATTCCCGTCAGCGCTGACCTGTTTCAACAACTGGTCAATCACTTTGTAGTCGGCGTTGCCAGTCGTGGGGAGTTTGGCTGGCAGCGGATCAGCCGGTTTGGTGGGCTTTACCCAGCCTGCCAGGGTGGGAAGGTTCTGTTTAATTTCATTAGCAGTCAGGAAATTATCGTTCCCCACCTGTTTGGCGACTTTTTGGAGGATTGCTGAAGTCACCGGCTTGTTGTTGGCTTTGGCCACATCCGCCAGGGCTTTCAGGACCGACTCATACACCGAGCCCTTGACCCGGGGGCTGGCAGCCACCTGAGCCAACTCTGCGGCGCTGTAATTCCCGTCAGCACTGACCTCTTTCAACAGCTGGTCAATAATCTGGTAGCTGGGATGACCGGTTGCGGGCAGTTTGTCCGGGAGAGCAGCGCCCTTGCCCACCAATGCGCCTACCCTGTAGGTATCAAGCGGATTTTTCAGGCCCTTCACCGCCTTGTCATCTGCATCGAACAATTCGCCCAGAATACCCGTAGGCGCAACCTTGTCCTGCATGACCCCACCGGCTTTGGTTCGGATATCAATGTCGATGTATTTCATCCCGGCGATGCTTTTAATCTCCCTGAAAGCAAACTGCATTCTGTATTCTTTGGTTTGCACCACGACATTGCCGTTGGTCCGGGTCACCGTGGCCCCATCATCCAGCAACACCGTCTGGCCTTCCTTCAGCTCCGTAATATCAGCTCCCACCACGTTTGGATCTTTATAACCAATCTTGATGGAGCCGTCTGCCTGGGCCTGAATGGTGCGCCCACCGACCACCACCCCAACTTCGGTATTGATGGTGGTATTTCGAGGTCCCTGACTGACTTTGGCGTTGAGTTGCACACCCTTGTCTTTTAGGACGTTAAACAACCCTCGCTCCTGAAAATCATAGGTGGTATTGTTCTTATCCAAATTAGGATCATCCGGATCCAGGATGTGGGGATCCCCCCACGAGAGGGCCCGTTCGTTGGCCGCTACAGGCTTGTAGGGCGTCGGGGTAGGCGTTGGGGTAGGCGTAGGCGTGGGCGTTGGGGTAGGCGTGGGCGTAGGCGTAGGCGTAGGCGTAGGGGTAGGCGTAGGCGTGGGCGTTGGGGTGGGCGTCGGCGTCGGTGTTGGGGTGGGTGGATAGGGTGGCGGAGTGGGTGTTGGCGTGTTGTAGACCACATCCATCAACGTACAGGGCCCCTCATTGTAATGAGAGTCATAGTACGTCTTGACCCCTTTGTCGGTGGTCTTTTTAGCGGTACCTGCCCCAACACCTTCCGGGGAGGCAAATGTATTGACCCCATCCGGCACCCGGAAGCCGTAATTAAACGATGTTTTCGTTCTGAGCGCGGCGGCTTCGGCACGATCCATGCCGGCAGCCACCATTTTGTCAATGCTGGCCTGAGTGGGCTTTTCGTAATACTCCACCATCAAGCGCTTCTCCGGGGCACCATCCTTACCCGCACCCGGTACATCGGCGTAATAAAATTTCGCCGTGGGATCCGCCGGATTGCCCACCACGTAAACATCATTGGGCGGTAATAGTTTCCGACTTTGTCCATTGGCATCCACAATGGTCAATTGCCCACCAGACAAGGTGGCCTGGGTCTTGGCCCCTTTATCATCCTGAATGACAAATCCGTATTCGGTAAAAGCCTTGTCTCCCTGTGGGTTAATCTCTTCCACGTGGGAGTTTACCGTGATTTTGGAACCGGTGTCCCCACCATCCTTAAACATGGTGTAGTAGCCAGGTTTCACGTTAATATCTACCCAGGAATAGTTGTTGCCCTTGCCGCCCACCCCAGGGTCGCCAGCCACGTACATGTCATCCGCCCCTAATATTTGGGCCGCATCCGCAGAGCCCTTTTGGGCAAATAGTTTGGCTGTGTCCTGAATCAGCTGGGTATTTTCAGCCAGAAGACCGGTTGTGTTGTACTTCAACATGGCAAAATACTTGTTGGCGTCGGCCAGGCTTTGGGTGCCCTGAGTCAGCAGCTCTCCCACCACCCCTTCATTGTCCTTGCCGTCCAGTTCCCGGGAGATATGATAGGTTTTGGTTTCCTTGGCCGGCGTCGGCGTCGGTGCCGGCGTGGGCGTGTAGGTCGCGGGTTTCTGGGGGCCGTTATTGCTAATATTGGTCACGAAGGGATCTCCTCTATTCTGTTTTGGTTGCGAATCGATAAGCCTTGAGCCCTACCTGCGAAATGCTGCATTGAAAAAGAGCCTTATTTTCGAATTTCGAAGGTTCTTCCCAAAACTTGAATGATCTTTACAAACCCTTACACGAGAGATAGAGGAGCAGCGTCTGGAGCGAAATGGTGAGGATCGCCCCAGCTGCATCCACCTCCCGATTCCCTCTGGTTTTGATAAGCTATGGAACATGAGCATCCAGCAGCAAGTGACACAGGTTGAAACGATCATTCGCCAAATGGCCGGCGGCCAGACTGCGCCTGCGGTTACCCTGGTCGCCGTGACCAAATACGCCACGATTGAACAGATGAAGGCGGCCTATGCCGCAGGAATCCGGCATTTTGGAGAAAACAAGGTGCAGGATGCTCTCGACAAAATGGCCTCCTTCCCCCAGGCGGACTACCCCGACCTTCGTTGGCATTTTATTGGGCACTTACAGGGCAACAAGGTCAAAAAAGCGCTGGGCCACTTCAGCCTTATCCACTCGGTCGACTCTCTCCCTCTGGCGGAAGCCATTTCAAACCACAATACACAGCAAGGGCTGACACAAGCTGTTCTGCTTCAGGTCAATATCAGTCAGGATTCCACGCGGTATGGCTTTTCCCCTGAAGAACTACTGGATAATGCCCCTCAAATTGCCAGACTCCCCGGCCTTGAACTACGGGGATTAATGACTATGGCCCCCGCAGAGGCTTCCCTGAGCCAGAATGAGGATGCTCTGAAAGCCGGTTTCAGCCAAGTAGCCAGTCTAAAAACGGAGCTTGAAAGCCGCCTTGGGATCGCGTTGCCGGAATTGTCCATGGGAATGAGCCATGACTTTCCCCAAGCACTGGCCTGTGGTGCTACAATAATCAGGATAGGGAATTATCTTTTTAAAACTTAACGATTGGCGTACAATAAAACCAATCGAAGTTACAAAACTTCAGGTGATTCACAGGATAGTTTACAGGATAGAGAGCAGGGAGGTTTCTTGCCGGCATGAACAATGGACTTTTAAGCAAGCTCAAGAACTGGGTTTCGGGCGATCCCTTTGAGGACGAAGCCTACGGAATGGAAGAGGATTACGAGTTTCGTAACACTCGCCCCGAACAGGAAGTGGAAATGCTGGATGACAGCAAGAAAGCCCGCAAACCGCTGCGCGTCGTGGATCATCCCACCAGCCAGAAAGCCCAGGTTGTGGTCATCGAGCCCCGGGCGTTTGAGGAAGCCCTGGAAATCATTGAGCACCTGCGCACTAAAAAATCGGTCATCCTGAACCTGCACTTGCTGGATACCGCTCAATCCCAGCGTGTGGTGGATTTCCTCTCCGGCGCCACCCATGCCATTGACGGGAACCAACAACGTATTGGCGATGGCGTGTTCATCTTCACCCCCAACAATGTCAGCATTCGCTCGGAAGCTGAAAAAAACATGGCCATTGAAGATGCCTACTGGAAGCAAAGCTACTAACCATTCTTCCAACCCTCCTTCTTGCACTCGGTAAAGCGTGATTAAATCGGTTTGAAAAGCGTGTGAGAGTGTCTTCCAGACTGAGTAAGCCAGGCTGGATTCAAAAGTTTAAAAGCCCCGGAATCCAAGCCGGGGCTTTTTATCGATTTGATTATTTTTAAGGGGCTCTTGCCCCTTAAACCCCACTGGAGGGGGAACAGAGTCCAGCGCAAGCGCTGTTCCCCCTCCAGACCTCCCCGTGCGAGCCGTCTAGAAATTTCGCTCTTGATTGAGTCCGGATAATGTCGCCGCTTTCAAACTTCCCTTCGGCAAGAAGGGTAAAAGAACGAGTGATCTGCCCAAACTTTTTTAGAGCTTAAAACGCTAATACAAACGGGCGTTTTTGAGTCGAAACTTGACGGGCGGGCCAGAAGGGCTTTCCAGTAGTAAGGTAAAGTCATCCAGGTTTTCCAAATCGGCGAAATTGAAATAATAGCCATTCACCGCCTCGTAAGCGGCACCGGAAACCCCACCGGTCACCGGATCAGCCACCGCATCCAGATTGACTTTGGCAGGCTTAATCTCAAAACTTTTCCCCCGGCCAAACCCCACGATTTTTGCGTTGTAGTTCTTGGCAAAACCGGGGGAGTCCCCGTAGAAGCTGACGGCGAACTTCACTTGCAGGCGATTCTTGGTATCCGAGTAAAAGGCCACTTCCTTGCCAAAGCGCTTGCGGGCCTTCATCAGGTCACTCTTGGTGGGGTTGCTGGAAAAGCCCGCTTTGGCCGCCTTGGTGGCCAGCATCATAAAGGGAGAATAAACATTGAGCAGCGCCCCATTCTCGCCCTCAATCCAGTTCGCCCCCAACAAGGCGGACAGCCCCAACTTCTGGTTCTTCATGCCATAGACCAAGGAGGCATCCACGGTCTGGGCATCCATTTTGACCAGGGCCTGAACCGGGGCAAGGCTTCCGCCCAGTAACAAGGCAACGACCACAGCGGTTGCGGAAAAACACTTGGTAATCGAAAAAGGGTGGTATACCATGAAGGCAATTGGCTCCAATCATTGCAAAACCGTGACGCTTTACCCGCCTGTCCGGGCTGTCCCTATTCTAACCGAGACAAACAAACAGACGAACAAAGCGCTTGCGGTTTCCAAAAACAAAAAGCAAGTTGGCAGCCCGGCCCGTTTTTATTGGCACACAGTTTTCAGGAACCAAGGAGAATCATCCGATGTCGGTCAAACGTGTTTTTGTAGTCGTTGTAGATGCCTGGGGCGTAGGCGCCCTGCCCGATGCCCCGGATTATGGGGACAGCCTGGACTGCAACACCATGGGCAACATCGACCGACATGCTGACCGCCTCAGCCTGCCCAACTTCGAAAAGCTGGGACTGGGCAACATCCTGAATTTAAACCGGGTCAAACCGCAGGAAAAACCACTGGGCAGCTACGGCAAAATGTCGGAATTCTCCCGAGGCAAAGACACCACCACAGGCCACTGGGAAATGGCCGGTATTTATCTGGAAACCCCGTTCCCCACCTACCCGGATGGCTTTCCGCCAGAGATCGTGGATCGCTTCAAGCAGGAAACCGGCGTTAAAAACATTTTGGGCAACAAACCGGCCTCTGGTACCAAAATTCTGGAAGAACTGGGCATGCAGCACCTGGAAACCGGCGATCCCATTGTCTATACAAGCGCGGACAGCGTGTTCCAGATTGCGGCTCACATTGGGCCGGAAAGCAAAATTGACTTGCCTACCCTGTATCAGTGGTGCGAAAAAGCTCGTGAAATTCTGGATGGCCCCCACAAGGTCTCCCGGGTCATTGCCCGCCCCTTTATCGGCAACAGCCCGGACACCTTCAAACGGGTCGGCAAAGATCGCCGGGACTACGCCGTATTACCGCCTGAGGCCACGGTCTTGAATCGCATCCGGGAGGCTGGCGCCGTGGTGCTGGGCGTGGGTAAAATTGAGGATATTTTCTGCTTCTCCGGCTTGACCCACTCCATTCATACTGGCAGCAACCCGGAAGGACTGGACGTGCTGAATAAACTGGTGCGACAGGAACAAAATCTGGATGCCTTAAGCCTGGAAAAGAAGGCCCTCAGCGATTATCCGCAAGCCGACAAGCAGTTTGTCTTTGTCAATCTGGTGGAAACCGACAGCAACTACGGCCACCGCCGGGATGTGAACGGCTACGCCCGTGCCTTGGAGGAAGTGGACGCCGGACTGGGACGTGTTTTAGAAGCCATGGGCCCGGATGACCTGCTGATGATTTCCGCCGATCACGGTTGCGACCCCACCGCTCCCGGCTCGGATCACACCCGTGAATACGTGCCCATCCTGCTTTACAGCCCCCAATTACCCGGTGTGAATCTGGGCATTCGGGACTCTTTCGCGGACATTGGCAAAACCACGCTGGCCTGGCTGGGTCTGGAAAACCCGGCCCAACGCGGACGCAATATGCTGGAAGGCATTCAACAGCCGCAAGCGGCCATGGCCTGAGCGCTGATTGAGTCCCGTTGACCAGAAGCGCTTTTGAGGACGTAAACCATCATGACCACCCAAAAACCACCCTCAAAAGCGGTTCAAAAAACGGGCGCCAAAACCCCAAAGCCTAAGCGTAAAGCACTTGCCACCCGGCCCGCCAAGGCCAAGTCCCCTGTTTGGGCGGCGCTCAAAAGTCCGGCAGATTGGCAGGCGATGGCCCCGGCTCTGGATGCTCTGGTCGCCCAGTACAAAGTGTCCAGCTACATTGACAGCGATCC
>DAIDMR010000173.1 GCA_027448865.1 Vampirovibrio sp.
AAACCCGGGAGCAACACATCCGGCGAGAGAAGGCCACCAGTAACATCTGCACCAGGCGGGTAATTTCCAGAATGTCTTTCTCAAATAAGCCCACGGTACTGGGGTTGGTCAGCATAACGGCGGCGGTCTTTTCTGATAGTACCGCCTTGAGGCGATCCAGATCCACCAAGCCATTGGCCCCGGATTTGATCTCCACGATTTTATAGCCACACATAGCAGCGGAGGCCGGATTGGTGCCGTGGGCGGAGTCGGGGACGATGACCTCAGTGCGCTGGGTGTCTCCGATATGGGCAAAATGGGCCTTAATCATCATAATGCCCACCAGTTCTCCTTGGGCGCCGGCGGCTTGCTGCAGGCTGACCGCGTCAAAGCCGGTAATATCGGCCAGATACTGTTGTAAGGTGTAGATGATTTTTAAAGCCCCTTGGCTCAAATGGGCCGGGGTCAAGGGGTGCAGGCGGGTCAATCCGTCCAGCATACCGTAGTAGTCGCACACCTTGGGGTTGTACTTCATGGTGCAGGAACCCAAGGGATAAAACTCTTTATCAATACAATGATTCAGCTGAGACAGGCGCAGGAAGTGCCGCACGGCGTCCATTTGGGAGATTTCCGGCAGTCGAGGGGGCGTTTGGCGTAAAAACTCCGGGGGGATCAAGGATTCCAGGGGTTTTTCCTCCACGCCCACCGCTGGCAGACTGACCCCTTGGGCCCCGACGTGGGAGAGTTCAAAAACGGAGGGTTCCAATACGGGTGTGTTCAACAGGGGGGCGTTCATTAGCAGGTGGCCTCCATTTGTTGCAGAATCTCAGCGGGTTGCGGGGTGCCGGGTGGGGCATTCAGCTTGAGGAATTCCCGCACTGCCTCCACATAGCGGTCAATCTCGCTGGGGAGGGTCATTTCGGTGCAGGCAATCAGCAGGCAGTTTTTGGCGTCCGGGTAAAAACGCTCCAGGGCAATGCCGCCCAGAATACCTTGTTGTTCCAGGTGTTTGAGCAATGGGGCCACTGGCACCGGGAAGCGCAAGGCCACTTCGGCAAAAAACGGCTGACCCGCCTGATCCAAGGTGACGCCGGGCAGTTTACGCAACTGGCTGGCCAGTGCGTGGGTACGTTGCAGCGACAGATTGGCCAGATGCTTCAGGCCGTTGGGCCCCACCAGCGTTAAGTACACGGTTGCCTTCAGCACATTCAGGGCCTGATTGGTGCAGATGTTACTGGTGGCCTTCTCTCGCCGGATGTGTTGCTCCCGGGTTTGCAGGGTGAGTGTATAGCATTGTTTGCCGTGGCGATCCACCGTTTTGCCCACCAATCGACCGGGGAGTTGCCGGACGTACTTGTTTTTGGTGGCAATATAGCCGCCGTACGGGCCGCCGAAAGACAGGTGATTGCCCAGGGGTTGGATATCCCCGGTGACAATGTCCGCACCATAGCTGCCGGGCGCTTTGAGCAGTCCCAGGGAAACGGGTTCTGCGGAGACGATGAAGAGGGCGCCAGTGGCCTCGCAAAATTGCTGGATGGCTTGGGTATCTTCCAGTCCTCCCCAGTAGTTGGGGATTTGGACAATGACACAGGCGGTTTGTTGGGCCTGGGGGAGGTTGGGGCTGAGCGTTTCACCGGGCTTTAGCGGATCAAAGGTCTCCACGGTCACGTCCCCCAGCCCGTTGGCGTAGGTTTGCAGTACTTTGCGATAGTCTGGATTAACCGAGTTGGCGATCAGGATACGACTGCGGCGGGTGGAGCGCATGGCCATAAAGGCCGCTTCCGTTACGGCAGAGGCCCCATCGTAAACCGAGGCGTTGGCCACATCCATGCCCGTCAGTTCGCAGATCATGGTCTGGAACTCGTAGGTGACTTGCAGGGTGCCTTGGGCGATTTCCGGCTGGTACGGGGTGTAGGCGGTGTAAAACTCGGAACGGCTGGCAATGGTATTCACGGCCATGGGAATAAACCGGTTATAGGCTCCGCCTCCCAAAAAGCAAGAGAGTTCTGATCCTCTGTTCTGGCGGGCCAAGGCTTGTAACTCGGCCTGTAATTCCGCCTCGGTCAGACCCTGGGCTGGTAAAACCGAATACTGCATGTTCTGGCGCAGGGAGGCCGGGATGTCACTGAACAGGGCGTCGATACTCTTTACCCCGATTTTGGCCAGCATCAACTGACGTTCCGCCTCGGTGTGGGGAAGAAAGTTATACATCACTTTGCCTTTCCTCTCTTTTGCCTTTTTTCTCGGTATGCAGCCCCATGCAGGGTTTGGAGTGCGCTGCGCTGAATTTCCCCCTGACAGTACCACTGGTTGGATGCGTGAGCGGTTCAGGCATTGCGTTCGGACGCCTAGTATCCGCAAACACCACCATCGCCATTATAGTATGACGATTTGCCCCCGCCAAGTGAGCAAGCGCAGTTTACTGTTTAGAGTCGGTTAAGACAAACGTGAGGAGCGACTTTAGTTGGCTTCGCCAATGAATTTCAGGTAGCTGTCGGCGTCCATCAGTTTTTTCAGATCATCCGGGTTGGACAGGAGAATTTCCAGCATCCAGCCGCCGTTATAAGGGTCGTCGTTGACCATCTGGGGCTCTTCACTCAGTTGGGTGTTCACGGCGATGATTTCGCCCGCTACGGGCAAATAAAGCTCTGATTGGGCTTTAACGGACTCAATAGAGCCAAAGGATTCGTTCTGGTCAAAGGTTTGGCCTACATCGGGCAGCTCCACAAACACGATATCGCCCAATTGGCCGGCGGCGTATTCGGTAATGCCCACCCGCACGCGATCATCATCCATGGTGCGGACATATTCGTGTGTCTCTGCAACTAAAATGTCATCCGGCATAATGAATTCGGTCGCCATGGGGGTAATCTCCTAACGGGCTCTACTTCTGATAAAAAGGTCTTTCAACGATCTCAGCGTCCACATCCACCCCACGCACCCGGATTTGAATGGTGTCACCCGGGCCGATGACCGTCTGGGAACGGATATAGCCCATGCCAATCGGCACATTGAACAGGGGTGAAATGGAGCCGCTGGTTACAGTACCCACCGGTGTACCGTTTTTATAAATGATATCGTGCTGGCGGGCAATGGTTCGTTTGTTGATGGTAAAACAATAAAATTCCTTGTCCAGCCCTTTTTCCTGCTGCTGAAGGAGGGCTTGCTTGCCGATGAAGTCTCCCGGCTTGTTGAGCTTGACCGACCAGGCCAGTCCAGCCTCCAGGGGCGTGTCAGACTCGGAGATATCGTGTCCGTGCAAGGGGTAGGCCGCTTCCAGGCGTAAGGTGTCTCGGGCGCCCAGCCCAATGGGTTGCAGGCCGATGGGTTTACCCAAATCCAGCAGTAAATCCCAAAGGTATTCCGCTTTGGCGGCGGGTACGATGATCTCCACCCCATCCTCACCGGTATAACCCGTTCTGGAGAGCAGCGCTGAAGTTTCCTGAATGGTGGTATCGGTAATTTGGAAGCGCTTGGGCAGATAGTCCGTATCAAAGCCGGTGCGGGCCAGTATATCGGCAAATAGGGGGCCTTGTAGCGCAAACAGGCTGTAATGCGCGTACAGATCCTGTACCTGAATTTGCGGGTAATGCAACGCTTTGGCCTGAGCTTTCAGCCAGTCTATGTCTTTAGCCGCGTTGGCCGCGTTGCAGATGACCATAAACTCCTGAAATTCAGGATAGGCGGGCAGTGTAGGTAACATGTACACAATCACGTCATCGATAATGCCGCCTTGCTCGTTTAAAAACTGGGTGTAGAGGGCTTTACCCGGGAATAGCTTGCGTAAATCCTGTGGTACCAGACGATCCAGAAAAGCTCGGGTGGTTTCCACATCACCGCAGGAAACAATGACCAGCGCCATGTGGGAAATGTCAAACAAGCCTGCCGCCTGCCGGACGGCGTGATGCTCCTCCAGAACCTTGCTGTATTGCAGCGGCATTTGCCAACCCGCGAAATCGACCATTTTGGCGCCCCGGGCCACATGGTTAGGGTAAAGCGGTGTTTGTCTGGAGATCGTATTGAGTTCAGGAGCGTTGGGCTCCGGCGTGGGTTGGGTCGTCATAGGAAGATTTTTCACCAGCCCCTGCCACTTGTCAAATTTAAAGATTCATTGGTTTGGGATGCTTTTCAGTTTGGGATGTTTTTCAGATGAATCCAGGCTGGTGGATGACTTACGGCAATAACCACACAGCTAAAGCGTATGCGATGCCAGCCAATGCGACCTGAATCGCAAGGTTCTTCAGAGGATTGGCAGGAGTGACGCTGATGGCGATGGCCTTGGGTTGAGAGGGGTGCTGGGTAGCACGAGAATTTTGATAGGGTCGCATTCAGTCTTACGCTCCATCGTTATCTGCTTCTATATCCGCTTCGACGTTTCTGGTGAAAACTTTAGGGGCAAATACTTTTTTGTTACGAAGCGTGTGTCCGGTAACTTTGCTCAATTACTTTTTCAATGAGAGACGGGTTTTCCCGGAGGGGGGTGCCGTCTTTTCGGTAACATCCTCGGGTATAGTATAGCAGAAATTCGATATTTCCTTTTGGGCCGGTTATAGGAGAAAAGTCCAGTCCGGCCAAAGTCCAGTCAGGCAGTAAATCGTGGAGATCCTGAAGCACCCCGTTCACAATGGTTCGGTGGGTTTCCAGGCCTTTGACCACCCCTTTGAATTTATTGTCCTGAATGTAGTCCTTGTGTTCGAACTGGGGCTTCAGTAGGGCCACCATTTCGGCATCAGGGCTTAATAGAGCGGCCAAGGGGGGGAGCACTTTTTTCAGGGAGATAAAGGAGGTATCCACCACGCCCAGCGAGGGAAGTCCTTCTAATTGTTCCGCTTTTAGTTCGCGAATATTGGTTTTTTCCAGCACCTGAACCCGTGGATCGCTGCGCAGCTTCCAGTCCAGTTGCCCATAACCCACGTCCACGGCAATGACTTGGCTTGCCCCGTGTTGCAACAGGCAATCGGTAAACCCCCCGGTGGAGGCCCCCACATCCATGCACACCCGATCCTGTACCTGAATCCCAAACAGGGGAAGGGCCTTGGCCAGTTTCAATCCCCCACGACTCACAAAGGGTTGCAGGCCACTGACTTCAATATCGGTTTCTTCTACCGAAATTAAGGTGCCCGGCTTTTTCAGGGCCTCTCCGCGCACCTTGACCTTGCCGTCCATAATCAGGGCTTGGGCCTGAGCGCGGCTGCTGCACAGACCCCGATCCACCACGAGTTTATCCAGTCTTTCTTTTTGAGTGGCCACGGCTTGGATCTCTTTTGCAATCTCTTATTGTAGACTTTTCTATACTACAAGGAATGGGCATCCCGAGAAAGTAACGCAAACTGGCCTATGAGCGATAAGTATCTTATAGTTGGGCTGGGCAACCCCGGCAAACAGTACGAAGCCACCCGCCATAATATTGGCTTTATGGTGCTGGAGGCCCTGAGCCGTCGGGCAGGAATCGTTGGCAAGTCGGAGAGTCGCTTTAAGGCCATGGTGGGCTTGGGCCGTCTAGGCAGTTATTCGGTGATTCTGGCCCAACCGCTGACCTACATGAATTTATCGGGTGAAGCGGTCCTGAAGCTGATGAATTATTACGATGTGCCCCCGGAGCGCCTGTTGGTGATTTATGACGAGGCGGCCTTGCCCTTCGGCAAAATTCGGGTACGGCCCGCTGGCAGCGATGCCGGTCAAAAAGGGGTGCGCTCTATTATTCAGCAACTGGGAGGCAATCAGCAGTTCGCCCGCTTGCGGGTGGGCATTGGCTCTCCTCCGCCGCCCATGGCCATGCCGGATTTTGTGCTGTCCAAATTCGCCCCGGAAGAGCAGAAACACCTGCCAGAGATTATTGACGCGGCATTGGATGCCGTGGAATCCTGGATGAGCGTGGGTGTGGAAGAGACGATGACCCGTTATAACGGGCGCCTGTTGCTACCGCAGTAACTAGTGGCCGCCTGCCCACTGTTTCAGCATTTTAGCCAGGGGGCGATAGCTATGATCCAGTATAAAGTTCACCCCGGCATCAATGGGATGCACTATAAAGGGAATAATGGCCATACTTCCCACCAGCGGTAAGGCGATACACATGTTTTTTTCTGCTTTAGGGCCCCATTTTTGAACCATCTCGGCAAACCTTTGGGAGGGTTTGATTTTTTGCAGCAGGTGGTGGTCAATGCCTTTTTTCAGCTTGCCCAATAAGCGTTGATCAAAGCGATACCAGCCTTTGGCCTCAATTTCGTGACGGATTTCATGCTGGAGTATCTCTTCCGCCGCCTTTTGCTTGCCCAGTAGACGATTCAGGCCCAATTTCAGACTGTCTCGGGTCACGGCCACTAAAAAGGCGGGGATGGAATAGCTGGCCCCATATTGAAACAGGGCCGCATCCAGGCCCGAGGTGGTGGCGCTGAGGGCTTGAATGCCTTGGCTCTCTCCGGCGTTTTTGGATTGCCGGTACCCTTTGACCGCTTTGTCAAAAGCGTCCAGGGCCACATAGCCTCCTACCGCTGTGTAGGAGTGCTTGACGATGCCGTCGGCGTTATTGCTGGTTAGGGGAAAGGTCTTGAGCCAGTCCTTGAGGGATTCACCCAGTTCGTTTAAATATCCCAGGTAGCGCAAGGGCGTGTCTCTATAGAGATCTTTAGACTCTCCCGTAGCCTGCTGGTGATGGTGGGAGCCTTGATGGGGTTGATGTTGTTTGGGAGGCACTGTTGGGAGGGCACTTTGGGCAGTCGGCATGGGGGTTTGGATGGCAGACGGTGCGTGGAAGGCCTTGGTGGTTGCTGGGCTACTCCCAATCGGGGAAGGCGCTGGTAAAGTGCTTGCCCGAACAGGGCCATAACCGTTTGGCGGGTATGGCTGTGGGGAGGGCCAGGCTGGGATTGGCGGTAAGGCATTCGCTAGAGTGGGTTGCAAGGTTTTTGAATCTCTTTGCGGATATTACAGACTTTATACGCTTAACAACCCTGAAGCGGGTTTTTTGATAGTTTGTAAAGTCTGTTGAAGAGCCGGGCTATGCGATGTTTTTCTGGCTTAAAATGCGGGCGTTGCCTAACGTCTGCGCCAACTGGGTCAGGAATCGTTTTACCTGGGGAATGGGGGCGTTGTTGTTGATCACCAGATCGGCCACCTCACGGGTGGGCAGAATATGCCGTTCCAGGCATTGTACAGTGGTACGCCACATATTGTCGGTAATGCCCCGGTTTTCCTGAATATTTCTGGACAGCCAGCGCTGGCGCCGGGTTTTTTCATCCACATCCACGTAAATTTTAAACTGGTACAAGGGCAAAATGGCCGGTTCGTAGAAGGCATGAATCCCTTCGGTGACCATAAAGGGGGTCACTGTCAGAGGAAGGGCCTCTTCAATAATGGCAGGTTTTTGCTCAGGGGTGCCAAAGCGCAGTTTGGGAATATAAATAGTGCCGCCCAGTGGCTGGGCTTGAAAGCGCTGTAAATCTCGCCCCAAATGCCGAAAGCGTATGTGATCCGGGTCATCGAAATCGATATGATCATAAAACAGGCTCAGGGGTACATGCGGGAAGTCTGCCTCAAAGTCCCGGTAGTAATTATCCTGGCTAAAGGAGGCCACGTTGGTGAACTGGCTCAGTTCCTGCACCAGTGTTTCCCTGATAAAAGACTTGCCGGAACCCGAAGGGCCGGTAAGGGCCACCACAAAAGGCTGAGGGACAAAGGCAATATGATGGGCCCACCGTGACAGGTCGTCCCAGAAAAATAGCGAAACGGATTGTACGACCGGCATTTCGCTTCGACTGTCCTCGGCCAGAAGCGCCTGCACCTGAGAAATGATCGAATCAATCCCTCTAGAGGGAGGGAGGACAGTCTCGGAGCCATCGGCAGGGGGATTTTTATGATTCATCGGGCGTCTGTCTTCGTACGGAAGTTCTATTATTCTAGCGAAGAGCGGTCAGGGACAACAGAAAAATTTGCCCTTGCAGGCAAAGACAAGGGGTTTCGTCCCCGGGTGGTGAATCGTCGATTGTTGTTTTGGAAAACCGAACATTTATCGGTTTACATTCAAAGGTTGCTCAGTCAACATGAAGGTTCAATGAAAGCCGAACCGGTTTTGTTCAATTCGGGGTTTCAAGCGTGATTAGTCAGCAATCGGACAATCTGGACGCCAATCTCGCTCCATTTAGGGAGGTGGGAGTGGAAGCGGGAGAAAACCCCTGTGCTGCGGAAGATCAGCCCCTGTCAGCGCGTCGTGCCCTGAATGGAACGGCCTATCGGATTTATCGCCTGCTGCAATGGCTCATTCAGTCGCCCCTGACCGTTGACCAGCTGAACCGGAAGTTTGAGCAAGATCCGGGGATCGGCAAGCCCGTTTCCAGCGATTCCATCTGGTTGTATATCAACACGCTCAAGGCGCTGGGCTGTGTCATTCGTCGGCCCAGCCCACGCAATGGTTTTGCCTATCAAATGGTTAGCCATCCGTTTGGCATGACGCTGGAGCAAAACGGGCTGGAGGTTCTGGCGCAGGCTAAGGTCGTGGCGCAACGGCATTTTTCGCCGCAGGAAATGTTGGCCCTCGATAGCCTGCTGAAGAAGATGATCGCCCAGAGCCTGTTGAAAGGCCCTGAGGATGGTAGTGAATGGATGACCCAGTTGTTTGTGCAAAGCCGTAGTCTGGACTCTCAGGAATGCCGAACGCGCATTGAACAACTGGAGCGATCGATTCTGGAAGAGAGTTTACTGGAAGTCACCTACGCTTCCCCCTTGAAGGGTGAAAGTGTGTTCACTTTTCTGCCAGAGAGCCTGTTTTACCGGCAGGGGGTGGTTTATGTGCGAGGCGAACGCCTGGATTATCCGGGGCCCAGCAGTTTGAGGGTCGATCGTTTATTGGGGGTGCAAACGATTCGGGATGATGACTTGCGTACTCAGCTCATCGACCGTCAGCAGGTCAAGGTCGAGATTGTGTTGAAAGTTTTTGTAAGATCACCGCGGGGTTTTCAGGGATTCGCCCTGGATCCCAATCAGGGTGTCTATCAGGAAAGCCGTTTGTGGGTGGATGGCCTGGAGCCCCATTACGAGGTTCGCTTGCAGGTGCGCGATTTCTTTTACGTGAAGCAAACCCTGTTGTCGCTGGGCTTGCCGTTTGCCATTGAGAGCCCGGATGTATTCAGGCAAGACATGAGGGAAACCCTTGACACCATGCTGGAATTTTACAAGGCGAAAGGAAGTACAGCGGATGGCCATGGCTAGTGCGCCCTCAGAGGTGTTTCAGAATATCAATATTTCAGCGTACCGGGTGCTGTATATCCTGTTGATGCTGGTACGGTATCGCAGCCTGAACATGGTGGAGCTGAATCGCCTCCTGTACGAGAATCCCATGATCGGTCGGGGCTACAATTCGGAAACGCTCACCAAGTACATCAACACCCTGCGAGAAGTGGGTTGCAGAATTCCTCGTTCGACCAACCGAAACGACTACAGTTATGAGTTGTTACGAAATCCTTTTCCGTTGGCTCTGGAGGCCAAAGAGCTTTCCGTGGCCTGCAAGCTGCTGGATATTCTGGCCCGTCAGCCAGATGAGGTACTTTATCAGGACTACCGGCGCTTGATGGAAGATCTGTCCTGGGCGGTGGGTTGCAACGCATCCCTTGGGCTGGAGGAAGAGACTGGCCTGATTCCGGCTTCCCCCATGCGTGATTTGGGCTTATGGCGGCAACGCTACAATGAATTCAAGCGGTATTGCCAGGAGGCTTTTGCCCTTGATCTTGCCTATGCCGATCCCGAGCGGGGTGTTCAGACACTTTCGGTGGAACCCTATGAAGTGCTGGAGCGAGAAACCGGGCTTTTTTTGCTTGGTCTGGATCGGGGGAGTCAGGAGCAGCGCTTGCTGGATCTGGATCGGATTGCTTCGGTGCGCCAGTCGCCCTCTAAAAATCGCAGATCCCCTGTTCAGGTCACGGTGGTCTTTGCGCTGTATGGTCGTTTGGCCAAAAGTTATCGCTTATATCCGGACGAGCGTCTGGTCTACTCGTCGAACACGGAAATTCACGTAAAAACCCGGCTTGCAGAGACAAGCGGCTTGATGTTGCGTCTGCTGAAGTATGGCGCATCCTGTCAGATACTGTCCCCGGATGGGCTGCGAGACGTCATGCGTCAGCACATAGAAGGCTTGCTATCGGCCATGTCGGGAAAGCCTGATCTCGGGGCGACTGTTTAGGAGGAAGGGCCCCTGACCTGATGCGGGGCTTAATACAGGATAAACAGGCGATTGCCCCCAAAGACCGGTTGATCATCCCGGTAACCCAGAAACATGGCGTCTTTCAGCGGTTTGTTGACCCCATATTGCTCCCGAAACTCCGGACTGTCCGGATTCATGGCTGTCATAAACGGATTGCTTCTTTTGGTGCTGCTGCCCGTGCTGCTGGTGACGGTGGGTGTGGCCAGCGATGGCAGGGTGGCTTTCACCGCTTTGGTAAAGGGATTGCTGCTGCTGGCAGGCACATTCAGTTGAAATGGGGGTTGGCTCATGCTGGATGGCTTCCTCCGGTTGGGTGGTGGGATTGATCTCAATCAATGCTCATTTCAAAGCTTATTCTAATTCGCGGTTCTGTCAAAAGCGTCCGGCAGGCGCAGTATTTTTAGTGTTTGTATTTCTTGAGGTTTGAATTTTGTGCCCAGGTTGACTTGTGGGCGAGCTACCGGCTTCAGTACAATAAAAGCCATACAGCAACCCAAAACAGGCAGCCCAAAATAAGCAACCCCCAATAAAAACTCAGAAGGAAACACCGTGGATTTTTCCGATATCAAACGCCGATTGGAAGCACTGGCCCCTCGTTTGGATGCGGCAAGGGGGTTTCTTTGACACCCCGGCCATTCGCGAGCAAATTGCCAATTTAGAAAACAAAAGCACAATGCCGGGCTTTTGGGATGATGCGGATGCCGCCCAATCGGCCATGCAGGAGCTAAATGAGCTGAAGGATAGTATTGCTCGCATGCAGGGCTGGGAACAGGCTTTGAGTGATCAGCAAGTCTTGCTGTCCATGGGGCAGGAGGAAGGGGATGACTCGGTGATTGCCGAGCTGGATAACGAATTATCTGCTTTGGAAGCCGAAGTGGATGCCTGGGAACTGCAAAGCCTTTTGAGTGACGAGTACGACAAGTGCGATGTGATTATTACCATTAGTGCCGGAGCGGGCGGCACCGACGCTCAGGACTGGGCCCAGATGCTGATGCGTATGTACCTTCGGTGGGCGGAGCAACAGGGCTTTAAGCGAGACGTTCTGGACGTGACCGAAGGGGAAGAGGCTGGTATCAAGAGCGCTTCCATTCGCTTGAGTGGGAAGTACGCTTATGGCTACGCCAAAGCCGAGCGGGGGGTCCATCGTCTGGTGCGTATTTCTCCGTTTAACGCTTCTGGCAAGCGCCAAACCAGCTTTGCCTCTCTGGAAGTCAGCCCGGTGGTGACCGGGGTGACCGCTGCGGATATCGAGATTCGGCCTGAGGACATTGAGCTGGACACCAGTCGCAGTGGGGGCGCGGGTGGACAGAACGTCAACAAGGTGGAAACGGCGGTGCGTATTGTCCACAAACCTACCGGTATTGTGGTGCGCAGCCAGCAGGAACGCAGCCAGTTGCAAAACCGGGAGATCGCCATGGATATGCTGCGATCCAAGCTGCTGGCCCGGAAAATCGCCGAGCATGAGGCCAAATTGGCGGCCAGCCGTGGGGAGGTCATGGATGTCAATTTTGGCAGTCAGATCCGTTCGTATGTTTTTCACCCCTACAGCATGGTCAAGGATCATCGTACCAATGAGGAAACGGCCGATGTGGACGGGGTTATGGATGGCGATTTGACCCGCTTTATTGAAGCCATGTTGCGATTGCGGCAGTCTCAGGCCCTGGCCGCAGAGGCGGCCAGTTAGGAATAGGTGCAGAGGCGGCCAGTTAGGGAGAAGTGCTGAAGCGGCCAGTTAAGAAGAAACGCTGAAGCGGCCAATGTAGGAAGAAACGCCGAGGCCGCCCATTAGCAGAATTCGGTTACGATAAGAACAGGTACAACCCATCAAGGAGTTCCTCCGTGGCACAAGCGCCAAATCGAACCATTGCTGTTATCAACGGCCCCAACCTTAATTTGCTGGGAGAGCGGGAGCCCCATATTTACGGGGCCCAGACCCTGGCGGACATTAACGCGTCCTTGACAGAGATGGCCGCAGTGGCTGGATTTGAGCTGATCTGTTATCAGTCCAACCACGAGGGCGATTTGATCGATCAGGTGCAGGCCCTGCGCCTGACCACGGGAGGGATGATTATCAATCCCGGTGGCTATGCCCATACCAGCGTGGCGCTGCGGGATGCCCTGGCTGCTTACACCCATCCCATTGTGGAAGTGCATCTTTCAAACGTACACCGTCGCGAGGCGTTTCGGCATCAGTCTTACCTGAGTGCGGTTGTCACGGCCGTGATCTGTGGGTTGGGGGCCGATGGCTACCGTTTGGCCCTGCAGGCCCTGATTGAAAGGCTCCAGTCCCCCGCTTTGGACAATGCTATTTGACCTGGCACGGGGTTAGCACGGCGTCTTTCATCCCATGAATCAGCTTTTTATCGGCGGGGCAGGCGGTGGCCAGGATGCCAGCCAAGGTTACCTGCTCGTTTTCAATCAAGTAGTAGGGGCACAGCCGCACCCGGGCCTGGAACTCCCGGATTTCGCCGGTGCCCACTTCCAGCCGCTGGGCGGGCAGTACGTCGGCGGCTTCAAATTTTTGCAAAATGTAGGGGGTGTGTCCAAAACTGGTCAAGGCGGTATCCAGTTGCTGGCCCCAACTCTCGCTGGAATGGTCGTGCCCGATGGTCACGCCTCGGCTGCCCCAGCCCAGCGGCGAGAAGCCGGAGGGTTTCAGAACCAGTTCCCGCTCTTTTTGAGAGAGGGTTTTCAGTTGCTGGAAGTCCTGAATGACTTTGCCACCGGGGCTTAAATTGGCAATGATCGCCTGTGGGGGGAGCGGGGCGGGGTCTACAATCCATCCTTGCGGTACCCATTGCTTGAGTTGCTGGAAATCGGCCTGACCCAGTTCTTTGGCCCAAAAATCAGCCAGCACGGGGTGGTGCAGCAAGGCCAGAGAAAGTTTCTCCTCCACATGGGGCTTGAAGGGCGGGGTGCATTTGACCAGGCCCTTTTTGACGGCGTATTGGATGAGTTCGATTTTGGGGATATTGGGCAGATCAAACAGTTCAAAGAAACGGTAGATAACATCAATGGGCTGGTCCCGACCGGTGGCCGGATTTTGACATACCAGCCTATCGCGTACCAGGTCAATGTCCTTGGGATGCACGAGGGCAATATGGGGATAGGCCGGGATTAAATCACTGCCTTGCCGAATGGTTTCCACCAGCCAGCTCATCTCTGCCCGATAATCTCCCGCTTCATCCGACAGCACAACCGCGATAAAGGGCTGTGGGTTGTCCGGGGTCAGTGCTTTGAGCAGGTTCAGAAAGGCGCCGGGCAGGCCCTGGCTGGCTTCCACCACGGGAAAGCCATTCTGCCGGTAAAAATGGTTCAGGGCCGAGATAAACCCAAGCCCACCTGGCACGGCATCAATTTCACACAGGGTCCAACCGTCTTTTTTTAACAGTAAATCCGGGCGGATGACCAAGGGCAGTTGGCTTTTCAGGCGTTTTAAGCTGGCCAGTTGTTTTAAGCCATCGGGCTTTCCCTGATCGTATAACTCGGCAATCCACGGGGGTGTGGGAAGATTAGGATTCTGGCTTTGCTTGTATAGGGTATCAACGGCCTTGGTGAATTTTACCAGAATGCTTCCCAGTGTTTGCAAGTCTTCCCATTGTGCCGGTGTCAGAGTGAAAGGCGCTGGCGAGAGTTGCCAGCCCAGAACGTTATCCGCAGCGCTGTCCTGACCGTATAGCGGGCTGGCTGGCAGGTATGAAAAATCCAGAGCGGATGTTGGATGGGCGCCTGCGGTTGCGTTGGACAGGGAAGGGTGGGTCATGGGTTGGGTTACTCTGATTGCTTGGGATAATGGCGAAAGCTGGTTAATGGATGATATTCTACGGGAAACAGAGGGGCTTTGCCCGGAGAGAAGGCTCTTTTTAAAATGAAACGGCCTGCTGCGTATTATAATAATTAAGAGTTTGAGGGGATAAAGCCCTCCAAAGGATTTAGAGTCCAGTATGTTTTTCAAAAAAAATAAGTCAAATCCCACCCCCATTGACACCACCCACCCTTCGAATTCACCGAGGGATGCCAAGGGGCAGGCCAGCTTGTTTGCGCCGGCCCTGAATCCCAATGCGCAGCCCATTGACTTTGGCTTTGGGAGAACGCCACAGCCTTCTGCCTATGCGTTTCAGGAGCCCTCTTTTGTGCCTGAAGCCAGCCCTGTTGAGCAGATCTCCGGGGGCAGCGGGTGGACACCACAGTTTGAGGCCACAAGCCCCGGTTTTGATGCTCAGCAACCCATGCCGGAGTTGCTAAGCGCTGCGGAACTTTCTGTGGCTGCCCCTCTGGAGATGGCGACACCCGCGCTGGAGCCGACTACGTTGGAGCTGCCGATGATTTCAGGTGCCGGGCCGTCTTATCTGGAAGAAACTTTTGAGAATTACAAACCGGAGCAATACACACCCGGATTGGCAGCAGACCCTTTCGCTCCTTCCGCGGGCAATGGGGGCCGGGAAGAATCAGCCGGGCAGCAGGCCAATGACTGGAATAGCGCGTTTGATCCATCATCCTGGGCTCCGGAATCGTCCGCTGGATTTTCGGAATCGGCTCCCTCGCCTGCCGCACTGAGTCCCCCGCTGGATTGGGCGACCCCGTCTGAGCCTGTTTTGCAGCCATCGCTGGACGCGGGTCTTGGGGACTTGATGCCTTGGGAGCAATTGCCTGAGAGTCTGGCTCCCCCGGGGCCTCCTTCGCCTGAGGCCTTATGGGAGCAATTTGATTCGGGCGCTGCTCTGCCGGGCCAGCAAGTACCGACGGGTTCTGGCGCTTTTCTGGACTCTGTCCACGAGAAACTATACCCGGAAGATCCGTTTACCCCGGGCTTTGATGAATTGGCTCAGGGGCAGCAGGCTTTTGAAGAGGCCGCCCAGTTTCTTTTCCCGGACACGATGGGTGCCTCTCTGGACTGGCAGCCGGAGCCTTCACTGTCTGATGGCTTGGATCCCTTTGCGGCTCAGGCGCTGTCCCCTGAGAATTCGGCTTTCGCAGAGCCCCCTCTGGAGTTGGGCCCCAGTATTCAGAGCGATGGCTCTGAGGTGAGTGATATGACCACTTATGCGGACGCACGCTTACAGTCGGCTATGGCATCGCTTCCATCAGCCTTTTCGCTTGACACGCCGGAACATGCGTTTTCCTCGGTCGATGAGTCCCAACGGGTCGCTGATGCGCTGCAGGCCTTTGATCCATTTGTAATTCCGGCATCGGACAGTCCCGGAGCGGAGCGCTTGGAAGGTTTTGGTTCTGGACTGGAGAGCCCACTTTCTCCCCCACCGGTAACTTCGTTTGACCCCTTGGGGCCAGACGCGCTGGATTTTGACCCGTTCAGCGTCCCCCCAACAGGTGCTGTTGATCCTGTGGTTTCCGGCCCCCAAACATTTGAGCGTTTAGACAGTGCTTTTGATTTCTCTGCCCCCGAGTTGGAATTCCCCGCATCAATGCCGTTTGAGGCCTGGGATTCCAATCCACCAGCACATGAAGCAACAGCGGAGCCAACTCTGATAGATTCGACAGCGCTGGCGTTTGACCCATTCAGTCCACCGCCACTGGAATCCGGCTATTTGGAAGCTCCGACAGAGGCGTCTGGTGAACCGCCTGATGTACCGATTGTTTCTGCGGATGAGGCCGGGATTCTGTGGCCCGGCGAACCGACTGCAAA
>DAIDMR010000174.1 GCA_027448865.1 Vampirovibrio sp.
AGGATTGGCGTATAACGTCTGGCACTGTGGACAAGTCTCAAAGGTGATGCCATATTTTTCCAGCGTGACAGCGCCGTCAGTCGATTGGCAAGCCGGGCAGGCCACCCGCTGAAAATCCTTCTGGTGTCGCATCAAACGGGCGATATCGTTGTGATATCGCTGGGCTTGTTCTGTCATCAAATGCTGAGGACGGATTTCGTTTTCATTCAGTACAGTCATGCTTGCGCTTTCCATTCAGTCTGTTTCAATTAAATCCCAGGCCAGTGGGGTGCCCCGCTTGAGAGCTGTTTTGGCCCGCTTGCCCAGCACGGCATCCCAATGCTTGGGGGGTAAACCCAGACCGGGGCGAATGGCCCGGATATTTGCCGGAGTCAGCGTCTCGCCCTCGGCAATATCGGCAGTGACATACAGGGAACGGCGAAACACCAGATTCTTGCGCTCATTCTCGGTGGGGTTTAAACCCACGCTCCCCAAAGCCCGATGGGCCAGTCGGGTTTCTTCCACCAGTCGCTTTAATTCATCTGGTTCCAGTGAGAACGCTGAGTCCACGCCGCCTTCGGCTCGGGATAGGGTCACGTGTTTCTCAATGGCCACGGCCCCCAAGGCCACGCTGGCCACGGCGGCGGCGGTACCCAGGGTGTGGTCTGACAAGCCCGCGTAGACCCCAAAGCGTTCCTGAATGAAGGGGATGGTGCGCAAATTGCTGTCTTTGGGATCGGCGGGATAGCTACTGGTGCATTTCAGCAAAATCAGCGGCCCGCCGTTGGCCTGTTTAAAGGCCTCTACCGCTTCGGCCACTTCCTGTTCACTGGAGAGTCCGGTGGACATAATGGTGGGCTTGCCGGTGGCGGCCACCTTGCGAATCAGGGGGATATCCACAATCTCAAACGAGGCGATTTTAAACAGGGGAACGTTCAAGTCCTGTAAAAAGTCCACGGCGGTAGGGTCAAACGGAGAGCTAAAGCCAATCAGGCCCTTTTCCCGGCAGCGATCAAAAATGGGTTGATGCCACTCCCAGGGGGTGTGGGCCTTCTGGTACAGGTTATACAAGGACTCCCCTTTCCACAGGCTGGTGGGGTCTTCAATAAAAAACTCGCCCTCACTGAGATCCAGCGTCATAGTGTCCGCCGTGTAGGTCTGGATTTTCAAAGCGTCCGCTCCCGCCTCGGCCACGGCGTCCACGATGGCCAGCGCCTTGTCCAGTGAACCGTTATGGTTGCCCGACATCTCGGCGATGATCAAGGGCGGGTGATCCGGCCCTACCGGGCGGTTGCCCACCTGAAAATTCCCCTGACTAAAACCGGTAGACATACTGCAAAATCCCCTGTTGCGCTTGTGAAGACACCGCTTGGTATCCCGCCTTTTCAAACACTTTAACGGAAGCCATATTTTCTGGGACAATCTGGGCGTTCAGCTGCCGAACCGCTGGACGATGAGACAAAAGCCACGCATGCCCCACTACCAGCAAGGGCGCTCCCAGCCCTTGTCCCATGCGTTGGGGCACCAGATACACCGACACCAGCGCTTCGGTCTCTGCCACATCGTAGCGCAGAACGCCCACTGGCTCGTCATCCCGCTCGCCTATCAGCAAGACCCGCTGCGGATTCTCCAGCGAGGCTTTCAGCCACTGGCAATGGCTTTCCCAGTCAATGGCATCGGGTTGCAAGGCGAACTGCCGTACCGCTGGGTGATTACGCCACTCAAAAAGATGCGCTCCATCGTCGAGGGTGACCGGACGTAGGGAAATGACACTCGTTGTCACTGCGGAACCGCTTGCTTCTGGAATTCGGCCCATTCTACATTCAATTCCGTTAATTTGGGGACTGGATAGGCGGATTGATTCCCCCAAATGTTTTCCTTCATCCACTCGCCGTCCGAATTTTTCTGCCACACGCGGGAGTCTCTGAACGTATCGGCAATGGCGTCAAACTCCGCTTCGGTCATATTGACGTAATCCAGCCAGCGCAATAAATCCCGGGGTTTTACGTGGTCGTATTTACGCACCACTTCGATACCTTCCTCGCGGGTCATCTTGCCGCTGCGAATATCCTTGCAGGCGTGATCGGAAGCGCGGCCATAGCCAAATTTTACAAATTTCAGGTAGTCGTGAATACCGTTCTCGTGCATGTCATCCAGGTTGGAAACACGGCGATAAGTGCGGTCAAAGGGAAGCGGTGATTCTTCAAATCCGAATTTTTTCATGAGTTCGGTCTGTTCATTGGCATCCCAGTTCACAAAATTTCCCAGATAAATGCCCCGGACCTCAACCTCTTCCAGTTCATCATCCGAAGGGTAGCGGGCCCACAGGAGATCTCTGGCCTGAAGTCCCTCTTCTTCCCCTTCTTCCCCCTCTAGCATATCAAACCAGTCATAACCTCGCTGGGCATGCTCCAAACGGAATTTGGCGGTCATTTCGATCAGGTCGTTCATGGAGAACATGCCGCCCAAATCGGTATAGCCGTGTTCTCCCCACACAATGAGAGGAATACGGTATTTCACGGCAACCTGAACGGGGTAGGTGAAAATCCCGCAATGGGCATGCCAATTCATGTCGCCCATTTTTTTGAAGCAAAGACGATTTAATTTAATCAGCGTTTGAGGGCTGGGGGTGAAGAAGTGATGATCCACCCCGAATACTTCGCGCATGCGCTTTAAATTCCGCAAGCCCACTTGCAAATAGTTATTGCTGTTGTAGGTAACCAGCAACGGGTTCAGTCCCAATACTTCCTTGACATACCAGGTCTGATACCAGCTATCTTTTCCGCCACTGACCGGTATGATGCAGTCATAGTTGCTGCCGTCTGTTACCCGGTACTCATCGGCGATTTCCTTGATCCATTCAGCGCGTTCAGCCCAGTCAATGGTTTTCTTTTGATCATGGGCCCGACAGCCAGTGCAAACACCATTTTCATCAAACCCCAACGGGACAGCGGAGATACTGGGGTATACGCAACGGGTACAGTACTGCATTTGAGCCTCTTTTTCTATTTAAACGGGTGGAGCCTGAGCATTAAGGGAGGGAGCGCGAGAGAGGCGTACTCTCTGAATCGGTGGCGTTAGTTCCTGACATGGATACCCGCTTTGAGCAATTCCTTGCGGGCCCGCTTTCCGCTCAGTTCCGTGAAATGAAAAATATTGCCCGCGGCCACGGCGTCCGCCAGACCGTCATTAATTCCCTGAGCCAGATGCTTGAATTGTCCCACCCCGCCACAGGCAATCACCGGAATGGAAACCGCCTCGGCTACCTGTCGAATCAGTGCTGTGTCGTAGCCGGTGGCCATGCCATCGCGATCAATGGAATTCAGGAAAATTTCACCAGCACCATATTGCTCAGCCTGCCGGGCCCAGGCAACCGGATGTAAGCCGGTCGGTTGTTGTCCATGATGGGAGTACACTTCATAGTCGCCCTTGGCGTTGAGTTTGACATCAATTGAGACCACGATGGCCTGACTGCCGAATACCATGCTGCTTTCTGTGATAAAAGTCGGATCAGCCAGCGCCTGGGTGTTAATGGTCACTTTGTCAGCGCCCCGGCTGATGCGATCATAAATATCCTGCAGGGTGCGGATTCGACCGCCGAAAGTCAGGGGCATGAAACAGGTTTTAGAAACCGCTTCCAGAATTTTGAGGATGTCACCCTCGCTTTTGACCTTCATGTCATCCCGGCGAATGTCATAGTGATCGTCCCGGGTGATGTCGATGTAAATCAGCTCATCCACTTCCCAGGCGTTGAAACGTTCCACCTGATGAATGGCGTTTCCCAGCAGCTGATGCTCGTTGAAGCCCTGACTTCGAACCAAAAAGCCGTTTTTTAAAAACAGGCAGGGAATCAATCTTTTTTTAAGCATGTTCCAAAGCTCCCGCCCGGACTCGCTCTTCTGCGGCGACCATGTATTTTTTTAACAGTCCTAATCCGTTCTTCAGGCTTTTTTCCGGGTGAAACTGGGCCGCAAAGATGTTGTCCCGCTGGATGGCGGCCGTAAAGTCCAACCCGTAATCACAAACGCCAATGGCGTCCTCAGGGTGGTTTGGCTTCACATAATAGCTGTGTACAAAGTAATAGGACTGCACAGTCCCTACGGGCCCTATCAACGGGTTGTCACGTGCGGAGCGCACATCATTCCAGCCAACATGAGGGATTTTCAGGGGTTTCCCGTCGAAGGCAAGATTCTCTGGAAAGCGGACTACTTCCGCATCGATCCAGCCCAGCCCGGGAACTGTGCCGTTTTCATGTCCGGTTTGGGCGAACAGCTGCATTCCCAGGCAAATGCCCAGGATCGGCTTTTTTTGATTCAGAACCAGTTCATTCAAGGTGTCAACCAGTCCGAGTCGTCTAAGGTTTCTCATGCCGTCCCCAAATGAGCCAACGCCGGGAAGCACCAGACAGTCGGCACGGTTCAGGGCCTCGGCATCCCGGGTTAAAACGACCTGAGCGCCCAGGGTTTCAAAGGCGTTGGATACAGAGCGGACATTCCCAAGCTCGTAGTCGATAATGGCGACATTGACAGACATTTTTTGGATTTTATTCTTTTTGGATTTTTGTTCTGTGTTTTTGTTAGGTTACGAGTTATAAAGGGCGACGTTCGTACAACGTGAGCCTATTATATGGGGATACCCAGAGCCAGGCAAGAGAATGCCGCCGGGTCAGCTTGTCATTTCAGGGGCTTTTTGAGTAGGATGAAACCCAGCGAGTGATCAGAACCCGGCTTTTCTGAACTGGATTGTAAACCCATAAAAACCGGACTTGAACAATTCATGTCATGCCGCCATCCACTTGGTCAGAGCGAGGTTAGAGACGAGGTTAAATACATTGTTTAACGATAAAACCATTTTAATCACCGGCGGCACCGGCTCTTTCGGTAAAGAGGCCATACGCACCATTCTATCCCGCTTTACTCCTCGACGACTCATTGTTTTCTCAAGGGATGAGTTCAAGCAGTTCGAGATGCAGCAAACCTTTAATCATCCGGCCATGCGTTACTTCATCGGGGATGTTCGTGATCAAGGCCGCCTGATGCGGGCCATGCAAGGGGTCGATTTCGTGATTCACGCCGCTGCCCTGAAACAGGTGCCCGCTGCCGAGTACAACCCTACTGAGTGTGTCAAGACCAATATTCATGGTGCCGAAAGTGTCATCAACGCTGCCATTGACTGCCAGGTGGAAAAGGTTATCGCCCTGTCCACGGACAAAGCCGCCAATCCGGTGAACTTGTACGGCGCCACCAAGCTGGTGTCCGATAAGCTCTTTGTGGCGGGCAATAGTCTGGTGGGCATGGGGAAAACCCGTTTCTCGGTGGTTCGTTACGGAAACGTGGTTGGCTCTCGTGGCTCCGTCATTCCGTTTTTCAGGAAAATGATTGCCGAAGGGGCCAAAGAACTGCCGATCACCGATCCTCAAATGACCCGTTTCTGGATTACTCTGCCCCAGGGGGTGGAGTTTGTGTTGAATTCCTTTTTAAGAATGCATGGCGGCGAAATTTTCGTGCCCAAAATCCCCAGCATGCGAATTACCGACCTGGCGGAAGCCCTGCATCCCGGTATCCCTCACAAAATAGTGGGCATTCGGCCCGGAGAGAAACTGCACGAGGTGATGTGCCCGGCGGATGACTCTCACTTAACCCTGGAATTTGACGACCACTTTGTAATCCAACCCACCATTAGTTTCGCTGAGACGACAGGATATAATGTGAATCGGCAAGGACAAGCGGGCAAGCCTGTCCCCCTTGGCTTTGAGTATAACTCCGCCAATAATCCCGACTTTTTAAATCCCGATCAGCTACGCGCCATGATCGAATAAAATCGAAGAAAACCGAGAGCAAACGCCCATGCCGTCTTTCATTCCTTACGGTCGTCAAAGCATCAACGAAGCCGATATTCAGGCCGTGGTTGAGGTGCTGCAATCGGACTTCATCACTCAGGGGCCGGCCATCGAGCGCTTTGAGCAAGCCGTGGCCCAGTATTGCGGCGTGAAATATGCCGTGGCCGTCAGTAACGCTACTGCCGCCTTGCACCTTGCCTGTCTGGCTTTGGACTTGGGGCCGCATGACACCTTGTGGACGGCCCCCAACACCTTCGTGGCTTCGGCTAACTGTGGGCGCTACTGTGGAGCCAGCGTGGATTTTGTGGATACAGACCCGGCCACCTATGTCATGGACGTGACCGCTCTGGAAGCCAAGCTGAAAGCGACCCAAGCCAAGGGGCAAGCCTTACCTCAAATCGTGATTCCCGTGCAGTTTGCCGGGCAGTGCGTGGAAATGGATCGGCTGAGCCAGCTGGCGAAGACCTATGGCTTTGCCGTGGTGGAGGATGCCGCCCATGGGATTGGCGGAAAGTATCGCCAAAAGCCTATTGGGAGTTGTGAATACTCCGAGATGACCGTGTTCAGTTTTCACCCGGTCAAAATCATCACCACCGCCGAAGGGGGCATGATTACCACCAACCGGGAAGACCTCTACCAAAAGCTGCTGCGCCTTCGCTCCCACGGCATTACCCGGGACGAGCGCTTGATGCGCAGCCCCGCAGAAGGCCCCTGGTACTACGAGCAACTGGAATTGGGCCTGAACTACCGCATGACGGATATGCAAGCCGCCTTGGGGCACAGCCAGATGCAGCGTCTGGATGATTTCGTGGCAAAACGGCATGTTTTGGCCAAACGCTATGACGCCCTCCTCGCTGATCTGCCGGTCACCTGCCCCCAGCAAAACCCGGACAGTTACTCCGCCCTGCACCTGTACCCCATACAGGTCAGTCGCCCGGAGCTTCGCAGGCCGGTCTTTGAGGCTCTTCGAGCGGCCAGTATCGGGGTGAACGTGCATTACATGCCGGTCTATCTGCAACCCTACTACCGGGATCTGGGCTTTGCGCCGGGTTTGTGTCCCAATGCGGAGGCCTACTATCAGCGGGCCATTAGCCTGCCCTTGTACTACGATCTCACCGAAGCCGAGCAGGATCGGGTGGTGGAAACGCTGAAAGCAGCCCTGGCATGAGCTGCGTGATTATTGTTCAGGCCCGCATGACCTCTACCCGACTACCGGGCAAGGTACTGATGCCGGTTTTAGGCAAGCCCCTCTTGGCTTACGAGCTGGAGCGCCTGCAACGCTGCCAGCAAGCTGACGCCCTGATGGTGGCCACCACCACCAATGCCAGTGATGACCCGGTGGTGGCTTTGTGTCAGGAACTCAACGTCCCCGTGTTTCGGGGGTCTGAGCAGGATGTGTTGAGCCGGTATCACGGGGCCGCCCAGCAAGTCCAGGCCGAAACCGTGGTTCGGGTCACTGCCGACTGTCCCCTGATTGACCCTGCCGTGGTGGATACCGTGATTGCCCACTTTAAAGCGGCCCAAACAGGAACCCAAAGCGCGCTGGATTACGCCTCCAACACCCTGGTGCGCAGTTACCCCCGCGGGCTAGATGTGGAAGTGTTCTCGAGGTCGGCGCTGGAAATGGCTCAACAGGAAGCCATTGAACCCGCTCATCGGGAGCATGTCACCCCCTTCTTCTACCACAATCCGCAACGCTTCCGGCTGGCCAGTCTGGAGGCCCCGCAAAACTGGGGGCATCACCGGTGGACTGTGGACACTCCGGAGGATTTTGAGCTGGCCCGACGCATATTGGAAGCGCTGTATCCCGTTAAACCTAGCTTCGATTGCCGGGATGTGCTGACCCTGCTGGAACAGCACCCGGACTGGGTGGCCCTGAACGCCCACATTGAACAAGTCAGGGTCTAGTATTCTCTAGGAAGCCAATAGGCGTTGCTCGTGGCGGCGACTCAAATGGTCTTGACCTTCGGGTGCGCTTTTGTCACAACGGATTTCAGCCCGGGGAGCAGCCGTCGACTCTATCCCGGTTTTTTAAAAGGCGCAGGGCCAGAAGGATGCAGTACGACAGAAATCTGCGCTTTGACAACGCGCAAGCCATTCGAAGATAATGAGACTATTTTCTGGTGTACTGTCGTGCTGTGAAAGTGCGCGCAACGCAGGGCTTTATTATGGGTACTACACTTTCCGGGATTATGCGTGATAAAGACCTTTATATGAGGCTTTTTGCGTACTTAAAGCCCTATAAAAAACGGTTTATCATCGGCTTGCTGGCCACAGTCCCTGCCGCCTCCCTGAATGGAGCGCTTGCTTTTCTGATTGGACCTTTTATTGACAAGTTGCTGAACAGCCATCAGTACAGCATCCTGTTTTTGGTACCCATCGCCATCCTCAGCGCCAGTTTGCTGCAAGGCATTTGCGACTACATCAGCACCTATTACACCACCTATGTAGGCACCTCTATCAGTCAGGATATCCGCCTGCAGCTCTACAAGCATTTATCCAGAATGGATCAACGCTACATCAATCAAAGTTCTCCGGGTGATTTATTAACCCGTTACTACTCCGATCCCAGTCGTTTGCAACAGGCCATCGTGAATCACCTGCAAACGTTTATTCTGGAGTCTTTCAGCGCTGCGTTTCTGGCGGCGGTGCTGTTCTATCGAAGCTGGCAGTTCGCCCTGGTGGCCCTGATTATCATTTCTTTTATCTTCATTCCCATTCGCATTATCAGCCAAAAACTAAGGAAGCTGGATAACCAGACCCAGGAAATTATGGGGTCCATTTACGATGTGTTCAACGAATCGGTTTACGCGTCCAAAGTCATCACCATTTTCAAACTGAAAAAATATCAACTGAAGCGCTTTGAAAAAGGGCTGGATGATTATTTTGGGGTGTCCATGCGCCTTACCCGGGCAGACGCCATTTTAAAGCCGGTGATGCAAATGATTACGGCGGTGGGTGTCTCCCTCATTATCCTGTTCGGTAGTTTTCAGGTGCAAAAAGGGCTGATGACGCCCGGCGAAATGACCTCCTTCCTGGTGGCGCTGGTTCTGCTGTATAAACCCATTAAAAATGTGGGAACGATTATTGGTAAAATCCAGCGTATTTTCGCCCCGGCCGAAAGGGTCTTTGAAAAACTGGATATTGAGCCCAGCATTCAGGAAGTCCCTGACGCGCCGCGCGTGACTGATTTCCAGCATTTAAAGTTTGAAAACGTCAGCTTTGCCTACACTCCCGAGAAGCCCGTCCTGAAGCAGATAAACTTTGAAATCAAGGCGGGGGAGACGATTGCTCTGGTCGGGGAAAGCGGCGGTGGCAAGTCCACGCTGGTTGATTTAATCCCCCGTTTTATGGACCCTCAGGAAGGCCGAATCACGCTGAACGGGCTGGATCTCAAGGGTTTGTCGCTGGATTCGGTATGGGATTTGTTTTCTATTGTGACCCAGGAAACCATGCTGTTTGATGGCAGCATCCGGGAAAACATCCGGCTGGGCAAGCTGGACGCCACGGATGACGAGATTGAGCGGGCTTTGCAAGCCGCCAACCTGAAAGAGTTTGTGGACAGTTTGCCCAACGGCCTTGAAACGTCGGTGGGGACTCGCGGGGTGATGCTGTCGGGTGGCCAGAAGCAACGAATTGCCATTGCCCGGGCCTTTTTGAAAAACGCGCCGGTCGTGATTCTGGATGAGGCCACCAGCGCGCTGGATAACGAGTCCGAGGCCGCTGTTCAGGAGGCCATTAGCAACATTATGGCGGATAAGACGGTGATTGTAATCGCTCACCGCTTGTCCACCATTCGCTTTGCCGATCGGATTCTGGTCATAAGCGACGGGAGCATTGCGGAGTCCGGTACGCATCAGGAATTGCTGGAAAAAGAAGGCATCTACAGCAGACTCTATCACCTGCAATTTCGTCATGATGTTGAGCAATTGCAAGGCCTGAAAAATACGGTCGTTATTGACTGACGAAGATTTTTTCCCGTATGGGGCGTTATCATGCATTAAGGGCAGCGGTATGAACCTTTTCTCGAAAGCAACACTGGAAGCGTTCCAACGGCAATCCCTGGAAGTCCTGTGTCGGGATAAAGGCTTGGGAAACACAGAGATTTTTCAGCCTAACGGGTTTTATGGACACGCGGCGGTTCTGAAGCAACATGCTGGACTCCCTTTGAGCCGCCCCATGAAGGGGATCATTCAGCATGGTTATGATTTTTTAAGCGAAGATTTTATTTTTGGCGGGGAATTTGAAGCGCCACTGCCTGTTTTTTTTCCGCCCAATCCTACCAGAGCCTGTTTTTACGAAAGGCTTTCAAATGGTAAGCCTGCCATCCCAATCGGCGCTCCTTTTCTCTACGCTCGAGAAATTATAGACAATATTCAGTCTCAGCCAAACCGCACTGGGACTATCGTTTTTCCTGTCCATTCAACTCGATTTATTAAAGCTGAATTTGACCATGCCGATTATGCAGACAGACTGGTACAGCTACCTGAGGCATTTCACCCCATTTCAGTCTCTATCTATTGGCGAGATTACCAGCTTGGAGCGCACCTGCCTTACCTGCAACGTGGATTTGAAGTGGTATCGGCGGGCCATATGCTGGATCCGGAGTTTATATTCCGTGTTTATTTAAATTGCCGACGTTTTAAGTATGCCTGCTCTAATGAATATGGGTCGTCTTTATTCTACTCTGTGGCCAGTGGTTGCTCTTATTTCTATTATCCATCCGATGATCTCTCTTTCAGTGCTGAGAGTGGTAAAACATTAATTCTGGAAGAAGTTTCAGAAACTCAAAGAAAAAAATTTGAACTTTTATTCAGTCAGCCGTTGCCACAGCCTTCTCAAGAGCAACAGGATTTTGTTTTCGAGCATCTGGGTCTCAGTTCTAAGAAAACGCCTGAAGAACTGAGAAAGCTGCTTGTTTGGGCTGAATGGCTGGATAAAATTCGGTTTACGCCAATACCAGCGGTCAACAAGCCAGAGGGTTATCCCGATTGGTATCTGCGTCTTCCGTCATACTGGCGACGCGCGTTAAGAGGTGACAAATGGTTAAAAAAGCGGAAACAGGCAGTTTAGCCTAATAACCTGAGCTGCGTTCCCGCTTCCATTCCATTGAACCCAGTTTTGTACTGACCTGCGCAATCAGTGAAGCGGTGTCACCGATTGGGTCAGATGTAATCTGGATCATGGATGGATGCCAAATATCCTTTTCAGTTCCGGGCCATAGCCGACAATGATTGGCTAAGTATGGCGAGTTAATCACTCGCCAGGTCTTTTGACCCAAACCGCCAGCGAGCTCAGCGATGTTGGTATCTACTGAAATTACAAGATCAAGTGCTTCAATCAGTGCTGCCACATTGTCAAAATCATTTTTTAAATCAAGATCAGCCAGATGTTTTATTGATACGTCAGATTCCTGAGATTCTTGCTCAAGTTGATTAATCTCTTGTAGACCATCAAACATGAGGTTAATAAAGGTGTATCCCTCTTTATTCAGGAGCGGTAGCCAGTCTTTAAGTGTTGTGTACTCTCTTTCTCGATATAAAGCCTGGAATCCACTTCGCCAGCACAGGCCGATTTTAACAGTAGTGCCCATGTCATCCAGTCGTTTTTTCCAGTAGGCGACTTTAGCGTTATCATTGACCAGGTAGGCCTCCTGCTTCTTGAAATCCTCCCAGCCATTGCGGAAATAATAGCCAAGATCGCCAATAAAACAATAGTAGTCTATGTTGGGCAGTGTTCTAAATAAGTCATCATAATTATCTTTGGCCGGAACCCCCAGAAAACTTCTTTGATACTGTCTTGAAAAGGGCCGAATATCGACGGTGGGAAATGATCTTTTAAACA
This sequence comes from Vampirovibrio sp., assembly GCA_027448865.1. GTDB lineage: Bacteria > Cyanobacteriota > Vampirovibrionia > Vampirovibrionales > Vampirovibrionaceae > Vampirovibrio. Next base: position 11,663 of record DAIDMR010000174.1, read on the forward strand.
GCGCTTCATGCCTTGGATCGCAGGTTAAGATGCAATTCTCCGCTATTGCGACCAGATCATTAAAGGGCGCCAGAAAATAAAGCTCATCGCCTACCCCGCCTTCAGAATAAACCAGTATCGTTTTTCCCTTCAGGGGCTCAAGCATCCAGTGTTTGGCATTTGGGGGCGCTTTCCAGTTGGTGTTGCGTCCTCTTGAACGATACGCTGCCCAGGCCTCCTTGAAATTCCCGGCTTTCAAGAGCGGGTATGTTCGCAGAACAGAAGCCTTGCTTTTGGGATTTAGACATAAAGCCTGATCGTAAAAGTAAAGGGCCCGTCCATATGAGCCATCTTCTTCCAGAAGCGCTGCCAGTCTTAACAATATTTTCTCAGAGTAATCACCTTTTGCCACGGCCTCTTCAAGTAACTGAAGCCCCTCTTTGTACATTCTATTGAGGAAGTAAGATTCGCCCAATTCCTCAATGATTTGGATGTGAATATCTGATGACATATTATGATTGGCCGTCAGCGCCTGTTCCAGATATAAAATGGACTGCTCCAGATGAGAGTGAGTGGCTTCTTCATAGATACTGGTCGCCCAATATAAATAGGTCTTCCCGATTTCAAAAAGCAGGCGTTGATCCGAGGGCGCCGATAGCAACTCCCGTTGAAAGTAAGCGATCGTTTGCTCAAAATAGAAATTGGCCTCCGCATACGCCTCGCTTTTGAGCGTGGTCTGAATCAAGATTAATAGAGGGCTTTCACGACGTTCGGTAGAATCCCGGAACAAATAGGTTCTGGAAGCCTTTCTTCCTTTCGATAGCCTGATGAGCAGTCTGAAAATTTTCTCTGCGGTATCTCTGTTACCTCGCTGCAGCAAGGCACGTACCCATTGACTCATCAAGTTAAAAGGCTTCAGGGATTTTCGAATGTGTTTCAGGTTTTGTTGAATACGGTTCAAAACTTGGGGCATTGGCTGACAGAAGAACTTTCACTGTAGTCTGACTATGTGGACAAAGGGTCTGGCGAGAATGAACAAGTGACCCTCAAAAGGGTTTGTGTCACTCGCTTTCAACAAAGGGGCGTCACAAAGGGGTATCACTTTCTTTGAAGTTCTTTGAATCTTTGAAGTTCTTCGAAGGCCTGGAGGCGTTTGGATGCCAACGGCCTCAAATATTATCACTCCAAATACTGTCATTGTGGCTTGAATCTCCAGGAATGACAAGAGTTAATCCCTTGGGAGCGCTGTTAAGGCGGGTGGGGCTGCCAAGGCCCCTGACCGAACAGCGTTTATCATGATTGGGATGTCACGGTGAAGTCTGAAAAAAAGGAACGACAAAACTTCACGGGTTAAAATCAGACACCGCCATTACTCTCCTGCAATCAACCGATCGACCAGCCGGTCGCTGATGGGGTAGCCGGTCACTTCTTCATCGTAAACAAACACCGGGGTCGGGTTGCCTTCAAAAAATACATACTCGTGATCCGGTGTCCGACGCAGGTCAATGCCCGTAAACACCAGATCCAGGGTGCGGGCCAGCTTCAGGCAGTCTTCGGCAACGGTGGGTGGTAGATCGATTTTGACGCGAGGGGCCTCCGGATCCTCCCGGAAGTCAAGTGTGTCGCTCCGGATTTCCATGGCGTAAATCTCGTCCCCCAGCACATAGGCACGAATGTCCGTACCCGGAACAAATTCCTGTAACTTGACCGGGGAGTGCGAGAGCCCGGCCAGGCGCTCCGGCAAAAAGTCCGCTTCGGTCAGCATTTCCGTGTGGGCCCAGCCACGCACGGGCTTGTAAATCACTTGCTTGCCCTGCTGTTCGTAAAATTCTCGCATACGTTCAGGGTGGTTGGTAATCAGGGTGTCGGGAACCCGGATGCCAGCCTGCTTCAGTAATTTTAACTGGTAGCCTTTGTACTTGTGCATTTCAGTGGCTTCCTGGCTGTTGATCCACAGGCAGTCGAAGCAGCGAAAAAAGCTGCCAATGGCAGACTCCAGATTCCAGTAGACCGCTTCCTGCAGGACGGGATCGGTTTCTGGTGGCGCTATTACACCCCGTGACCAGCGACGATACACGGAACGAATTTCAGACAACGCAATCTCATCCAGCCCGCTGAGGGTCATAAATCCCGTTGCGAGTGCCTCGGGATCAAAACTGAGTTGAATGTCGCCGGGAAAACGGGTCGTATCGAAAAAGCAGGCCGGTTCACCCCGTTGGATGATCTTGTGATGAATCAGCGCGGATGGGATATCTTCCGGTGTTCCAACGATCAGAATCATGATGGAGATGTGCCTGCCTCGTAAACAGCATGGAGGGTTTTGCCCCTGTTTCCTATTTTATATTATATTGCTGGAGCAGTTGCATCAGCAGGTAAATTGTTTGGTAAATGCTCTGCGCCGTAGGTGGCAAACTGCCCGACTCGTTATCGCTGGGGAATTTTAGAGTCTGGGCCAAGCCGGGCGGATTGGGCGGGAGATTACCCGACTCATTATCGCTGGGGAATTTGGCTGTTTGTGCCGTACCGGGTGGCTTGGGCGGGAGGTTTCCCGACTCGTTATCGCTGGGTGCCTTCCTGGTTTGTGCCAAGCCGGGCGGCTTGGGCGGCAGATTACCCGACTCGTTATCGCTGGGGAATTTCGCGGTTTGTGCCGTGCCGGGTGGCTTGGGCGGCAGATTTCCGGACTCGTTATCGCTGGGTGCCTTCCTGGTTTGT
>DAIDMR010000175.1 GCA_027448865.1 Vampirovibrio sp.
TCAGGGCTACGTAGCCCTGAATGGCGAAACTGTCCATACCGCGGGCGGCCACGTTTTGGAAAAAGTCGCTTTTAACGATATCGGTGGGTTTGAGAAAGACGAACATGCCATTGCCACCAGCGGCCAGGCAGCGCTCAATCAGCCAGCCCAGGGCATTTTCATAACTGGGCTGGGCATCCGGGTGACGCCACACCTTGACGTTGGGCCGTAAAGACTGGGGAATCAGTTCTTGCGCCGTATCCTGCGAGGTCACCAGATGCACGGCCACCTTGCTGGCCGGATATTCCTGCTGATGAATGGCGTTGAGCAACTGTAACAGGGCCGGGTGATCGTTGGGGTTCAGGAAGGGAACCAGCACCGACAGGTGAAAATCCTGTCCCGGCTTGTAAAGGCGCTTCATCAGGTCGTGTTTGCGCCCTTGCTCGGCGGCCAGAATAACGATGAGTTGGCGAATGAGGAAATAAACCGCCAAAAATTCCGTTAAAAAAACCAGGGAGGAGGCCAGTACTGTGATTGAATTCATAAGGGTGCGGTTCACTTCCGGTTTAATGGTCTCACTCAATGTATTCTACCTGAAAATCACCGTGCTTTTAAAGCGGCCTGCGCCGCCCGGGCCAGTTCCGCTTCAGGTTGCAGTTTCAAAAAGCGCTCAAAGCAAGGCTGGGCTTGACTGGGGTTTCCTTCTTGCTGGTAAGCCAGGCCCAGCAGAAACCAGCCTTCCGCGTTTTCCGGGTTATCCCGGGTTATGGCCAACAGTTGGCTTTTGACCAGTGGCAGTTGTCCGGCCCTGCGGTAGGTATCAATCAGGTTGCGGTAGTAAAGGGCAAAGGGCGGCTGGAGGCGGATGGCTCGTTGAAAGGAGGCGTAGGCGTTGGGGTAGTTTTGGGTCAGGCGGTAGGCCATCCCCAGATTGTTATAGAGGGAGGCGGCCATACTGGCATTAGGGTTCAGGCGAATGGCCGCCTTGAATTCCTCGATGGCCTCATCATACTGCTGGCGTTCCATCAGCAGTTGGCCATTGCGGGCGTGGGCAATGGCGTTGTCCTTTAAATCGTAAGCCATCCCCTTGACGGGCAGCAGAAGTAAGCTGGCTAGTAGCAGCCCGGCGAATATCGGCAGTCGTTTCTGGGTGCTGTAACGCTGAAAATGATGCTGGCTGGGGAATAACGGCAACATGGGTGTTCAGTCTGCGGGGTTGGGCCTTGGGTCACTTTGGACAAGAGGGGTATCGACTGTCCAGACTGGAACTTGAATGCTGCGACGCCTCTCCCCGAAAAACGCCGTTTGCACAACGGTTTCCCGCTTTTTACAATGCGGCGGAGGCCAAGGTATCGGCAGGCAGGGTTTGCTGCATATAAATTCGCATTTCCGTGGAAACAGGCTGGCATTCCTGCGGGCAATAATGAACGCTGTCCCAGCGCAAGGTGAGGTGCCTGGCCAACTGGGCCAGAATGGCGCTCTCTTGCTGGATGAAGCGAAGGGTTTCAGGATAGCGGGCGGCCTCCGGGTTTCGCAAAAGGTCTTGCAGGCTGCCCTGATAACTCAGCAAGGCATACCCAGCTTTGGCAGCCGTTTGTTGCTCTTCCAGTAACTGCCCATGCTGGTTGTATCGGGCGGTCACCTGGCTACCGGCGTGGATTTGGGCCAGATGGTTGGCCAATAGGGTACGAACCTGCAAATGGGCCATGTCCTCGGTGGGAGGCCCCGCAAAGCGCAGATCCCCCGCCTGTCGTATGGCTTGAGCCATGGCCTGGGCTTTTAATTGTAAGGCCAAAAGCTGGGCCGATACGGTCTGGCTGGGCATCTGTCGGGCCATTTGTCCATAAAGGGCCGCGGCATACTCAAAAGCCTCTAGCCCGGAGTTTTGGGTAGTGTCCGCCAGCGTTAAGGGCGTTTTAACGACCCTGAGGCGAATGGCGCCGTCATCCAAAGATTGATTCATCCACTGGGCGGGCTTTAACAAGCCTTCCAGGTGGAGGGTGGCATCCCGAGGGTCTGCGACTGTTCGTGGGGACAGCACGGCGGGCTTTTCCTGCGTGGCCTGGGCGGTGGCGATCAATTCCGGTGGGTGCAGTGGGCCATCGTAGAAAAAGAAGGTCAAGGCCAGCACCATGCCCGAAAACCCGGCGGCGGTAAACAGCGCTTTGCAGTGTAGTTTTAGCCTTGCACGCATGGAACACCCTCTTGATTCAGGGGCTAGAAGACCTGGATACCAACCAAATTTCCAATTTCAAGGGGATTAGACGTAGCCAATTGAAAACAACTTATTGAGGTATCGGAGATCTGTCCAAAAACCCAAGGGTGTCGGTCTGTTTTTTTATTAAATGTTTACACAGGCATGAAAAATCCCCTTGAAATTGGAAATTTGGTTGGTATCCAGGTC
>DAIDMR010000176.1 GCA_027448865.1 Vampirovibrio sp.
GGGTCAATGAGGCTTGCGCCCCCACCTTCAAGCGGGTGTCTCTGGAAATGGGCGGCAAAAACGCCATTATCATCATGGATGACGCCAATCTGGACTTGGCCGTGGATGGCGTACTGTGGGGTGCCTTTGGCACGTCTGGGCAGCGTTGTACGGCGGCCAGCCGGGTCATTGTGCATAAAGCGGTGCATGCCCAGGTGCGGGATAAACTCAAAAAGCGCATCGGTGAGCTGAAACTGGGCTATGGTCTCAATCCAGAAGTCAAAGTGGGCCCCGTGGTGAATGAGGCGGCCATGAAAAAAATTCTGGAGTACATTGAAATCGGCAAAGGCGAAGGCGCGGAACTGATTGCCGGTGGCGCTCGGGACCCGCAGGCTGGCTCCGGCTGGTTTGTGCAGCCGACGTTGTTTGATAACGTAAAGCCCACCATGTGCATTGCTCAGGAGGAAATTTTCGGGCCAGTAACGGCCCTGATTCCGGTGAGCAGCTTTGAAGAGGCCGTTGAAGTGGCCAATGGCATCGCCTTTGGCTTGTCCACGGCTATTTATACCAAAAACGTCAATCAGGCCTTTACGGCCCTGCGCGATTTGGACTCTGGTCTGTGCTACGTCAATGCGCCCACCATCGGGGCGGAAGTACACCTACCCTTTGGCGGCACCAAGGATACCGGCAACGGGCATCGGGACGCTGGCACCACGGCCCTGGATGTGTTCTCCGAGTGGAAGAGCCTGTACGTGGACTACAGCGACAAGCTGCAACGGGCCCAGATTGACGATTAATTTCAACTGAACTCAACGACCTCAACGATCCTGCTTTCTCTTGGGAAGCGGGATCGTTGCCTTTAAAAGGCATAACAGGCCGAATGAGGACGGCGGCTTGTTGTGTTGGTCACCGGCTCGCACTAAGATAGAGCCAACGTTCAATCAGGAGATTCATGATGGCAGTTGGAACCCAAACCCCGCTGAAACGGATTTACGTGGAAAATATTGGTCAGCACGATGGGCAGACCGTGACTTTGCAAGGCTGGCTGTACAACAAGCGCTCCAGTGGCAAGCTGCACTTTTTGCAACTGCGGGATGGCACCGGGATTATTCAATGCGTGGTGTTCAAGGGGGATGTGTCCCCGGAGATTTTTGAAGCGGCTGATAAAGTCAGCCAGGAATCTTCCATTCAGGTGACCGGTGTGGTCAAAGCGGATACCCGCTTGAAGGTGGGGGCGCAAGCCTCATTGACCCGACGGCCAATATCGGTAGAGCCGGTAAAGGAAATCAGGCAGACGTCCTTGTGGGCCATCAGCGGTTCGCCCACTTCCCGCCCGGAACCGTACACCACATTGACCACCCCTTTGGGCAATCCGGCTTCCTCTAAAATTTCCACCAGACGATGAGACAACAAGGGCGTATCGCTGGCCGGTTTTAACACGCAGGTATTCCCGCAAATCAGGGCGGGCATCAGCTTCCAACTGGGAATGGCCATGGGAAAGTTCCAGGGGGTAATGAGACCCACCACACCCAAAGGCACCCGCACGGACATGGCAAATTTATTCTGCAATTCGGAAGGAACGGTTTGCCCGAACATGCGGCGACCTTCCCCGGCGGCGTAGAAGGTCATATCAATGACTTCCTGCACATCGCCCCGGGCTTCCGCCAGCACTTTGCCCATTTCCCGGGTCATTTCCCGGGCCAGTTGCTCCTTGCGCTCCACCAGAATTTGTCCGGCCTTGAACAGAATTTCTCCCCGCTTGGGTGCGGGATATAAGCGCCAGCTTTCGTATGCCTTTTTGGCGGCAGCCACTGCTGCGTTCACCTCATCCGGACCAGAAGCGGGAAACACACCCACCACATCTGATGGCTCAGCCGGGTTACGACTCTCAAAAGTTTTACCTGATTTGGCAGGGACCCACTGCCCACCAATGTAGTTTAAAAACTGACTTTGCCCACTAAAGGCACTGGGTTTAATTTCAAAATTCAACTGGGGATTGGCTTGCGTAGCGGCCATTGGCTTCCCTCCTCCTCAACACTTCAAGCGTATTATACTACGCCTGCCCCTCAATCAACAGGCACCCCTGATGAGCACGCTCTCACTTCAGCCAAACAAAATGACTAACTATGATACAGTCAGGCAATGGCAAGTGGAAAAACACATGACTGGGTCACCGTAGCCCTACTCCCATCCGTCTGGCTGATGGCCCACTGGGGCTTCAATTTGCCCCTCCACCAAAGTCTGCTAATCACCGTTGGTACCTGGATTGGCGGCTTTTATCTCAGCCCGGATTTGGACACGCCCAGCCGTCCCTTTTACCGCTGGGGCGTGCTGCGCTGGATCTGGATTCCCTACCAGTGGGCGGCCAGACACCGCTCACCCCTGTCGCATGGACTACTATGGGCTTCCTGGCTGCGGCTGTTTTACCTGACCGGCATGCTAGCCTTGGTTTATATGGGCCTGTGTAGACTTCTCGCCGCGGTGGGGGTACGTACCTCTTTGCTGCCGTTGCTAAGCGCGCAGCGATTTTTAAGCGCCCATCAGTCAGATTTTCTACTGTTGGGCGTGGGCCTTTGGATAGGGGCCCTCATCCATATCGCCCTGGATGCACTCACATCGGCGTTTGTCCCCAAAAAACGTCGCCGCTGAATCGCTTAGACGGCAAGCCTGGCCGGGTCTTGTCTATGGTTCCAAACGTATGCCGCAATCTATGGCATATAATAAAGATTCTATCTTTTTATGGAGTGGAAGGATCCCCGATGAGAGCTAAAGCCTTCTGGTTGATATTGGTAGCGTTGGGACTGGGTACCAAACGGCACTGGCACATTTTGGCGGCTATTTTACTGGGTGTGGTGCTGGGTATCTACCTGCCCTACCCCAATCAATCCCTGCAACCGGATTCCTACTATTTCATTCACCAGCTGTTTGATGTCGTGGGCCAGCTTTTCATTCGCCTGATTACCATGGTGGTGGTGCCACTGGTGGTCAGCTCCCTGATTGTGGGTGTGTCCTCCCTGGGGGATTCTCGCCAGCTGGGCCGCATGGGGGGAAAGGTTCTGTTTTATTTCCTCCTGCTCATGGGCATTAGCGCCTTACTGGGGGCAGGCTTGGCCCTGTGGATGGAACCGGGTTCCCAGATTCAGCAGAATGTTCTGATGACCGCCGATGCCGCCACCATTATCCGGGAACTCCAGAACGCCCCCAGTCAGAGCCTGCAAGCACTGTTTTTCAACATGATTCCCCGGAACCCCATGGAGTCTCTGGCTCAGGCCGACCTGGTGCCGGTCATCGTGTACACGCTGTTGTTTGGGGCGGCGGTGGCCAGTGTGGGCGAATCCGGAAAGCCCATCATCAATTTTTTTGAATCCCTGTTTACCGCCACCATGAAACTGACCGACTGGGTCATGATTCTGGCCGTACCCGGTGTCTTTTCGTTGGCCTTTATCACCGTGGCCAAATCGGGACTGGGCGTGTTCGGGCAGCTTTGGGTGTATGCGCTCACCATCCTGATGGGACTGCTCATCCAGCTGTTCATTATTTTTCCGCTCATGCTGAAGTTTTTAGGCAAAATCAACTTTATGAACGTCTATCGGGCCATCTCGGAAGCCATCATGGTAGCCTTTGGTACGGCCAGTAGCTCCGCGACGTTGCCCATTACCATTGCCTGCATGGAGCGTCGGGCCGGGGTGTCCAACCGCATTGCCAGCTTTGTGCTGCCCACCGGCGCCACCATTAACAAAACGGCCACTACCATGTTCGAGGTCATCGCCGTCATTTTCCTGTTACAGGCCTATCAGATTGAAGTCACCCCGGATAAAGTCGGCATCATTGTCCTTTTCTCCATCGTGGCCTCCATCGGGGCGGCAGGCGTTCCCAGCGCCGGGCTGATTACCATCGCCATCGTCCTCAACAGCATCGGACACTTCCAGATGGATCTGCTGGCCGGTGGCATTGCCATGTTGTGGTCCATCGATCGGGTGCTGGATATGTGCCGCACCGTGGTGAATGTGGTCAGTAGCTGCACTGTGGCCACATTGGTGGCCTCCAGTGAAGGCGAACTGAACCGCGATATTCTCAATAATCACGACGCCTGGACGGAGGTTGTATAGTCCGCATGCGCCATCGCTTCAATTTGCGTAACCCCGGGTCTTCCCTGTTCCTCATTTTGCTGCTCTGGCTGGGCGGAGGCCCCTGTTTGGCGGATACCAAGGCCAACAGCCAACGTCCCGAAACCAGTCCATCCGCCCAAGCGGAGAAGGAAGGCAACCTGCCTCCCGGAGCGGAGACCTATAACAAAGGGGTGGAACTCTTTCAAATCGCCCAGATTCAAAATGAAAAAGGGAACAGTGAGGGCCAGAAAAAGCTGCTGAAAGAAGCCATCAAGCAGTTTGAGCTGGCCCTGGGCACCAACCCCAAGCTGGTCGAAGCGCAAAGCAACATCGGGTTTGCCTACCTGACCTTGCGAGATTACCGCAAGGCGATTGCCGCTTTTGAAAAAGCCCTCACCATCAACCCCAACCACCTCAACACCCTCAACGGGCTTTCCACGGCCTACGCCTTTAACAAAAATATCGATCAGGCCCTGAAAACGTTCGATAAGCTGACCACACTGGACCCCGGAAATAGCCAGTACTGGTTCAATAAAGGCAGTGTACTCCAAAAAGCGGGACGCCTTCAGGAGGCCGAACAAGCGTATCTGCAAGCCCTGAAAGTACAAGCCAACGATCAACGCACCTTGTTTAACCTGGGGACTCTGTACGAAAATCAGGGAGAGCTGGAAAAGGCCCGCCCCTATTACGAAAAAGCCAAAGGGGTGGAGATCGGCAACTCGATTGGCCTGGAGGCCATCCGGCGCCTGGAAGAAATCAACAACGCCCTGAAAAAACCCTAGTTTCACTGCTCACAGCCACAAGGAGAGGCTGACCCTGTGTTTCATAGTCACTTAAAACATGGATTTCGACTCAGCCGCACCATCGGCTTCTGTCTGCTGGCTTATACACTGCTGGCGCTTGTCTCCCTCAAGATGTCGGGCAGCACCCTTCACTTGAGTACGCCCTGGATTGGCTTGCGTTTAAGTCTGGCCGGGATCAGCGCTGTGCTGTTTCTATTGCTGAACGAAATCAGCCTGCGGTCCTTTAAACGGCATCCCCGCCTGGATGATATTACGCTGGAGAAGCTAAGCCTCCTGCTGCCGCTGGCTGGAGCCCTGCTGGTGGGCTTTCATTATCTGTTATCCGGTCAATTCGGGCTCCTCCTGCTGGGCGTGGTGATCAGTTTGCAAGCCCAGCTATTTGGCCACAACGGGGTGGCCCGAAGTTTATTGGTCATCTTCGGGCTGCTTTATGTGGCCAGCTTTGCGCTGGGCTACCCTTTTTTACTGGGCTTGCAGGCCAATGCCTTCAGTGGGGTTCCGTTGGGACTCCGACTGCTTGGCATGCTGGGCCCGGCGGTTTTGGCCCTTCATCACCTAGGCGGCATTGTGGCCTCCACCCAGCGGCACACCTCCAACCGAGTCTCCAAATTGCAATCGCTGGCCGCTACCGACGGTTTAACAGGCCTCATCAACCGGCGACAATTCAACCAGCAACTGGACGCAGAGATGGCCCGGGCCCGACGGTATCGAAAGCCTTTATCGCTGGCGTTGTTTGACATTGATGATTTCAAGAAAATAAACGATTTCTACGGCCACACCACCGGCGACCGCATTTTAAAGGAGCTGGGGCAACTCATCACCCAGAACATCCGGGAATCGGATGTGGCGGCACGCTATGGCGGGGAGGAGTTCGCCCTGATTTTGCCGGAAACCGGACAAATCGACGCTTACGAACTACTGGAGCGTCTGCGGGTCATGATTGAGCGTACCGTGTTTTGCCTGCCCGATAACCCCATTACCGCCACCATCAGCGTGGGGGTGGCCCAACTGGATTTACACGATAGCAAGGGCTATGAAATCATCGAGAAATCAGACGCGGCCCTGTATGAGGCCAAAAAGCAAGGTAAAAACCGGGTGGTCTATGGCACACTCCCCCCGCCCAAGGTCAGCTATCCGACTTTCGAGTCTTGAGGTACGCCAGGCCGAAGATCCATCGCCAAGCGCCCGCCTTCGTGGCACAATAGACATATTATGAGCAAACCCTCTCTCTCCAGTATTCTGCCCGATCCCCAAAAGGCGGCCACCAGCAAAGCCCAGCAGGTTGAACAGATGTTTGACCGCATTGCCGGTAGCTATGATCGCCTGAACAACTGGATCTCCATGGGGTTTCACAAGCAGTGGAAACGATTGGCCTGCCAAAAGTTGCAGCTCAAGCCCGGACATCAGGCTCTGGATATCTGTACCGGCACCGGCGACCTGATTGCCTACCTCCTGCCACTGGTGGGAGAACAAGGTCAGGTGTGTGGACTGGATTTTTCGGCCCAAATGCTGTCTTTTGCCCGGCAGCGATATCAAAACCAGGCCCAGGTATCCCTCACTCAGGGCGATGCTTTGGCCTTACCCTATGAGGACAACCGGTTTGACGGGGCCATCATCAGTTTTGGCCTGCGCAACGTGACCGATATCCCCAAAGCCTTGGCCGAAATGCACCGGGTCATCAAACCGGGCGGCTGGATGGTCAATCTGGATACCGCACCCAAGCCCCTGTTGCCCGGCATGCAATTCTACTTCTCCAAAATAGTCCCCCTCTTGGGCGGCTTGCTGGCCCAGGACAGTCAGGCTTACCAATATCTCTCCAACTCCACCCGCCACTTTTTAACCCCGCAGGAGCTGAAGCAATTATTTGAGCAGGCAGGCTGCGTGAATGTGGCGTCTCAAACGTTGATGCTGGGCTCGGTCTCTCTGCAAGCGGGACAAAAGCCCTTTTAGCCGAGCCAAGTGCTAGGCCAGAATGCCTTTCGAAGTGTCAACGGCCTTGGACTGGCTTACGAACTGCTTCCACAGGATGTCTTTTTGATGAAAAAGGCGTTCTTTTTCTCGTTTTTCAGAGGACGAATCCTGATGAACCTTTTGCCCCTGAGTATACGAAATAATCAGCGCCGCCATTAAAGGATGAATGGAGGGCATCATGGGTGCTAGACCTTTAAAGTTACGAAACTGCTTCCGAAATGACCCGTAATAAAACGGATCACACTGGTATAAAAACGTTACAACGTAACAAATTGCTACAAAAGTCAAAAATTTGTGAAGCAACCCCTGAATCGTTTCAAATCTTTACCAATCCCCGCAAACACTTTGCCATTCTGACAAGATCGTTGGAAACAGGCAGCTTGGGGTTTACTCCAGATACTGGGTATAGGCCAAAATGCTGTAGCAAGATTGTAGCATTTGATAAACCACTTCAAACTGATCCGTTTTGAACGCAATCCGGGTGCCATCCAGGCGTTGAACACCAGGAATGGTGTTGGCGGCATCGGCGGCCAAGGGGTTGATAAAAGTCATGACCAACTCGTAAGGCCCTTTTAATTTCAGGAGGTTTTGCGACCAAATAGCCCGATTTTTCAGGATCTGACGGGTTTTGACCTGATAATCCGCCAACACGGCCTGCACCGGATGGCACTCAGCCGCCGTGTAAGTCAAGCCCACCTTGGTTTCCACGCCTTCTATGCTCGGAATCAACGAACGAATTTCGGATAAATACGCCCGATCACCACTGGTTAAAATCACCGGCACGCCATGTACCAGGCTGGCGTACAAGGCGTTGATCCCGCCTTCTCCATAAGACACCCCATTGATGGAGACATCAAACAGCTTGGAGTGAAACGTATGGCACAACACGCCCTGATGGGTGCCCGCTTTGGCATGGTAGCCCACGTAAATGGCCGCGTCGTAACTCGCATCTAACCCTGCGGACATGGCACAGCGCTTGGGCTTGCCGGTCAACACTGACACCCGGGAATCCAATTGATCCAATCGTAAATTGGTCATGGTGAAATGAGAGTCATTCACCAAAATGTGGGACACGCCTTCTGCCAGTGCGGTTTCCACCACGGCCCCGACTTCTGAGGCCAACTGATTCACCGCCCAGTCATAGGCAGTGCGATCGGGTTGTGTGGCGCAATGATGCGTGGATACCACACCACACGCACCCTCAATATCCGCGGAAATATAAAGCCGTGTCACCGAAAACTCCGGATTAAGAAGGTGTCTCAGACGTCTTTTTGACCGCGTCCGTCAAGCGGCTGACCGTCTTGCGACCGGTTTCTTCCAGCTCAGATGACAGATCACACATCTTATCCTTGAAAGCGGCGGCCTTCTCTTTGAGCAAGTCGGACTTCTCCCGCAGGGCGTCCGAGGATTCCCGGTAGCGGTTATCCAGTTCTTCCCGAATCAGTTCACGGGTTTCGGCGCCACTGCGAGGCGCCAGCAACATGCCGATGGCCGCACCGACCGCCCCGCCAACCAGGGTGCCTAAAATAAATTTTCCCAGTGAGGATGAGCTGGTCATGTGTGTATCTCCCTATCGCTTGCGGTTAAATGATTGGATGATTCCACCCCAGAAGGACTGGAATCCGTGTTGAATCTGTCGACCCAGGGATTTTAAGGCAGGCTTGGTGGAGGCCACCCCTTCCTCAATGGACTTGACGCCACTGGCGGCCCGTTCACTGAGCATCTCCACATGCTCGGCAATCAAACGAACGTCTTTCATAGCCGGTGCCAGCTCGTAGCGGGCCAAGTTCAGAAAATCCAGAAGGCTGTGTAGCAGCATGGCCAGCTTGTACAGCACCAAGCTCAGTAAAACCCCAGCCGGAATCAGAACAATCCAGCTCACTCGGAGCAAGTGGGCCATTTCCGCTTGGGTGGCATTCGGTTCCATCAGCCTGTTTCCCCCAAAGGTTAATTCGTGCGTTGCTTAGTTAAACTCGTAGCCGCTGGCCAGCTCTTCGGCTTTTTTGGCCTTGGCCATGCGATCCGCATCCCGATCTTTTTTGACCTTGCCCACCTGATTTTCAATGCTATAGCGGGTCTTTTCAATAAATTCACGAGTGCGGGCGTTGGGATTGTGCAATTCCTCATTCATGCGCCCGGGCAAACTCCGCACAAAGGCGTTGGCATCGGCCCGCAACTCATCGCCAGACTTGGGCGCAAACAAAACACCGGCCAGTCCGCCCCCTAAAATACCCAGAGCCATGCCGGCCAAAAAAAAGCAGGATACCGTCGCCGTCACTTTTGTAAGATTCGTTAGCCACCGTTCTCTCCTCTTTTTTGAACAACAACGACTACTGCCAGTCTACGCCACCGGGCCAAAAGCGTCAAGAACAGGCCATTCCAGAGCGCTTGAAAAACCGGGTCGTCCAGCGAATCCATTTCCAGGTTCGACGCAAACGGGGGCTCAATGGCAAGCGCATAGCCGAGGCCTCCACCGCCAGAATTTGGCGACGCAAGCCACGAATCTGGCGGGCCGCTTGCCGACAATCAGCCAACCATTGCGCTTGACGCTCGACAACCAGCGTCTGCCAGTAAATCAGACGTAACAACAGATAGCCCAATGCCAATAACAACCCAAATTCAGCCAGCATCAACAGGATGCCACTCAACGCACTACAGGTTTCCATTGGGCACTTCCTGCTTCGCTTCCGGCTGGTTGATGGGCAGCACCACCGGTTTCATTTTGGGCAGACTGGGGGGAAGCTCAATGTCCACATGCTTTAGATACTCATGTTCTTGCGTCATCAGCTCGTTGGTACATTTATGATAGGCATTCATCAGCCACAGCAACCGGGGCTCATAAAAGGGTTTGAGCAAAAGGGGTTTCTTGCTGAGATCCACGGCGCTTTTCCGGTAGGGCTCACAGTAAGTCAGCATGGCATTTTCCGGCGGTGGCTGAAACGTCTGCACCTGCTTGACTGGATCATTTTCCGGGGGTGTTTTTTTCGCAAACCACCTGGCTTGTACTGGCTGAGCAAAAGCCAAAGCCAAACAGCCAACCAACAGACAAAGGGCGACAAAACGCATGCGGGTCATCCAACTTACCTCGTTAATGCTCCCCATTCTACACCGCAAACAGCAAGGTTTTAACATTTCGGGCCGGTATGATTAAAGATGCCGTCGAGACCCGGCATTGCCGCTCCTCCAGAAAGTTCACCTCCCACACGGAGTCGCATTCAAACCCGGTATGCAGGGCCGTTTGCTGCTCCTGTTCGGTGGGGTTCAACAACCGCAGAATCCAACCCTGGCCAACCGACCAGTAGCAGGCCGCCACTACCAGTTGCGGGTTTTCCACAGTGATCAGCGCTTTGGCTTGCGCTGCGCTGGCCTGCTGGCCAACACCCGTCAGGCCCCACACTGTGCCATAAAACCGATCGGCCATTTCAAATAAAGCGCTCGGATCATGCCCTTGGGGTGTCCAGGCGTACCGACACCGAAACACACGCCCCAGACATTGCCCTTCCGGCGTTTCAAACGGAGGCCCGGCCTGAGCCCCCCGCACACCCGTATCCGCACTGGACAAGGCCCCAAAAGATCGTAACAACGTAATACCCACAGTGTTTTGAACCACTTCGTACTCGCACAGGCCTTCCGTTATAAAACCCTGACCGTTAGCGCTCAAAAACCGCTGAATAGGCCCGGTATTAGTGGCCAGCTCCTTCATGGGCGACACTGGAATCAGATCCGCTTCCCGGTAGTCGGGGTTATAAGTACGTTGCACCACCCCCAAATGACTTTCGGCAAGCACTTCCCGAACCGGCTGCCCCGTATTGAAGACGGCTTGCAACTTATGCTGGGCGGTATGATTGACAAACGTGGTTTCAAAATCCAGCCGGGCACTCCCCGCATCCAGCCGAACCTGAGTGACCAGCGACCGATCGGAACCCGGAAAGTGATGGGTCAGCTCCAGTATGCCCACTAGTGGCCCGCCCTGCAACACCCGACGACCTGTAAAAACCGCCACTTGGGGAACCGTGCCCGGCACCGGCCCACTATTATAGGAGTCCCCCTGATCGGGTTGATCGGTAAAGGTCAATAAATTCTCAAACCGCTGCCCGGTGGCCACCACGTCTACAGATAATCGCCCTTGGGCATCCACGTCCACCCGCAAGTGATCATTCTCCAGACAGGTAGAATCAGTGAGAACCGGTACCGGCCCGTGCTTTCCAAAAGCCTCAGCCCGATTCAGCACGGCATAACCCAAAGCCGGAATCGCCTCCGCCCAAATCCAACCTTGGCGACGCACTTTGGTGAGGTGCGACAAGGGAATCCGTTGACTATCGTGGAGGTACTCATCCTGAAGCACGGCGGTTTCCGAAGCCTGCTGAGTCAGGAAAGAGGAAGTCTGCCCGTCGGGCACATCCTCGGTCACCGGCACCACACCCGTATAAGGACGCCCGCTGGTATTGAATATAATCCACTCATCCCCGCTCGCCAAAGCCTGACGAAAGCGCTGCTCGCTGCGCTGTCGCAGCCCCTGAGCGAGCTGCTCCACCTGATCAAAGCGCACCTCATTCTCCCGATGCACGGCATCCACGCTGCAACCGCAAATACTATCGTGGGGATGGTTCAGGATCAGCGTTTGCCAGGCCAGTGCCAGAGCCCGATCCGGGTAATCAGGCTTTTGATTGGATAAAACCCCCTGCGCCATGGCCAACAACGGTTCCAGTTGACGCACCAGCGCATGCTCCAGCCTGCGGTTGGCCTGTTTCAGGTACATGCGGGAAGAATACACCCCCGGCAGCAGAAAACTGCCGGTGTTATCCACCAATTCCCCGGCCAACGTTTCCAGCCCTTCGGTCGGGCTCATTTGGCGTAAGTAAGCATCCGGGGTGGTTTCCTGCAAATTGGGATACAAACCCTTCAGTCGCTGATGGGCCTCGGCGGGCAATGGTCCCAAATGATCACCACCCATGGGCAACAGTGGGGGAATGCCCTCCACCTGAACCGCTTTCAATTTTTGTACCAACCCCTTCAGAGCAGTGGCCTGTGCTTCCGGCTCCGCCGTCCAGTCCTGTAACATCATCTGAAAATAGCCATCGGTCAGGTGCAAGGTTTTAACTTGACTGCCCGCAGGGCTTTGCCACTGAAACACGCTCTTTTTCGGAGACACCCCCCGCCACACCACGGCGGACTCAATGCCACAGTGCTGAAAAAGGGTGGGCATATCCGCCGAATGACCAAAGGTGTCCGGCAAATAGCCGGTAAAGGCGTTACAGCCCCAAGCCCGGGATTGACGCAGCCCCAGCGCCAAATTGCGAATGAGACTTTCCCCGCCCACCAAAAACTCATCGGGCATCACATACCAGGGGCCAATACTGAGTTGTCCTTGCTGAATGAAAGCCCGCAGACGCTCGGCCTGCTCGGGCCTAAGTTCCAGATAATCCTGCAGCACCACGGTTTGCCCATCCAGCATAAAGCAGGAAAAAACGCCGCTTTCCAGCCGCTCCAGAATATCGTCCACCACGTCCACCAGCCGCAACTGATAAGCCCGAAAGGGAAGGTACCATTCCCGATCCCAATGCGTGTGATAGTAAACGGACAATGGCGCGGGCACGGTCAATGCATCCGCTGATTTTGCAACTTGCTCGCTCTCTGTCCGGCCCATGGACGGCTCTCCCTTGTCAACAGACTGATCAACCAAACCCGAAGACGGGCCCGCTATTCAGTGTAGCAGGCCCGCCAAAACTTGAGGAAGCGATCGGATTTACTGGATCAGACGCAGGGCCTCTTCCAGCAGGGTTTTATTGGTGCTGATCAGCTTGGAAGTGACGTCCAGCTGTAGCTTGGCCTGAGCCAGATAGTTGGCGTTGGTTCTGAAATGCGTGTTGGAAGATTCCAGCAGACCCACCCGCACTTCCCCGGAGCCTTCCACGGGCTCACCGGATAGCTCGGTGGGTTCAAACATCTGATCTTCCGGCATGCCCAGGGCACCGGGGTTGATGAAATTGACCAGGGCAATTTTGTACAGGGGGGTCATGGTTTTTCCCTTATCCGCCACGCCCACCACCGTCCCATCGGACTTCACCTTGTATTCGTCGTATTTCCCAAAAAACTTGCCGTTGCTGGGGTCCATCCACATGTTGATTTCGGTGGTGGGAATGTGTCCCGGCCCCCCGGCGCTGTGGTTGGGATTATTGGCCACGGGAGAGGCATTGGAATCCCCCGTGTTGACCATCTGGCCATCTTCTCCCAGCAGGTAACCCTGCACCACGTAGCCTTGCGTGTTCACCAGCGTGCCTTCCGCGTTCAGGTCAAAGTCCCCGTTGCGGGTATAAAGCAGTTTGCCATCCGGCTTACGCACCACAAAATAGCCTTTTCCTTCCACCATCAGGTTATTGGGGCCCCGGCCCGGCATGGACTTGCCTTGCCCTTCATTGCGGGGCAATTCCAGCAACTGCACCCCGTTCACAAAATCCCCAAAGGTGGTTTTCACTTCCCGGAAGCCGGGGGTGTACATATTGGTCATGTTGGAGGCCAAGGAATCAAACCAGCCCAAAGCGGCCTTTTGGGTATTTAAGGCGGTGATAAATGGATCAATCACGATGGGGTGTCCTCCGTTTAGCGTTCAGGTCTTGCGCTCATTCTGAGCGGGATGGGTTATCTTCATCCGGTTGCTTCTGGTTTTGTCGGGGGTTTTGATACTTGTATTCCAGGGTGCCCACCGGTAAATTGCGGGCGGTCATGCGGTTTCGCAATTCATCCAGCTGCTGTTGAACGGCAAAGGCGGCGGCCCGATCGGCGGAAACATATTCCGCGGAAACCTGCCCATTGCGAATCTTCAGCACCAAGGCCGAAGTGGCGTCCAGCTCCACCCGAATGGGCCGACCGGTTTTAAACCCTTTTTCGATCAATTCGGATAATTTGGGGGAAACATCAAGCCCCTTGTAACTGATTTCACCGTCGCCTCCGGTGGGAAACACGGTGTTAAAGGGCACCTGTCCTACCAAAATGGGCAGCCCCGGGATAACCTCCTGCTTCAGGTACTGAATATCCAGCATGGTCAGATCATCCGGCTTTAAGACCATATCAGCGTCAACTGCGGTATTAAACTCCCCTTCATCCTTGCCAGAGGTCGCCGCATTTTCGGACACAGGCAAGCGCACCACCTTTTTGGATTCCGACACAGGGGCCTTGCCTGACATCAATCCAGCATCGGCCTTCACGACCGGCCCCGCTGCCTGATTCCCGGCATCGGCCTTGGTATTGATGGAATCCAGCAGTTCCAAAAAGGACATGTCCAATTCATCCAGGGCAAACTCAAAAGACGTCTGCAAAGAATTGGCCCGCAATTTTTCAACCGGGGAACGATAGGGAAAGGGGGAATCTTCGATTTTCATTCACTTCGATTCCTTCTGACTTATAGCTTTCTAAAAATGGATCTTCAAAAACTGACCTCAGTGAGAAAATTTAGTATTCAAACGCCTCTTCTTCAGACAAAACGTCATCTTCCGATTTTTCCAGTTGTGCCCGAAAGTAACGCTGGCCCGCCACTTCATCCAGCCGTTTCATTTCCAGCTTTTTTTCCTCTTCCAGCCATTCTTCCCGGGCCTTTTCCTTATGCTTGACCAGGGCTTCCAAATCGGCCTGGGCCTTGATCAGTAACTGCCGCTCATAATCCAGCTCGGACTGGGCATAGGATAAATCCTCGTGCAATTGCTCCAGTTGCCCGTTGAGGTGATACAAAAAGCTGTCATGCGCCGCCATTAATGTATGCGGAGAGGCCAGCATGTTTTTCTGTACATCGCGAATTTCATCTTTCTTTTCTTCAATGGCGACCTCCACCTCACGCACCCGCTTTTGGGCATCGATGACATGCTGCTCCTGCTCCTTTTTGCGGCGCTCACGCAACTCAAATACTTTTTGCAGTCGATAAACAAAACGGGCCATAATTTCAGTGGCTTTCAGGTAAATGCTGACCGAGTCTCATCCTGTCACAAACGACGGTCAGTGGCAGCCACTTCAGGGAGGCCATACGCTGACAATCATCTGTATTGGGATTTTATTGAGGATTCGGCAAAAGACAACAGAGCTTTAATCGAAGCGCTGAATTTCCATTAGCAGGAGGAGCCAACCCACTATCCACCAAAACCCGGGAACGGCAACCCGCCAAGTCCGTGATAATCAGGCAGAGGCTTCCGTCTTCGAGCCCTCAACGGTTTCAGCATCCGCCAAAGCCTGCGCCTGCTTCTGGCGACTCATTAAAATCTGCAGCACGGAAATATCCGCCGGTGTTAACCCGGGAATCCGGGAGGCCTGTCCCAAGTCCGCCGGTTTCATGCGGCTCAGTTTCTCACGCGCCTCGTTGGATAACTGCTTGATACTCAAATAATCCATATCCAAGGGCAATTTGACTTTGTGCGCCTCTGACAAATGCTGAATGTTCCGGTTTTGCCGCTGCAAATACCCTTCGTACTTGATTTCCGTCTCTACGTACTCTAAAACATCCTGGGCCACCCGCATACAGCCGGGCTCCACCTGTTTTAACACCTCGTAGGTTACCGATGGACGACGCAAAAGCTGGAACAAGGTCGTTTTTTCACGAATCACTTCACCACACTGAGACTCCAGGATGGTATTCACACCTTCAACGGGGTCCAGCTTGACCGTTTTCAGACGCTCCTGCTCAACGGCAATGGCCTCATTCTTTTTCTGAAAGACCTCCCAGCGCTGGGCGTCCACCAGACCAATTTCCCGGCCCAGCGGGGTCAGGCGCTGATCGGCGTTGTCCTGGCGCAGCAACAAGCGGTACTCACTGCGAGAGGTCAGCATGCGGTAAGGCTCATGGATTTCCTTGGTCACCAGATCGTCAATCAAAGTGCCAATGTAAGAGGATTCCCGGGTGAAGACCACCGGTTCCTGTTCCCCACAAAACCGGGCGGCATTGATGCCAGCGACCAAGCCTTGGGCCGCCGCTTCTTCATAACCACTGGTACCATTGATTTGTCCGGCTAAAAACAAGCCCGGCGCCACTTTGGTCATCAAGGAGGGCAATAACTGGTAAGCCGGGAAATAATCGTACTCCACCGCACAGGCGGGCCGCAAAATTTCGGCCTTTTCCAGCCCCGGCAGGGAATGCACCATCTCCACTTGGATTTCATAGGGCAAGCAGGTGGAAAAGCCTTGCAGGTACATCTCATAAGTATCACGGCCTTCCGGCTCTATGAAGAGATGGTGGCTATCCTTATCCCGAAACCGCTGAACTTTATCCTCGATGGAGGGACAATAACGAGGCCCCGCCCCTTGTAGCAAACCCGAATACATGGGCGAGCGATGCAAATTCTCATCAATCAGGGCGTGGGTAGCCTCATTGGTACGGGTTAAATAGCAGGGCATTTGCTCCCGCACCGGTCGATTAGGCAAAAACGAGAAAAATCGGAGCTCCGCATCCCCCGGATGGACTTCCAGGCCGGAAAAATCAATGGTGCGCCCATCCAGACGCGGCGGTGTACCTGTCTTCAGGCGGCCCGTTTTTAAGCCCAAATCGGCCAGGCAACCGGTGATACCATAAGAGCCCGATTCTCCGGGACGGCCACCGCCCATGCTTTTTTCACCCACCCACAGCTTCCCGTTCAGGAAGGTGCCCGTGGTAATGACCAGGGCCTTGGCCTGATAGACAATGCCCAGATTGTCTTCCACGGCATTAAAACTATTGTCGGTCGGATTGACGTGTAATTTGGTGATCATGGTCTGCCGCAACTTGAGATTAGGCTCAGACTCCACCAATTTACGGGTAAAGGCACGATACTCGGCCTTATCCGACTGGGCCCGCAACGCGCGAACCGCTGGCCCCTTGCTGGCGTTGAGGGTTTTCAATTGCAGATAAGTGGCATCCGCGCAAATGCCCATGACGCCGCCCAATGCGTCAATTTCCTTCACCAGCTGACTTTTGGCAGGGCCGCCAATAGCCGGATTGCAGCTCATTTGGCCAATGGTATCCAGATTCATGGTCATCAACAGAGTTTTGCACCCCAGGCGGGCAGCCGCCATGGCCGCTTCAATCCCGGCGTGCCCAGCGCCAATTACGATGACATCTGCTTTTTCGATAATGCTCATAGTGTCGTATTGTAGGTTAAAAAATAAGATCCAGCCAATAGTTTTCGATCTGTTAAAGGCCGCTGCCTGGTCAAAATTGCCTACAACACCATCAAACGTCCCAACAGCTAACCCGCCTTGCTTTGAGCGCCTTTTTGCAGTCGATACAGCTTGTCGATGGAGCGATACTGAAGGGCTTCTGCGATATGAGCGGCCCTGACCACTTCGGATTGCTCCAAATCGGCGATGGTTCTGGCCATGCGCAAAATCCGATCAAACGTTCGGGCGCTCAGGTGCATTTTCTGGATGGCCTTTTGCATGAGCCCCTGCCCAGCCGTATCCAGCAGGCAGGCATTTTTGATTTGCAGCGGGGTCATCTCGGCGTTACACAGGATACCTTCCCCTGCAAAGCGCAGGGCCTGCCGTTGCCGAGCCTGAATCACCCGCTCCCGAACTTCGGCGCTGCAGGCACCCGGCTCCTGATTGATTTGCTGGTTGAGCAATTCACTTTCATTCAGGCGTGGCACTTCCAGATGAATATCAATGCGATCCAGCAAAGGGCCCGATAGTTTCT
>DAIDMR010000177.1 GCA_027448865.1 Vampirovibrio sp.
AACGGTCCAAAAATCCCAGAGTAAACGGGTACTTTGCCTGCCGTGCGGCCAATCATGGTACGAGTATCCCGTTCCACCACCTTGGTGGCGCTGGTCAGGGTCATGGGAGCAAAAAAGTCAATCCAGCCGTTCTGGGCCCAGGCGGCCCAATCCTGATGCTTCACGGCCAAAGCGCTGTCGGCGTCCGGGAATACCGCCGCTGAAATCTTCACGGCAGGCTTCTTCTGGTGAACCAACTGGGTGGCCTTTTGCACAAACTGGTTGACCTGAGCAACCTTGTAGGCGTTCCAGGCCTTCCACAAATTCTCAAACTCGGGATTTTTGGGGTCTATCTCTGCCGGATCGATACCATACTGGGCCTTGAAGGCCTTTCGGGCCACTTCCGTGTAACCCCAAGTGGTCTTGCGGTAGCTAAAGCGATCCGAGGGGAAACTGGCGGGATAGCGGATATAATCCAGCTGGAAGCCGTCCACATCGTAACGGCTAACGATTTCATCCACCAGTTTCAGCAAAAACCCTTGCACCTCCGGGTTGGCCGGATCCAGAAAATAAGCGCCCAACTCCAGATTGGAGGCCACCGGCTTTTCCGGGGTTTTCAAAATCACGGCGGGGGTGGGTTTGACGGTTGATCCGGGGACAGGCGAAACGGTCGAAGCGCTGGTGGCGCTGTACACCCGGCTCACCCCGTTCACCGCGGGCTGTCCAGCCACTGGCGAAGTGACGGCGGGCTTCTGAGGCGTCAGGGCGGCAAACTGCACGTTGGCCCAAGCGGGATAACGGCTCAGGATAGGGCCCGGCGGCAAGTAGGCATTGGTTCCCCCGTAAAAGGTCTGGAACCACACATGCACTTTCATGTTGCGCTGATGGGCCTGCTGCACCCAGTTCTGCAGCAAATCCACCCCCTGAAACTTGGGATTTTCAGCAGGGAGTCCATAAGCCTGAAAAGTTTGGGAAGGAAAAATGGTGTATCCGTGGAAAAAGGTTTCCAGAAAGACGGCATTAATCCCGGCGGCCTTCAGGCGATCCAGGGTTTCACCAATGGCGGCTGGCGTCTTTTCGATGGGGCGATGCCAGGCCCCCCGGATGGTGTCGGCGGGAAAGGCCTTATAACTGGCCCACAGGCGTCGGTGGGTACTTTCCAGAGCCTGGGCGATATTCTGGGCGGCCTGTTCGGTTTTTCCTTCCGCATTGAGGCGAAGGGCTTCCTCTTTTTGATCCCGAATGGCCTTGCAGACGGCATCCAGCCTGCCTGTGGCGCTCCAGGCCTGATCCGCGCAAGGGCTTTTGGCCCACTCCTGATCAAACTGGTACACGTAGGTGCTAAAGTCGGTATAGGCTCGCACAGTGCCCGCTACCGGGTCTACCTCCACATGGGCTCCCAGCGGCGCGTTGGCGATCAGCCAGCTACGCCCTTTGCCATGGCCGCTCAGGACAAAGCCATCTGTCGGAATGCTTGAATCGGAGCCTTCCTGAGCCACCACGATGCCGTTGCGCACCGTCACTTCAAAACCAAATTCGTTGGTGCCGGTGTTGGGCTTGGGATAGCGGGCATCGTACATCACAATCTGGTTAGAGGCCCGAAAGCCCGGGAATCCCGACCCATTGGGGTTATTGGAGGCCGACGGGTTGACCACATCCAGGCGGGTTTGCCGCTGCTGGAACCAGGCCTCTTCAATCTTGAGCAGATCACCGGGTTTCAGATTTTTCAGCCAATCCCGCTTGCTACCAATGGCCGATAACACCACCCCATTTTGCGGAATGGTGGCGTTTCCGCAACTGAGCAAGGGGTTGGACTGGCAATCCCACACGCTAATCACATCGGACACCTGATAGGTTTTGACCTCTTGCCCCTGAGAACGATTAACAGAAAGCGGCTTGGCCACCACTTCCACCCCAAAGCCATTGGTGCGCGTCGATGGGCCAAAGGCCGGATCGTAGAGAATGAGTGAGTCTGCTTCTCGGGCCGAATTTCGGGCCGTAATGTCCTGCGGTTGCCCATCCGGGCCAATAACCTGTAAGGCCCGCTGGGCCCAAGCGGACGTCAGCCATAAACTACCCAGAATTCCCACGGATGCCAAGGCAAAGGCCTGCATTTTTTTCCAACGCTGCACCACAGTCTCCTTTAAACCACTAAAGTCTATCCATACTCTGACTATACCAGACTGACGCGTTTCATGACGACTTGTTTCCCGGAGCGGATTTCCTCCCTCCCCCAGGCCCCCTCTACATTGGCCACAATTTGGGCCACAATT
>DAIDMR010000178.1 GCA_027448865.1 Vampirovibrio sp.
GGTCTCTTTCGGTTTTTTTGCATGGGTATCACACCAATCAACACATCCTATCCCAATCCGGCTGGAGCCAGTCTCCGTCCCCTTTTGCACGCCCAGACGGGTCATCATCCGGCGATAATCCTTGCTCTCCAGCAAGTCAAAACGGGGGAAATCGGTACTGGCAAAAACCCGCTCCACGTCGCCATTGGCTTTACGGAAGCGCAGGTTTAAATCCACACCGGTCTTGGCCTTGTAGAAGTTGTCGATACCCGTGTTGGCGGCCCGGGTGCCCAGATAGTAAAGCAAAACCCCCACCGCTTGGCGGGAAAAATCCAGGTGGGCCCGCCCCGCCCGGAAGCTGAGCGCCAAAACAGCGCCCCCCAGATAGTAGGGAATGCTGGTTACGTTCAGGAAATTGGAAAAGGTGAATTTTTGATCGCCCCGCAAACCGTGATAGAGGGTTTTAGGCAATTTCACAAAGGTTTCATGCGCCGACAGCTTCAATTTGCCCCAGGGGGACAAGCGCAGCAAAGTATCGTCAAACGGGGTACTCAGACCGTATTTTTTACGGGTGATGGGGTCTGCCAGCAACTCGGTGACCGGAGCCGGGCGGGTATCCTGGCGATACAACAAGGCCGGGTTCACCCCACTACTTGCCTGACTGGCAAGCGACGTCACGGGCTGCTGCCCCCAGGGCGTGAAAAGGGGACGGAGACTGGCTCCAGCCGGATTGGGATAGGATGTGTTGATTGGTGTGATACCCATGCAAAAAAACCGAAAGAGACCCCTAGACTTTCGAATACATGCCGGTTTTCGGCGAATTGTGTTTACCGTGTTTGAAATGTGTAGGGCTGTGATTGTACGGTGAACCAAGACCCCTGTCTTTGGAGCTACTCATATAACAGCCCTCAATGCTAATAATTGTCATGAAACACACGGGAAAGCCAACTGGTTTCATGATTATTAACTTAATTGCTTTTATTATTTTTAATCAGATAAACTCACAAGCAACCCACGCTGAATTTGATTCGCAACTTTTGGCATGCCAGAACTTTTATAGTATGACTGATGCAGGTAAAACTTTCAGGGGTCTGCAAACCTTGCCGCATCATGCGTTTCACACAATGAACTGAATCGCAGGCAAGTCATCAGTTACAAACGGGTTCAATTTTTTCAAGGTCGATTTTGACGATTGCTTTAAAAGGAAACTTTCAGCCGTGACCAGTGTCAAGCCACCCACCGTTCGCTTTTCTGGATATCGCTATGATAGAACTGATTCTAAAACCGATGGCAAACCAGACAAACTTGAGCTGTTTCTGCCCGGTTTTCAGGACCCTAAAATCGCCAAAGTACAAGCCAAAATTTTAAGTTCTCCCAATGCCGATGCGGCCAATGCGGAAACCGTTGCCTTAACCAAAGACGCCCAAAGCGGGTACTGGCGCTTACAAAATTACAAAGGCCTGAAAGCAGGGGCCGTTTATCGCTTTGAGGCCCAGGATCCCAAGGGAAAACCCGTTGAAGTGCCTCTGGATTTTCTTGAGACGGTACAGGTGCAGAACAGCCAAACCAAACAGGCCGATACCTTCAACCGCATTGCCCTGCACGATTTGCAAACCCCTCAAAAAAGCTCGGTCATGGTGGATGTTTACGCCGACAGCATCCTGACCCAGGATCAGATTAAAGCAGTGGACGCCCAAGAGCGAGAAGCGCGAAACTGGAACATTGAAGCGGCACAAAAACGCTTGCCCGTCCTGCCCGTGCGCAATCATTTTAATAAATTCAACAAAATCACTCTGGGGCAGACGGTTGATGAGAAACATCCCAACGCTGAGGCCATCACCAAGGCTGCCGGGCAAGGCCACGAAGATGGTTTGACCGAGCTGATTCCCAAGTTCAAGGAACAGGGATTTTCCGCTGTACTGTTCAAACCGTTCATCGGCGGGGATAACCTGTCCTCTCACCGCTACTGGACCACCGATCCCTATGTCCTCAACGACACCTTCCGCAACAAGGCCACCTTCCGAAACTCACTGGATCAAATGCTGAAAAACGGCATGAAGGTGTTTGCCGACGGAGCCTTCGTCAATCAGGGCATGAACGGGGTGCAGATCCTCTCCAACCTGCGCCACCGGGCCAACTCCCCGTATTGGGGTACCTGGTTCCACTTCGGGGAAAACGAGACCAGCGATCGCAGCAAGCTGCCCAGCCTGGCCCAGGAACCTTACAAATTTGGGGTATTGCCCACCCACAACAAAAATGGCAGCAGCGAAATCGACTTTGACGCCTTTGCCATCCGCATCATTAACAACCCGGTGCAGGACGATTACAACCGAGTCAAACCCACCTTCATCGAACTCTACGATCC
This sequence comes from Vampirovibrio sp., assembly GCA_027448865.1. Lineage (GTDB taxonomy): Bacteria > Cyanobacteriota > Vampirovibrionia > Vampirovibrionales > Vampirovibrionaceae > Vampirovibrio. Next base: position 2,345 of record DAIDMR010000178.1, read on the forward strand.
CCGACTGGAAGATGAAAAGGGCCAGCCCAAACGGGTCAGCCCGGAACTGGCCGCCCAGTTGAAAAGCAGTAAAAACTCCGTGCAAAAGTACCGCTTCCCGGTGAATCCCGATGAGGTGAAAGCCAAGCTGGAAGCCAGCAGCGAGGGGCTAGACCCCAAGGCCAAGTTTCTGGACTGGAAAAATCTGAGCCTGACCACCCCGGATAACGATCATTCTTCCAAAAAGTGGGATGGGCAACTGGATGTGGCCCTGATGAACACCCAAAGCCCCGAGGTGGTGAATTACCTGAAAGGCGCCGTCAACTACTGGAGCCGCATGGTCATGAACCACTACACCCATCAGGTGGCGGTGAACATGGCCAAAGCCAAACAGGCACTCAAAGCGGCCAATGGGGGTAATGACCCGAGTCTGGCCGAGATTTTAGAAAATGTAACGCTGAAGGATGGCCCCACGGATATTCAGCCAACCTACGGTATTTTACCGCCCAAAACCGCCCTGCCAGTCGACCATTTCAAAGATGACACGCTCAAGGAATTTGCCAACAGCGAACACACCTACGAGGCCGCCCAAACCGGTCAGGCCTTTGCCAAAAACCTGCTGCAAAATGTCCCCTTGAACACGGTGCCTTTTCCCATCCTGTTCAAGGCCAACCTGAATGAAGACCAGTTCTTGAAATCGCTCCCCCTGCGGCAGGGCAAACTGATGAACGCTTTGGAAGATCGCTTTCTCACCCTGATCGACATTCCGTATGTGGGCAAGCCCTTTGAGTATCTCAGCCAGTTTGTGTTTTCCCCGCGCATTGAAAAAGCGGTGGGCCGCAAAATGCAGCAGATTTTCAACGAGCTGAACCCAGAGACTCAGGCAGGCCAAAAATTACGCCACGAAGCCATTCAGGCCATTGTAGCCGATCAGTTGGGAGAGCCTTTATACATCAGCCTGATCACCGGAAAAAGCCTCCAAGATGCCAAAGCGCTGGCCCTCAACCCCAAGGAACTGGAAGAGGCCTTCTACGAGAGCGTGCCGCCCAGCCTGATTGCGGCTTCCCCCAAGGAGGCGGCCCGGCGTTTGCCCATTTTGATCCGCCAGCGCCTGCGGGAGCTGAATTATCCCGGCCCCAATAATGGGCCATCACTGCAAGTGCAAATTCGGGAAGAAGTTGAAAAAATCGTGCAGGATTTAGATCCCGCGCTGGTCAATCTGGCCTCGAATGTCCTAAAAGAACGGGAATTTGGCTTAAACTGGCGGATTGACGCCGCTAAAGACGTGGCCGATTTGGATCAGGTGCGTCAGGCCCCCAATACGGAAAAAGCCCGTGAGGCCTTCCGGGAGCAGGTGAAGTACCTCAACGAATTCTGGGGACAAAAGCTGGGCGACGCCATGCGGGGCGTGTTTCCCAAGGCTTCGGTGATTGCTGAATTGACCGATTTTGGCTTACTGGCCCGAGACGATGAACACAGTCAGGAAGGGCAGGCCCTGAAAAAGAGCCTGTTTGTAAACAACACCTTTACCAGCGCCCCCAATATGGAGCATACATACAGCCCGCTGCTGCAACTGGTCAACTACGCCCAGCGACCCGATGAATTCGGGGCTTCCCAGATGACGCCCAACCATTTCCTGAAAAACCATGTGGAAAAAATGACCCAGGAAGTGCCCCTGTTCGCCCAGCGCCATTTTCAGAATCTGACCGCCAGCCACGATTACAGCACCACCAGCCACGCCCTGCTGATCAACCCGGAACTGTTCAACCAGGATCGCAGCCAAAAGCCCGGCCTGCTGGAGTTTATGGATCAGGGGCTGCACGAAGTGCAACACATGCCCGGCTTTGCCCATCGACGGGCCGCATTGAAACAAGCGCTGGGGTTATCCGATGATGACGCTTTAAACAAGTGGCTGACCACCTTCCGAAAATGGCTGCAACCGGCCAGCAATGCCGACATTCCGGGCACGCTATCCACCCAGAATCCTGATTGGCCCGCCGAAATTTACACGGCAGATGCCAAAGCCTCCCTGTGGGATGAAAAAACAGAACGAGAGAAACATTACCTGCGGGGCGCCCTGCCCATGGATTTACGCACCCGGTTCCCCAGCCAGCTGCGTGGCCTGATAGAAAAACGTCTGGACCCTCAGGATGGTGTGGGCAGCAACGATCGCTCCGTGCTGCGTGAACTGACAGAACTCAGCCCGGTATTGAAGGGCGCAGACAAAAATCAACAGACGCAAGCGCTTAACACCATCGAAGCTATCCTCAAACAACGTATGGCCGAACCGGGTGAGGCCAAGGCCATGCGGGGGGTCATCAACAACGCCATGGCAGACGTGCTGAAAAGCAATCCCACCACCCTCACCACCCCGCAGCAAGAAGCTATTTGGAAGGGCATGGATGAGGCTATCCAGAAATGGGGCGCCCACTTTGGCTATATGCCTCTGGATACGGCCCTGAACGAGGTCTTTCATTACGCCCACCCAGGACTCACGGCCACGAAACTCCCGCAAGAACAGATTGAAAACTTGAAACTGAAGCTCTACAACACGGCCATGCGCCCCGTGCTGGCCAAGCAGGAGCGTATTTTCGCCATCCAGAACGCCCTGCCCGGTAACCCGTCCGTGTACCTGCCGGATTTGTTCGCCCAAGGCGGCAGCGAATTTACCAAAAATATTTACAGCCAAAACCGCAGCATCATCCGCACCGATCGCATGAAGGAAGACCAAGACACTGAATTTGGCAAGTATTGGAACCGAGTGGGACAAATTTTCAACAGCCGCAAGCAATTACAAGTGTTGACGGACGGGATTGTTCTGCCGGTGAAAACCGACGATGCGCTGGGCATTTTGCCCATCATTCGGGACAACGGCGAAGATCAGGTCATTGTGCTGGTGGATACCGGTAAACCCAACACCCAAAATGGCAAGAAAATCCCGGCGCTGGATACCAACGACAAAACCAACTCCGATCGCTACAGTAACGTCACCGGACAATGGACTGAACCAGGGCGCACCATCAATGCCTTACCGCTGGTGTCAGACCACCTGAAACTAGGTACTCTCTATAAGGACCTTGATACCGATGAGTACTTCAAATTGAAGGAAGGAACAGGAGGAGGCGAATTGATCAAAACTTCCGCAGATGGAAAGACTGAATTCCCCGCGTTTGAGATCAAGGCCAACCGCATTTTGCAACGAGACAAGCCCACCACGACCTCTTAAGCAACCGCCCTGATGAAGAAATATAAAGTTGTATTTTGTCCTTGAATGCCCTCATTTTGTTTTATTTCGGGTAAGTGGTTTCGGGTCGCTGGTCAATTCAGCGCCGGTGTAGGACAATAGAAGGCGTCCGTTAGGGGTTTTCATTGATAGCGCAATGGACACACATCTCGTTCGCTTCCGTTTTCATTTAGACATGGCACCTGCCGTGAAGGAATTATCGTTGTTATGCCGCCAGGAATTCTAACTCCCACCGCTCAGGAAAAACGTAGTGTTGCAGGCGTCAAGCCACTCATCGACCCCGATGCCTGGAAACAGAAAAATTTCTGGCAATTACTCAATATCAGCGTGGGCTTTCTGGGGATACAATTCGCCTGGGCCATCCAGAACGGACAAATGGGCCCCTTGCTGGAGCGTCTGGGTTCCGATCCGCAAATGCTGGGTTTAATCAACTGCGCGGGCCCGGTGACCGGCGTGTTGGTACAGCCCATCGTGGGCGCCCTGAGCGATCGGTGCGGCTTGCCCATGGGCCGCCGTCGTCCGTTTTTGTTGCTGGGCGCTATTCTCACGGTGATCTCCCTGGTGCTGATGCCCAACGTATCGGCCCTGTGGATGGCCGCCGTTTTGCTGTGGGTACTGGACGCCAGCATCAACATCACCCAGGGGCCTTACCGCTCGCTGGTGCCGGATGTGGTGCATCCCAGCCAGCAGGCCACCGCCTATTCCATGATGAGCTTTACCATTGGTCTGGGCTCTGTGGCCGCCTTCGTCATTGCCGCCCAGTTCCCCAGCCTGCACGGATTGTTTTATCTGGGCGCCGGGGCCATGCTGCTGGCCATGCTGTGGACCAGCCTGACCACCCCGGAGCAACCGCCGATCGGCATCCAGTACAGTTCCCCGGAGGCCAGTTCCACCCCGCAGGATAATTTTCTGGTAGGCACCCTCAAGTCCATCGCCAGCATGCCCAAAGAGGGCCTCAAACTCTGTCTGGCCCACAGCCTGACCTGGTTTGGCCTGATGTGCCTGTTTACCTTCTTCTCCGTCTATGTGCCCCACCATATCTTCGGGGCCACCGATCCTCACAGCGCCCGCTACGCCGAAGGGGTGCAACTGGTGCAAATCGGCTACGCCATTTTGAATGGGGTCTGCTTCGTATTCTCCATGTTCATCGGCAAGCTGTGCGGGCTCAGCTCCAAAAAAGCGGTGCACTCCCTGGGCTTGCTGTGTATGGCCGGAAGTTTCCTCTCCATGTGGTTCATTCACTCCCCCCTGCAAATCATGATCGCCATGGGCCTGATTGGCATCGGCTGGGCCACCACGTTGTCCATTCCCTTCGCCCTCTTGTCGGATCACCTGCCCAAGGGCAAGGAAGGGGTCATGATGGGCACCTTCAACATCTTTATCGCCGCGCCGGGTGTGGTCAGTAACTTGCTGGTGGGCAAAATAGTCCACGATTACTTCAATGACAACGTGGCCGTGGCCCTGATCATCGGCGGTCTGGCCATGATTGCGGCCACCCTGATGCTGCAAACGGTCAAGGAACGCAAGAGTCTGGCTGTCGTAGAACCTCACCCACATCCCGAAGATGCCTTACTGGGCAGTTAGTCCCTCACAAACGGCTTCGCAACCACTACCCTCCAGCACCTCAAGCACCCTCTGTAAATTTCCGGCCATCAAAAGGCAGGCTTCCTCTCTGTGCTGTTTTATATTTATAATAAGTCCCTCGTCCCCATAACCTGAGTAAACCCAGCCCCATGCTACAACTGTCAGGCGTCACCAAAACCTTCGCCGGAGAACCCCTGTTTGAAAATATCGCCCTGCAAGTGCGGCCCGATAGCCGACTGGGACTGGTGGGCCGAAACGGCTGCGGGAAATCCACCCTGCTCAAGCTCATGATGGGTATTTATCAGCCGGATGGCGGCAACGTCAGCCATGGCTACGGTTGCCACGTCAACTACCTCTCCCAGGAGCCGCAACTGACCCCCGGCCTGACGCTGTATGAAGAAATGAAACAGGTTTACGCGGTGGTGGACACCCTGCGGGCCGAAGAAACCCGTATTCTGGAGAGCCTGGAGCATCTCTCCGGCGATGAACAGACAGAGGCCATCACCCGCCTGTGCGACGTGCAAGAGCAGGTCAATCGATACGATTTAGACACGCTGGACAGCCGTATCAGCCGATTACTGCAAGATTTGGGTTTTAGCCAAACCGATTACGACCGTAAAACCGATGACTTCAGCGGCGGCTGGCGCATGCGCATCAACCTGGCCAAGGTGCTGCTGGAAGGGGCGGACATTTTGCTGCTGGACGAGCCCACCAACCACCTGGATCTGGAGTCCTGCGAATGGCTGGAGCAGTTCCTGAAAGGCTATCCGGGCGGCATTGTGCTGGTCTCTCACGATCGACGCTTTTTAAATGAAGTCTGCACCGAGATTGCCGAGGTGGAGCTGGGCGGGGTCACCGTGTGGACGGGAAATTACAGCGATTTCCAGCGCCAAAAAGCGGATCTGATCGAGCGCACCCAATCCGCCTACGATCGGCAGCAAAAAGAAATCGCCAAGCAAACCGCTTTTGTGGAGCGCTTCAAGGCCAGCGCCAACCGTAGCACCCAGGCCAAAAGCCGGGAGCGTCAACTGGCCAAGCTGGAGCGGGTGGAGACCATCCAGACGGATCAAAGCCGCATGTCGGTTAAATTTCCACCACCGCAGCCCAGTGGCCGGGAAGTAATCAGCCTGCGCGATCTCAAAAAGTCGTTTGGCGACAAGCATTTATTCAAAGGGTTAGAAGGCGATATCGAGCGCAACCAGCGTATTTTCCTCCTCGGGGAAAACGGCTGCGGTAAAACCACCCTGTTCCGGCTGCTGCTGGGGCTGGAAGAACCGACCACGGGCACCATCGAGAAGGGTTACAATGTCAAGCTGGGCTACTTCTCCCAAAACCAACTGGAAACGCTGGACGCCAAAAAATCCCCTTTTGACACCCTGCACGAAACCGCCCCCCTGATGACGCATACGGAAGTACGCAGCTTGCTGGCCCGCTTTTTATTCAGTGGCGATGAGGTGTTCAAGCCGGTGGAAGTCCTGAGCGGGGGCGAAAAAAGCAAGCTGGCCATCGCCAAGCTGATGTTAACCGGCCCCAACACCCTGCTGCTGGATGAACCGACCAACCACATGGACATTCCAGCCAAGGAAGTTCTGGCCGAAGCCTTTAAAGAGTTTGAAGGCACCATTTTGTGCATCTCCCACGATCGCTTTTTCATTCAGGAACTGGCCACCCACATTTGGGAGATCTACGAGGGTCATCTCATCCAGTACGCGGGCGATTACGACTACTACCTGTTCAAGCGGGATGAGTTACGGGCCAAAACGCTGGAGGCCGCCGCCAGCAAAGCCGCCCGGGACTCAAGGAAAATAACGTCCGTGGCCGTGGGGCCCAGCCCCGCCAGTAAAGGCAGTCAACCCAGCCCCTTGCAGGCCCGCAAGGAAATCGAAAAAAAACTGACCCGGCAAGAAAAAGAGATTTTGCGCCTGGAAGCAGCCATTGCCGAACTGGGGCCGCAACTGTCTGATCCGGCCATCCAGCAGGACTTCCAGAAGCTGCAAGCCCTCAGCGAGTCGTTGGAAAGCCAAAAAACACTACTGGAAAGCGCCAACGCCGAGTGGGAAACTCTCACCGCAGCCCTGCTGGCCCACCCCTCCCCGTAGTGGTCGCCTTTGAGACCCAGAATTGACACCTAAACCGGGTCGGGTCAAAATGAGACGTTACACAAAAGCAGCTTTTAAGTAAAAGTCAACCGGTAAGCAACAGCGGGCATCCGCACACATCCCCACCCCCACTTGTCACCGACACAGGACCATTATGACTTCTGAAATCGCCACTTCTGAAACAGCCACCGCACCCCAGATTTTAAACGATCGTATCCGGAACATTGCCATCATCGCCCACGTTGACCACGGCAAAACCACGCTGGTGGACAGCATGATCCGTCAAAGCGGCATTTTACGAGAAAACGAGCATATGGCCGAACGGGCCATGGACAGCCACGATCTGGAGAAAGAGCGGGGCATCACTATTTTGGCCAAAAATACGGCCATTCCCTACGGCGATTACAAGGTCAACATTCTGGACACCCCCGGCCACGCCGACTTCTCCGGTGAAGTGGAACGGGTTTTG
>DAIDMR010000179.1 GCA_027448865.1 Vampirovibrio sp.
CCACGTTTCACACCTTTCGGCTGCAAGGGGCCCTGCGGGTTCAGGCTGTTGCCGGGTCGTCCATTCCAGCCTCGCTTTTAACGGTGGGACAGTCTCAGGGGCGCCTTTGGGCCCGCTGCGGGCCACGGCAGGGCTTGTGTTATCAGGGCACCCGGTTGAACGTGCAAACCGCAGGGGGGCAGTCCATTCAGGTCACCGCCCTGCATGGAAACCGCACCCTGCCAGCCCGACGCTATACTGGGCAGTTGGCGTTTTTGATCCGGCAAGGGCGCTTAACGGTGTTCAATACCCTGCCCGCTCGCCATTACGTGGCTGTGGTCATCTCCAGCGAAACCGGGCCCGCTTGGCCGCTGGAAGCCCTGAAGGCGCAGGCGGTTCTGACTCAAACCCGGTTGAGCCGGTACAAGCCGGGAGATGTGTTGGGTGATTCCACCCAGCGGGAAGCGTATCTGGGAGAGACTTACCTGAAGCCCCATGCGGAGCAAGTCGTGCGGGCGGTGTGGGGACAGACGTTGACCCGCAATGGGCAAGCCATTCAGGCGTATTACCATGCCAGTTGCGGCGGACACACCAGCGATCTCGGGTGGTTTTCCGGAAAGCCAATGGCTTCCGGGCAAGCGGGCGGGGTGGTTTGTCCCTATTGCGCCAAGGCCCCTTTTTCCCAGCCCACGGTGTCTGTACTCAATGCGGCCCAGTGGCAATCGGTTTACCCGCAAATCCCTCTGCAAAATGCAGCTCCGACAGAAAGTGTTCCCAGAGTAACCCGGGTGGATGCCAGCGGGCGGCCCTTGCAGGTGCAGATGGGGACGCTGCGGCTGAGTGGCTACCAGTTTTGGCTTCAGTTGGGCCAGCGTCTGGGTTGGGACAAGTTACCGGGGACTCGCTTTCAGTTGCAGGCTTTGCCCAATGGACAAATTCGTCTCAGCTCCACCGGGGCGGGTCATGGGGTGGGGCTGTGCCAGTGGGGCGCCGCAGAAATGGCCCGGCAGGGCAAGCGTTACGATCAGATCCTGAAATTTTATTTCCCGCAGGCCCACCTCCATGGCCTTCAGCCTTTGCCACGGAGTTCCTGAACCTTGTGGGAGAGCCAGCGCAGGCTTTCATCGGCCAAGGTGTTGGCCCCGCTGGACAGGGCCAGCTGAAAATTCTGGATGGCTTGGGCCCATTGGGCCTGACTTTCGTGGAGTCGGCCCAGTTGGGTGTAAAACTGGGCCTGCCAGAGGGTGGAGCGATTCTGAATGGAGAGGCTGAGCCCTTGTTGTGCGTAGCGCTCAGCTTGCGGCCAGTTCTTCAGGTGACGTTGCAACTTGCAAAGGCGCTCCAGAGTATTGAATTGGCCCTCGGTGTTCTGGCTGTCCTGGTCGTACTTCAGGGCCTGCTCCAGGCAATTCTGGGCGGATGACCAGTCTTGTTTATCCTGGTACAGCGAGGACAGATTGGTGAGGGTGGCCGCCGCCGAAAGCTGATTGCCCAGAGACTGATCCAGCGACAACGCCTTTTGGTAGGCCTCAATGGCCGCATCCAGATCGCCTTGATCGTCATGCACTCCGGCCAGCTGAAAGTGAATTTCCGCTTGCCCCGATGGGTTATCGGCGGATTGATACCAGCGTAAGGCTTGCTGAAAGGCCTCAATGGCCTGAGGGGTTTGTTGGCGATAGGCGTAAATTTCTCCCAGATCCTGATAGACCTGGGCCAGTCGGCCCAGCCACACGGCCCCCACGGTATCATCCTCGTACATCAGCTTGCGGATTTGCTCGGCCGCTTTTTGCAGGCTGGCCAAGGCGGTGTTGTGGTGATAGGTCTGTTTGTTGACGATACCGTTGAGCCGATAGGCCTCGGCCATAACGTCTTTGGGGGCGCTGCCTTTCAGGCTGAGGGCCTTTTGCAGGCAAGAGCCAGCGCTTTCGTAGCGGCCATGGTAGGCCCGGTAGCGCGCCAGTTCAACCAGTTCCTGGGCGATCAAGCCGTGGTTTTGGGCGGCCACGGCGGAGGCCAGTCGCCCTTGAATGATTTTTTCCTGCTCATCTTCCGCCTGAACGCTGGCCACGGAGGACAATACATCCACGGGGGGCGTTTGGATGGGTTCTGGTGGGGAGGGCCGCTCTGGTGGATTTTGGGAAAGGGTTTTGGAGGCTGCCGCCTCTGCTTGTAGCATTTCTCCCAGACTTTTCTGTTGTTGCAGAAGACGCTTCTCTTCCTCGCTCAAGCCTAATTCATCCAGTTCCTGCTGCAGAAAAGGCTTCTGGCCGCTTTCGCGCAGTAAATGCAAAAAGGAGGGGGCTTCTTCGGGCGGGGTGGCAGGAGCCTCGTTTGGCCCCGTGCCTGGAACAGTATCTGGCAAATTTATGTTTTTATAATCGGACAAGGTGAGGGGACGATTGACCGGGCTGACCGGCTGCTTGAACCCGGCCAGATAGGTTTTGGTAGAGAGTGGCGGCTCATCAATGCTGGTGATGAGTCCCCCGGTCGAGGCCGGTTTGCGTTCTCGTGCCGCATTGCTATGGTACTTGGTTTCGGCCAGCAGGGCCCGATTTTTAATTTTCAGGATGCGGTGTTCGGGCTCCTGGGATCGTTCCTGCCGGTAAAAATCCTGTAAAACCCCGTGCAGGCGCTCCCGCTCCTTGGCTGGCAGACTGCTGTAAATGATGATCCTGGCCCTGTGATACAGCTCGTACCAGGGGCTGAACTTCTTGTGATGCGCTTCCGCTGCGGCGGAGTCATTGCCTGTTTCGGAGCTGTGGCGCTTGCGAATATGCTCCAGCACCTCTTGCGGGGGGTAGCTGACTTTGAGTAAATCCCGTAGCAGGGAGTGCTCCAGAATATCTTGCAGGGCCGATTTCTCCAGCCGGGTCGGGCCTAAAACCGGAAAACAGAGTCCGGTCAAGGCCAGCAAGGAGGCAGGGTCCACGGGGTGTCGCAAAAAAGCCATGACCTGGAACAGCCGTCGTTGCTGATCGGGTAAACGCTGGTAAATCAGACTGATGAGGGTGGACAGGGTGGTGGGTTCCTGACCACTGGGCATGCTTTGGGTTTGTGCCAGCGTGTTTTGCAGCAGGCGGTTCAGGGTGGCAAAATCCAGGTTGGTCTGGCTGTTGAGGTGCTGGATGATTTGGAGCAGCCAGGGCTGGCCCTCGGTTTTTTGCCACAAGCCGTGCAGGGGTTGCAAGGCGGTTTGGGGCAAGAGCATATTTTCCAGTACCGCCGCATCGGCTTGCGGGACGTCCGATTTCGGATTCAGGCTCTCCAGATATCTCACAGTCTCGGCCTGAGGTAGTCCTTCCAGGTGAATGTCGCACACCCCTTCCTGATTGGGGCTCATATCGGCATGGGGCAGTCGCTCCCCGATGAGTACCATCTTGATGTTGGGAAAGGTCAGCAGGAAATTGAGCATTTCCTTAAAAGGGTAGGAGTTAAAGCGCAGTTCCGGGTCAACAATGTACTCCACGTTGTCCAGCACCAGTAACAAGGGCATCCCGGACACCTGTACAATCAGTTGTTCCAGACGCTTCAGGGGATCGTCCGCGGCTTTTTCCGGTAAGGCGCTGGCGGGGCTGGTGGGGTGGCCGGTGTGGGTCTGCGCATCACAGACGTAGGTGATGTAGTGAATGAGAAACTGGATAATCTCCTCAAAATCGGTGTGGCGGTTGACATCAAACCACAGCAACTGCTCGTGATGGCTGCCCATCAATTCAATCAATCCCCGCACCAGACTGGTTTTGCCGCAGCCCTGAGGGCCACCCACCAGCACGATTTTGGTTTCCGGCTGATTCAGGGCCCGGGCCAGCTTCAGAATCAGCGGCCTGCGGTGGGTAAATACGTTGGGCTCATAGCGAATGCAACGCTTGGTCACTGTCAGCGGGGAGAGGACGTTGCGGCGTTCTTTTTGGGCGGGGCTGGGTTTGGAACGTCGTGAGGGTATGAATGAGCCGTTTTCAATGCGCTCAATCACGCC
>DAIDMR010000180.1 GCA_027448865.1 Vampirovibrio sp.
CCCACATGAACAGCCACATTATAGCGCATCGGTAAGTTCTTACCGGTGGGGGGTGGGTCGGGCAGTGGTTTTAGGTAGACGCTGCGAATGAGAATGTTAAAATCCAGGGCCGGGCTGGCCGCATCCACATAACCCAGACTGCCGGTGTACAGCCCCCGGGAGACCGGTTCTAACTGGCTTAACAGCTCCACGCAGCGGATTTTGGGGCAGCCGGTAATGGTGCCCCCCGGAAACAGGGATTGCAGCAGATCCCAGCCGCTGGCCTGTGTCTTCAGTTGTCCCGCCACGTTGCTGACCAAATGGGTGACATGCGAGTAGCGCTCCAGCACCAAAAATTCATCCACTTGCACGGAACCGGGCTGACAGACCCGTCCCAAATCGTTGCGGGCCAGGTCCACCAGCATCAAGTGTTCGGCCTGTTCTTTCTCGTTGCTCAGCAGGGTTTGCCCAATGGCCTCGTCTTCCGCGGGGGTTTGGCCCCGCCCACGGGTTCCGGCGATGGGGCGGGTTTGGGCCCGTCCTTGCGTATCCAGTTGCCCCAGTCGTTCCGGGGAATTGCAGACCAAAACGCCCTGTGCGGATTTCAAAAAACCGGCAAAGGGCGACGGGTTCTTCAGGCACAACCGTTCAAACAGGGCGTAGGGATCCAGGCTCAATTCTTTTTGCAGTTGCAGCGATAAATTGGCCTGATAAATTTCCCCGTTAAGAATGTCCTGCTTCAGTTGTTCCACCGCATGCGTAAAGTCTTCCGGTGGAAACGACACCTGAAAGCTCTCCAGATACTTGGCCATGGCTGTGGCGTCTAAGTTCAGCTCCGGCTCGCTGGAATGTCTCTCTTGGTGGCGGGGCGATTGCAAGACCGTTTGCCATAACCGTTGATAAGTGGCTGTGCGTTGGGCATCTGTGCTTAAAACGGTGAGGGTTGCGGTTTGCAGGTTGATGAGCAACCAGTCCTCAAACTCGAACAACTGTAATTCCGGCCAAGCGGTGGTTTTGGGTGGGGCGGCTTGTTGCCAGCCGGAATCGCACCACCGGTAAAACTCATACCCCAACACCCCGGCCAGGCCTCCGGCCATGGGCAAGCCCAGTGTCTGTTTTTCGGTGGGCCATTGTTTGCACTGTTGTCGGGCCAGCTCCAATGTTTCAAACAGGCGTTGCCGGGCATGCTGGCCGGTCAAGTCAAGGTGCTGGCGGTTCTCCCGATCAACCCAGTCGAGGGTTTTTCCTTGCAGGCGCAGGGTTTGCCGGGCATGCAGCCCGATAATAGTCCATTGGTTCAGAGGCGTTACTTCCGCCGAGCCGCCCAGCATAAGGGCTTCCTGTGCGGATTCGCTCACCTGCCGGAAAAAGCGGTGCAGGTGATGGGTCGCCAGAGCCACCATGTCTTATTGCTGCTCCAGTTTGGCCAGCAGGGCCTCGTCCATTTCAAAATTTGCGTACACGTGCTGCACATCATCGTGGGATTCAATGGCATCCATCAACTTCAGCAGCGGCTTGGCAATCGCTTCGCTGTCCACCTTGGCCGTGTTTTGGGGAATGCGGGTGACTTCCGCCGAGTCCACCATAATTCCAGCTTCCGTTAAGGCTTGGGCCACCGCGTTCAAGGCCAGTGGTTCCGTAAAAATATCAAAACCTTCCTCATCCGAATTGGCGGAAAAATCCGTGGCTCCGGCTTCCAAAGCAAGCTCAAACAGGGCTTCTTCGGAGTGGTTGGTTTGGGTCACCCGAATGAGGCCCTTTTGCTCAAAAATCCAGGCCACGCAGCCATCCGAGCCCAAATTACCCTGGTATTTGTTGAAGTAACTGCGAATATCCCCGGCGGTGCGGTTGCGATTGTCGGTCATGGCCTCAATAAAAATGGCCACCCCGCCTGGCCCGTAGCCTTCGTAGGACAGGTCTTCCAGTTGATCCGCCCCGCCAACGCCCGTGCCCTTTTCGATGGCTCGCTTGATGTTGTCGTTGGGCACCCCCGCCGCTTTGGCCCGGGTAATGGCTGTTCTCAGCCGAAAATTGCCCTCAGGGTCTCCCCCGCCCAGCTTGGCGGCCATAATAATCTCTCGGGAGCATTGGGCGAAATTGGCGCCTCGTTTGGCGTCCTTCACCGCTTTGGTGCGCTTGATTTGAGCCCATTTAGAATGTCCAGCCATAGTGAAAATGCTATCACGAAGGCCAAGGCATGCTCAACTGATCTCAGCCTAATAATTGTTTAAAAAATTTAGCAGAAGATCAAATGTTCCAAATTGTAAATTTATTGGTATTCTAGAGTTAAGAAGTGATGTGAGCGTTAGATGACCTACAAATCCCAAACCATTTCGGCGATCGTGATCACCGAAAATAATGCTGCTACCCTGGAGCGCTGTTTATCCTCTTTGCACTGGGTGGATGAACTGGTGGTGTTTGATCGGGGGAGTACGGACGCTACCTTGAGCATTGCCCGGGGCTTTACCGACAAGGTGTTGTTTCATCCCTCCCGTAATTTAAACGTGGTGCGTCGGGATGCCTTGTCCATCGGCAAGTGCGATTGGTTGCTGCTGGTAGAGCCCGATGAGTGGGTGGAAGAGATGCTGCGGCACGAGATTGACGGAGTCATGCTGAACACGCCTTCGCATCTGAACGGCTTTACCATCCCCCGGCAACTCAGGTTTCAAAACCAGTGGATTTCGGTGCCCCTGGGCGACGAGCCCAAACGGGTGCTGCGACTGGTACGCAAAAAGCAATGGCTGATTCGGGACAACTGGGAGTGTAGTTTGGCCGTCAATGGGGATGTGGGGAAGCTGGATCGCCCCATGGGGTATGAGCCGTTTACCACCGTGGAAAGCTTGTTCGCCACGATTAACAAGCTCTCGACCTTGGCCGCTTATCAATATCTGGAAGCGCATGGCACGGCCAACGGGGCTCAAAAGCCTGCCAGTTTAATTTTTAAAACCAAACTGGCCGCCTGGAAGCAGTTTTTCTTGCTGGGTGGTTTGTTTAAGGGCATTACCGGGCAAACCCTGGCCATGGCCAATACCTTGCAGGTTTTTCTAAAGTACGCCAAAGTGCGGGCGCTCACGGTGCGCTCCTGATTTTGGGAAAGGCCCTTTGCCATGCCCACCTATCACTATCGGTGTTCTCAGTGTGAGCAGGTGTTTACACGAACGCACGGCATGCTGGAAACCCTGACCCTGGTCTGTGAGGCTTGTGGGCATTTTTGCGCCAAGGTGGTCTTATCCGCCCCAATGGTTATGGATGGTAGAGCTGCAGAGTCGACTGCAGCAGAGGCTAATCCCGTGACGGAGGGGCATCACTGTGGCAGTGGTTGCGTCTTGCACCGTCACTCTTTCCAAGGGCTTGCCAGGGGTCTTGAAGAAGAGAAACCTCAATAATTAAAGCCCGGTGGCTGTATTGATGAGGCCGGGGTAGTGTTTCACCTTTTTATAAGGTTGCGCTTCTACCACCCAATCCTGATCCAGTTGGCGGGTTTGAATGATTTCCAGTTGCGGGGCATCGGGCAAATCCAGTTGGAAAGAGGGGCCAAAGGCGGCTTTAGCCATTTGATCTTTCAGTATTTTGGGGGCGTAGAACAGGTAAAACTTGTTCACCAAATTCTCCGCAAGCAGGGAGGAGGCCAGTCGTCCACCGGCTTCCACAAACAGGCTGTTGATGTCCAGTTCGCCCAATTGCGGCATCAGGGCTTTCAGGTTTAAGCCGGTGCCAGCTTCATCCAGCTCGATAATTTTAATGCCCTGGGCTCTGGCTTTTTGAGCGTTGGCGGTATTGTGGCTGGTTTTAGAGGTAACCACCCAGGTGGGCGCTTCGCCTTTGAAAATTTGGTACTTATCCGGATTGAGCCGGAACTGGCGATCCAGAATAATTTTAATGGGCTGCTTTTTAATATTGGGAATATCCCGCACGGTTAGTTGGGGATCATCGGCAATCACCGTTTCCGAGGTGGTTAAAATGGCATCGTAATGCTGGCGCAGATGGTGCACGTATTGCCGGGAAAAGGCGCCGGTCAGCCATTGGCTTTCCCCGTGACGGTTGGCGATTTTACCATCCAGACTAAGCCCGAGTTTTAGAGTGACAAAGGGGGTTTTATGCACAATGGCGTGAAAAAAGAATTCGTTCAGCCGTCTGCATTCGGCCTCTAAAAAGCCGTAGCGCACCGAAATCCGGGCGTTTTGCAGCATGTCCCGCCCGGCGCCAGCCACCAGCGGATTGGGGTCCAGAGTGCCGCACACCACCCGCTGAATGCCGGACTCAATAATTTTTTGGGTGCAGGGCGGCGTCCGGCCATAGTGGTTGCAGGGCTCTAAATTGACATACAACGTGCCGCCTTTGGCTTTGTCGCCCGCTTGCTCCAGGGCGATGACTTCGGCGTGGGCTTCACCGGCCCGTTGGTGGTAGCCTTCCCCCACCTTGCGTCCGGCGGCATCCAGCACAATGGCCCCTACCATGGGGTTGGGGCTGACCGTGCAGGCGCCCAGTTCAGCCAGGGCAAGGCAGCGGGCAATGTAAGCCTCATCAATATTTTGATAGAGTAAAGGAGCGTGTACAGGCATAAGCGTTATTATAGCGTATGCTTTGTCCTGATGGGTATTGGGACCGATTGAAAATCAGGAAATCCGGGAATCTCATCCGGTACAGGCAGTTATTAATGACTGTTTTGGGCAATTTTAATTGCAGCTTGTTGTTCAGTATCGTATTCTCGGAATTTCTCTCGTCGATTATTGGATCAGGATGCCCATGCCAATTCCCGATTTACGAATCTTATCCTGGACTTGGTCATACAAGCCGGGCAGGAAAACAGCCTTACCTGTGAAAAACGCTGATGCGTCCGGAACGGCCAGTGTGGATCACTCCGCCAATCTAAGGACTGATCCGTCAGGGGACACCTTGCGCTTTCGTGGAACCGGGCCGGAGGGGGTATTGACAGCACAAGGGCGGGCGGTTCAGCAATTAAAAATCCCCTATGCCTTTAAGGTATACCGGCGGCAAAAAGACGATGCGCAAGATGTTATTCGCAACTACCTGCCCCGCACCATTCAGCCGGAGAATTTGGCAAGTCACCTGCGGGGCGCCAAATTAATCGCCCTGGGTGATTTGCACGGTTCCTATCAAAAACTGGTAGAAACCTTACTGGCCACTGGGCTGGCCACCATGCCCCCGGACAGCGCAGCGTCTTTCCGGGAAATTTCCGATGCGTTTGCCCAGGATATTTTGACGGAGCCCAAGTATCCAACGGATGCCAATCCTTTCCGGCGATACGCCATTTCTCGTATTAACCGGAATTCTCTGGAACGCTCTGAAAGACTCTTGCAAATGGCCGCTTTCTCTCAGGAGGCGATTGATGACATCACTCAGCGGCAGAAACGGTATCAGGGGTACTATCAGCAATTAAGGCCGCTCATTCAACAACTTCGCTGGACAGGGGCTGACGGGCAGCAGTTACTGTTAATAGGCGATGTCTTGTCTGATAGGGGAGCCCTGGACTTTTTAACCCTGGATGTGATTGATCAAATTACCCGCGACAATCCCAAACGCCTGATTACACTGGCCTCTAATCATGATCATGCCGGGATGCAAACCCTGATTTATGGCATGTTTCCGGTGGGTTGGAGCGTGGCGGCCTCTTTGGGGCGTTCTGTACTAATCGCCACGGATGAGGACCCACAGGTTCGTCTGTCGCTTTACCCTGAAGGAGAGGCGGTACGAGTGGCATTGCGAACTGAAGAGCGCCCGGGATCCCTCTTGGACTTACGGGAGCGTTACCGCCGGTATGTGCAAGGATCCCAGTTGGTTCACTATGTGCCTGAAGCCCAGACCTTGTTTACCCATGCCCCTGTTAACGCGACCGAAGTTTCACGATTAAATGATGTTTTGTCCCAGCGTTATCTGGATTGTGCCCCTACCCCTCAGTTCGACAGCAAATCCGGACGCGCCCGGTTGAGCGATGTGAGTTTTTGGCAGACCTGGGCCAATCGTTTTTGGCAAACCTATGCGGGCAGGGCCTTTGAGGAAAACGTCCTGAAAACCCCAGTGGAAGAAATGTTGGAGAGTCTGGAGCCGGGACATGGGTTTTTATGGCGGCGTGACCCACTGAAAAAGAAGGACAACCTGCCTTTTTTCAACAATGGGGTTCAGGCATTGGTACACGGTCATGATCGGGGCTCGCTGGATTCCCCTTTTTCCGTGCATCGTCAGTTATCACCCTTTCCTTGGAAGGTTCCCTACACGGTGATCAACCTGGATCAGGATACACGAAAGGCTTTTTACGCTGTGACCAGCCATCAGCCATGCAGCCTGTACGTAGAATTTTAGGCTGCTTTTACCGCAAATGTCTGTCTTTTTGGGCTCTGGCTTTTCTGCCTGTGGAGAAGAAAAAGAAAAGGTGCCTTTTTGAGGGGCACCGTGTGGTTCATCAGGGAAAGAAAGAGAGAGATGTGGATTTATGTTTTAGGTATCGAAAGTTGCGGTCGATACTTGATACTCCGGATGGAGGATTTTGGGGATGTGTGACGAACTGGTTAAATCTGTAGCAAGAAATATGGATATACTGTTTTTATGCGATTGAAGAGCTTGAAAATTGAAGAGCTTGAAGTAAGTTGCATCAGGGAAGTCATTGGGTTCGTGGGTCAAAGATCGCCGCTGTGATGAATGCCGGTTGAGGCAAAGCGTTTTATTCAGAAGGCATTTGGGTTTTATGCCATTGGAAAGGGCTACGAGGAGAATAATTATTGTGTCTGTGATGTGACCTGCCCAGACTTGATGCGCGTTTACGGACGGATGGTATTGATTGAAAAGGGGAAAAGGGAAATGGACAGTGAAAGTAAACGAAGGCTTCCTCAGTCGGAAGTTTCTGAACACTGGCTGTGGGAATTATTACTGCCGGGCGTGTTTAGTCTGGTGCTGATTGCCTGCCTGACCCAATTGGTATGTTACGCCTGGCAGGCTCGGGCTCAGCCGGTTAATAACTTTCAGTACGCGATTTCCGCCTTTGCCTTGTAAGACGGAAACCGTCTGGCAGCGCTTTTAATGCCGATAATTTGCCAGTCTGGACACAATCCTGGCGGTTTGACCTATAATGAATGGATACACCTGTAGGGGCACACCATACCGGGTACTGTTGAATGACGCATGTATGCTATTCCTTGCAAGAGGCGGCCGATAAGCTGAAACTGACCGAAACGGTTCTGGTTCGCTTGTCGCAGTTTTTTAAAATGCCCCGGGCAGCCTATGAAGCGTCGGGTTATTTATCGTTTAAAGGGGATCTGGCCTTTACCGAACCCGATCTTCAGTTTTTCCTGCGGGTGAAAGAACGCTTGCTGATGGGCGATACCCTGGAAATGGTCAAGCGCCACCTGAGCAGTCTGGAAGCACTGGGGCAATCGATGACTTCTGCCACTCAGGACGAGGAAGAGAGCGTTACCCCCAACGGTGCGGATAGTATGTCAGCGTCGGTCAGTGTCGGGCCTTCTTCCGGGTCTTCTTCTGTGCCTCAGGCTCCCATGCGTGAAATTCAGGATCGTCAACCCTATGAGAAAGCGGCGGAAGACAGTTTTGAGCGGTATAAAAGCGTGCATCGCACCGGGCTGGGCCGAGTGTTTGAGAGTATGCTGAAGGAGGTTGGTGCCACGGCCCCCGATCACCCGGAGTTGCCCGAGCGTGTTAGCCCATCGGCTCCGAAAGCGCATTCCGGCACGGTGGCTGAGCCCAAAAACAGGGCAGGACGATTTTCTCCTTTTTTGCCGCTGGAGCCGGAAAAATCGTCCGTTGAACCGTCTGAACCGATGACAGGTAAAGCGCCTGCGGGTAAAATGGCAGCACATCCCCCGCGTCCCTCTCAGGAAATTGCCTCTCTGGACGCTTCATGGGAGCAGTTGCTGAAGCAGGCCGTTCAGCAGCCCCGAGTCTTGAATAGTCATCTGAAAAGCGCGGCGGCTTTATTGCGGGAACGAGCCACCCGTCAGGATGCTCACGCTTTCAGGAAAAACAGTTAGCTGATTTTTTCACGCTTATTCAACGGCCACCACGCGGGTTTTGCATCCGTGTTTTTCCGTTGGTGTTTTGCGGTATACACCCTGCCCCATTGTTCATGGCGTGGAACGGCAATGGCGGGAAACGGATGATTGTTTAAGATTCGGTGAGGGCAGCCCTACCGAAGATTATTGTGTAATGGCTGTGGCAACTTTTTTCCTTGACCGGGTTTTACGTGAGTGAGATTTTATAAAAACAGCTGGTAGACCTTGGCCGAAATAGTGGCCAATCAGGCTGTCAGGTCTGTTCTTTCTCCCCAGGTGGGACTCCATTTACAACCGCACAACAGGGTGAATTGCAATGACTTTGACCGGCCCCTCACTTTATCCATACTCCAACGCTCCCCGGTTAACTGCTCCTTTGCCTCAGCGGCCACTCTATCCTTCGGTTCACCAGCCTTTCCCTGCCCCTGCTTTCTCCGCTCCGGCGGCTTTGCCCACGTTGATGACGTCGGGGATGACTTCTGGGATGACTGCGGGGCGTTCACAGTGGCCAGCTCCCTTTAATGCGTCTGGCTTTAATTCGTCGGGTCTTCCAGCGGGCTTACCTCCGGCCATGGCATTGCCCGGGTCTGTTGGTTTTCAGCCGACCGCTGTCCCTGGCTCATTTTCGGCCGCTCCGCGAGTGAACGTCAGTCCTTTTGCTATTTCTGCCCCGGAAACACCGGGTCTGGCCTCTGCCTTGTCCAGCCTGACCGATAACAGCCAGCCCTTGACCGCCGATGCGATGGGTCAAAAGGTGGGAACGGTGGTGGCCAGCTTTATGAAAGAAAACCCTGCGTTACTGGAGAAGCTGAACGGGGTGGATCTGGACGCGCTGGCCCAGGACATTGGCCCTAAAGTGGAAAAAGCCCGTGCCCAGATTCAGCAGGCCCTTAAAAAAATGCCCCAGGCGGTGGACAACCGATTGATTCGCATGCTGGATCCGGGAACCAGAGAGCTGGCCACCGAGTTTGATCAGTGGTTGCGGAAAGAGCCTGATCCGGCTTTACTGGCGGACATGGCCCGGGAAGAGCGCCTGAAGGAACGTCAAGAGGCCGCCAAGACCCAAAGGCAGAGAGCCAATGGCGGTTCGGTGGCTGACCCCTTCGCGGAAACCGATCCCTTTGGGGATGCCTTGTTGGCCGAAAAGCCCGCCACCTGGAAAGACAAGCTATTGAACACCAAAGACCAGTTGTGGAACAAGGTTCAATCCAGCTGGCCCCTGAATCGTCGGCAAAAGCCGGACAATGGAGATTTGGCCCTGGAAGACGCCTTCGCCAGTATGCGTAGCAAACCTAAGCCACCCACCAGTCTGGATGGGGCGCTGAGTGAAGCCGAATTGGACGCCTTGTTGGGCGGCGGTTTAACCTTTAAAGCCAACCCTAAAAAATAAGGCTTGCCAGCGAATAGGCCCTTAGCTGCCCGCTTTTTGCAGCAGATTCAGATTTTCTTCTCGGAGCTGCTTTTTAATGACTTTGCCGGTCTGGTTTTTGGGTAACTCATCGTAAAAGCGAATCATGGCGGGTATCATAAAGGGGGGGAGATGCTCCTGACAGAATTTTTTGAGTTCTGCTTCTGTAGCGGCTGCGCCTTCTTTGAGTTCAATGCAGGCCACAATATCTTCGCCCAGTTTTTCATCGGGGATGCCGATGACCGCGGCGTGCAGAATGGCCGGATGTTGGTACAGGACGTCCTCAATGCGCACCGGGGCAATGTTTTCACCCGCTTTAATAATTAAGTCCTTGATGCGCCCACCCGAAATAAACAGGTTTCCCTGCGCGTCAAAATGTCCCAAATCTCCGGTGTGGAAGTAGCCTTCGGCGTCAAACACCTGACTGGTTTCCTCGGGCAGATTGTAATAGCCCAGCATCACGTTGGGGCCTTTGGCCATAATTTCGCCTTCCGCCGAAGCCTGACCGGGCTGCCACTCGATGGTTTTCCCTTCAGCGTCCACCAGTTTAAGTTGCACGTTGGGCAAGGCCGGGCCGACGGACTTGGGCACCGAGCCCACCGCGGGACGATTGACGGCCAGCACCGGGGCGGTTTCAGTCAGGCCGTAGCCCTCCAGTACCACCAAATTCAGGCTGTTTTCAATCTGGCGCAACAATTTTTCCGGGAGAGAGGCGCCACCGGAGATGCAGGCTTTTAAGTGGGCCAGTTTCTCGGCCCCAACTTTCTGGATGCTGTGCAGCAGAACGCTGAACATGGTGGGAACCAGAGGCAATACTGTAATGCGTCCTTCCACCAGGGTTTGCAGGATTTTCTTGGGGGCAAAGTTGGGCACCAGATAAATAGGAGCCTGAGCATCCAGCGCATACAGTCCAATAATCAGGCCGTAGGCGTGAAACAAGGGCAAGGCCAGCAGCAATCGTTCTGCGTTGGAAAATTTGAAGATGGGGTGAATGCCTTCCAGGTTGGCGATGAGGTTATTTTCGCTGAGCATGACCCCTTTGGGCTTACCGGTGGTGCCGGAGGTGTACATTAAAATGCGCATGCTGTGGGCGTCCCCAAAGGGCACTTGCGGGAATTGCGGATTTCCCTGCTCAATGGCCGCTTCCAGGCTGGGATAGGTGGTGTCTTCTGGCGGTTGGTTGGCCATCATCACCGGAATGGGTCGCCCTTCAAAGCAGTGTTTGAAGGTGTAGGTGGTTAAAATCAGTTTGCTGCCGGAATTTAACACCACGTAAATAATATCTTCGGACGGGATGGACACGTTAATGGGCACCACAATGGCCCCAGCGTATAAAACGGCGAAAAAGCCCACCAGATACTCTTTCTGGTTCATGAACATCAGGGCAACCCGATCGCCCGGTTGAATGCCCTTGGCTTGCAGGACAGAGGCCAGCCGGATGGCCTTCTCCCGAAATTCGGCCAGGGTCCAACTGGTTTCATCCTCAATCAGGGTTAACAGGCTGGCATCGGACTTTTGCAGAAGGCGATCAAATAATAAACTCATGGGGTTCCCTCTTTCAGTGCTTTTAATGGGTGGCAGATGGGTGGCAGATTAGGGAATCGCTGATTATGTTATTCCCCAATGAAGTCTTTTGGCCATCATTCAGAAGGGCTGGCAGAAGGGCCGGGCTGAAGGGCCAGTCGCAGTTTCCCGGAAACTGCTTTTAAACGGGCCAGAGCCTCCGATTGAGTCATTTTATCACGGGCCATTAAAATGGCTGGCTTTACCTGATAGTGGGTTTCTTCCAAAATGGCTGCGGCCTCCTCGGCGCTGACCTGCCCCAGGGCGGCCACAATGCGTCGGGCTCTTGCTTTCAGCTTGAGGTTGGTGGGTTGCACATCCACCATTAAATTTTGAAAGGTCTTGCCGGTCTGGATCATGGCCCCGGTGGTCAGCATGTTGAGTACCAGCTTTTGGGCGGTGCCCGCTTTCATACGGGTGGACCCGGCCACTACCTCTGGCCCCACTTCCACTACGATAGCTTGACGAACCGCCTGGGCCAGTTTGGAGTTGGGGTCGCAGGTCAATCCGGCGGTGAAGCAACCCAGGGCTTCAGCGGCCTGCATGGCGGCCACCACGTAAGGGGCTTGTCCACTGGCGGAAATGCCCACGGCCACATCATTCGCTTTCAGGCCTGCCTGCTGTACATCTAGTACTCCTTGTTCAGCGGAATCTTCGGCCCCCTCCACGGCATGGCGCAGGGCAATGTCTCCCCCGGCGATGATGCCCTGCACCAGCTCCGGTGGCGCCCCGTAAGTGGGGGGACATTCGGAGGCATCCAACACGCCCAGTCGGCCACTGGTGCCCGCCCCAAAGTAGAACAGTCGGCCTCCCTTGTTAAAGGCCGTCTTGATGGCGTCCACGGTGATGGCGATTTGAGGGATGGCCTTTTCGACCGCCAGCGCCACCAGCTGATCTTCGGCGTTAATTTTGCGCAGCACTTCTTCGGTGGAGAGTAAATCGATATCCATAGTGCGGGGATTCACCTGCTCGGTGGGGATGACCGAGTGGAGCGCCTGTTCAAAAGCGTTGGAACCAAGAGCAGAATCGGGCATAGGGTGTTGGTCCTGTACTAAGGGCAAACGGATAACTGGTGGGCGTGGGTTGGGTTCGTCCGGGACGACGGTATGTGCCTATTCGTGAGTAACTATTAGTGTAAAACATTTTGTCGGTTCTGTTAGGGGAGACAGCCAGTGAGCCCCAGTCATCCTGCTTCTGAGCAACCCAGAGTATTGGCAGTCATTCCGGCCCGCTACGCATCCACTCGTTTTCCGGGGAAGCCACTGGTGGACATTGAGGGCAAGCCCATGATCCAGCACGTCTGGGAGCGGGTGCGGGGAGTGCCAGCCATTGAGCGAGTTCTTGTGGCCACCGATAACGAGCGGATTGCCCAGGCCGCCCGGAGCTTTGGGGCGGAGGTTGCCATGACCTCCCCGGCCCATCCCTCCGGCACAGATCGGATGTGGGAAGTGGCCCAGACCCTGCCGGAGTTTGAATGGGTATTGAATGTGCAAGGTGACGAGCCCTTCATCAATCCCGCTCATTTGCAGGCGGCCCTTGAGGGTATTCAGCGATTTGTGGGGGCTGATATTATTACCCTGGTCACGCCCATTCATACGGTGGGCGATTGGCAGGAGCCCAATCTGGTGAAGGCGGTGCTGACCGCGCACGGGCAGGCGCTTTATTTTTCCCGCGCTCCTGTGCCCTATCACCGGGATAGGCCCGTGGGTATTTCTGAATTGCCCCCGCAAGGGGCGTATCGGCATATTGGGCTTTATTTATATCGCCGAACTGCCCTGGAACGATTTACCCAGTTGCCACCCTCCCCGCTGGAGCAACTGGAAAAACTGGAGCAATTGCGAGCCCTGGAGGCCGGGCTGATGATTTATGCCGCCGTAGTCCCCGAAGCGCCGGTGGGCGTGGATACCCCTGCGGATCTCATCCGTATACGGGAATCTTTGGGCTAGGGCTTCCCGATTTTAAAATGATGACGGTATAATGAGGTCTACTTTCAGCGGCTCCGTTTGGCTCTGCCAAAGTGTGCGCATCGTTTTGAAAGTAACTCGCCTGGAAAGCGTAATGGCAGTGAGCAACACAGAGAGTCTCTTTCCTGAATGAAAGTGCGGATCGTTTTCAGATCCCTGTGTCAGTTGAGTTAGGTAACGTGGAAGAGTTTGAATGCGTGTGACTTCTTATTCTTGGATGTTCAGTACCCAATTGGTTTTAGCGGTGAGCGTGAGTCTCTGTTTAGGACAGTCGGTTTCGGCTTTGGCCACGGTGCCGGAGGAATCCAGTGTGGAGCTGGAGGCGGCCAAAGCAGAGTCATTGGGTGAAGCGCCTTTGCAAATCAGCGAAGCCGTCACCATGAACGCTCCTTTTATGGCTGCCGAGAACACCGAATTACTGCGTCAAAAGGTATCGGCGGTCAGTAATTATGTGCAAACTTACAACCGAAATCTGCCCGCCGGACAGATCGGCAGCATCGCCGATGCCATTGTGCGCTACAGCGAGCGCTACGGGGTGGATTATCGTTTGCTAACCAGCCTGATTGCCATTGAGTCCTCGTTTCGTTCCGATGCGGTCTCTTCCTCGGGCGCCATTGGCATGGGCCAGTTGAAACCCGCCACGGCCAAGTGGCTGGGCGTGCTGAACCCCTACGATCCGGTGGATAACATTGCTGGCACAGCTCGCTTTTTGGGTTGGCTGGTGCAAAAGTACAACGGCAATCTGGAATACGCTTTGTCCGCCTATTATCAGGGGCCGGGTTACGTGGATCGCAACGGGGTCAGCTCCGTTTGCATGCCTTACCTGCAAAAGATCAATCGGGCGCTGGGCTCCCTGCTTTGATTGTAAATTTTTTGAAATAAAATCTTGTGCTTTTAACATCCTTTGGCCTTTAGCTGGTTTTCTCTCTCAGATTACCCAACTGAGGGCATGATGGTATGCAGCCTGTTGGCTTAAGCCCGGCATTCTCCAAATTGCGTTTTGGCAATAACAGCGCCACCGTGGTGCAGGGGCTGGCCTCCGGTTTGCAACGCATTATTCGGGGTCAACCGGGCCCGGCTACCAGTAAGGCCATCGAGATTAGCTTTCGCCCTTTGATGCCCTTGATCGTGGCTGGCTCCGGTCTGCTTTATAATCAGGGCCGGGAAAGTCTGAAGGGCAGTGGTCAGGAAAGTAACGCCTGGTTGCGGGTGCTGGGTGAATCGACGCTGGCTTATCTGGTGCTGGCCAATACCACGGGTTTATATCCATTGTTGGGGATTGCGCTGGCCGCTTACCGGGCCGGTAAGGAAGAAACGGGCCTGGGACAGGTCAAAACACTGGTCAATACGGCCACCACCTTAACGCTGGGTTATGCGGGGGTTAAATTATTCAAGCTGATGGCCAAGGTGGATGGTCGCATTGATAACGAGATTCTCTATAAATCGCTGGGCCGTCGGGAGGAATCGACTCCCGAGCGTCAGGTCATTCAGGACTGGTTGGAGAAACTTTCTAGTCACGGGGATGAAAACTTGCGTGGTTTTGGTGACACTTTAAAGGCCCTGGCTCAGGAACTGGATAAGAACGTGGATGTGCTGGCCCGGTTGAAATCGGAGGGGCGCACTGATGCGGTCTTGCAGGATTCCCGAGGGGTGCTGGAACAGCTGAAACATCTGAAGGAGCAGGCTTACCAGCAGTTTACCCATTTGGAACAGGATGCCCTGAAGCCGTTGCAGGGAGAATCTAACCGTCGCATCGCCAAGAACCTGATGAGCAATATTCGGTACTCTCAAAGTGGTTTTGTCAAAGGTTTAAGGGCGTTAAACCCTGTTTTGGGCTACGTCATTTCCGGGTTGATGATTGGGGCTCCGGTGGCCGCTTTCATCAATCGGTTCATTGAAAAACGACATCCCGAGCTTAAACAGAAGCAGTTGAAAAAATCGATCCTGCCCCCCGAGCATCGTATCTGGAGTGGCGCAGGGCGTCACTATGCGGGTGACTCCTGGATAAAAGATCCGAACCCGGAAATTAATATCGGGCCCACCCTGATCAATTCGGGCAGCGCTCAACCGGCTATTTTCTGGCCGGGGATGAACAACAATCGCCCCTTACAGTAGGCCTTTGTGAGCCGTTATCAGTTTTATAAAATTCTGGTCTGCATCTTTTGCCGTGCTGTTTATCCTTTCCGCCCAGGCGTGAATCCACCGCGCCAAAGGGGCAATCAGTCCTGAAACGAACAACTTAACCGACTTACTGGATTCCCACCTGCGTGGGAATGACAGCAAGGAATGATCTTAAAAAAGCGACGGGTTTTGAGGCCCGTCGCTTTTGAGTTTGGATGGAAAACTACGATCTAGTAGTCATCCATTCCCGGCATACCGGCGGGCATGGCGGGGCCTTTTTTCTCCGGCATATCCACGATCAGGGCTTCGGTGGTCAACAGCAGACCAGCGATACTGGCTGCGTTTTCCAGAGCGGAGCGCTCCACTTTCAGCGGATCGACGATACCGGCGGCGAACATATCGACGTAAACGCCGTTCAGGGCGTCAAAGCCGATGTTGCCAGCTTCTTCTTTCACCTTTTCAACCACCACTTGACCACGAGCGCCAGCGTTGTCGGCGATCTGACGGCAAGGGGCTTCCAGGGCGCGAACCAGAATTTCGGCACCGGTGCGCTCTTCGGCTTTCAGGGTTTCTGCGAATTTTTGCAGAGACAGGGTGGCTTTCAGCAAAGCGGTACCACCGCCGGGCACAATGCCTTCCTCAATAGCGGCGCGGGTGGCGTTCAGGGCATCTTCCAGACGCAGCTTTTTATCCTTCAGTTCGGTTTCAGTGGCAGCGCCGACTTCAATCACGGCAACCCCGCCAGCCAACTTGGCCAGACGCTCTTGCAGTTTTTCACGATCGTATTCGCTGTCGCTTTCCTCGATCTGACGCTTGATCAGCTTCACGCGGGCTTCCACGTCGGACTT
>DAIDMR010000181.1 GCA_027448865.1 Vampirovibrio sp.
TGTGGGGATTGACTGGATGGTGGGCCTGGGTTGGGCCTGCGGGCCCGTGTTGAGCTTGTTGTTGCCGCCGCTCTGTGTTTTTGCGAGCCCGGTAACGTTGTTTCCGGGGGGCGTAAAACTGTTACCCGCTGGTTGTGGCAGTTTACTGCTATCTGCCCGGGCCGTCGGGGTCACCAGCAAGCCACCGGTTACTAAAGCACAGGCAAGTATTCTAAGTCCTGACTTCAGGGCCGTTTTAGGGCTTTCTACTTGAGGGACTTGCTTGAGGAGGGGGGATTGGTGATCCATTTCTTCCTGACCTCCGCGATCTTGGCCTGCACCTGGCTTTTGTCAGAAGCGTCCGGAGTCAGTTGCAGGTATGTCTCATAGGATTTTACCGCCTGCTCGTATTTTTTCAGTTTTTCCTGGGTCTGGCCCAGGTGCAGATACACTTCCCCGATGGTGGGGTCTATTTTCAGGGCTTCGTTGTAGGCGGCCAGGGCTTCTTCGTAACGACCCAGACCGTACAGGGCGAAGCCCTTGCTGTCCAGTGTTGCCGCGCTGTCGGGTTTCAGCTTCAAAGAACGTTCCACGGCCTCCAGCGCTTCGCTGTAGCGCCCCATTTGGGCCAGCGCGTAGCCGTAGTTGTTGTAGGCCTCGGCAAAGTCACTGCCCTGCCCTTCAAAGGCTTTTTGGGAATAAACGGCGGAATTGGGGTAATCGCCTTTTTTGGCGTATAACACACCCAGATCGTAGTTGATGAAATTGTTGTCCGGTGTAATTTCCAGGGCCTTTTTAAGGCTGGCCACCCCGGCATCAATCCGTCCCAGCTTGTCCTGCAGCAAGCCAATGCTGTAGTGGGCCTGTACCAGTCTGGGAGCGTACTTCAGGGCTTCCTGATACTGACTCAGGGCCTCTTCGCTTTTTTGCAGGGCTTCCAGCACAATGCCGTAGTTCATGTGCACATACGGATTGCTGGGCGTGAGCTTGGCAGCCTTGGCCAGCATCGTCTCAGCCGAGCTGATTTGTCCCCGGGCGGCCAGTTGGGTGCCCAGCGTGTAGTAAAAGTTGCCAAACAGCTGGTTAGTGTCTCTGGTATTGTAGATATACAGGGATTGGGGCTGGATATGAGCGGGATTCAGGCCGTCTGTCCATTGGAGGGTGTCGCTCTGGGGGGCATGGGGTGCCGGAAAGTATTTTAAAAAAAGCAAATTAACGACGATAATGGCCGGAACAACGGAAAACAAGGTAACCCAAGGCATAGCCCGACGAATGATGCTTGGCTGATTGGAAAAAATGCGCTCGATTTGCATGCGTTCTGCCTATCCCTGACGTAAGGTGTATTGTATCCTAAAATCCAGCCTCTGTTCCAGACCCTTGATCGGGCGTTGTGTAATTCCCGGGGAATCTTTATCTGGAAACAGCTGCCTGAAAGGTCTGACAAAAGCCGGAAAAACCAGAATATGCCTGCCTATCGAAAAATTTTAGCCCTGGAAAGCAGTTGTGACGATACCGCCGTGGCCATTGTGGAAGATGGTCGGCGGGTGTTGGCCAATGTAATTACTTCTCAAACAGCGCTTCACGCCCAGTTTGGCGGGGTCGTGCCAGAGGCTGCCGCCCGTGAGCATATCGAGAGTGTGAATCTTGCCCTGCAGGCGGCGCTGGATCAGGCTGGATGCCGATTGGAGGACATGGATGCCTTTGCAGCCACCCTGGGGCCGGGCCTGATCGGCTCTTTGCTGGTGGGAGCCAATACCGGGAAGACTTTGAGCCTCATCACCGGGAAACCCTTTCTGGGCGTGAATCATTTGTACGCCCACGTGGCCTCCAATTATCTGGAAAGCGATTTGCAGCCGCCTTTCCTGTGCTTGCTGGTGAGCGGTGGACATACCCAGCTCATTGTGGTGGAC
>DAIDMR010000182.1 GCA_027448865.1 Vampirovibrio sp.
GAAGGCCTACCACGAATATCACGTCCTGGAGACCTACAAGACAGGCATTGTGCTGACCGGCACCGAGATTAAATCCCTGCGGGCCGGGAAAGTCTCCATGAACGACAGCCACGCCCGTATCCACAATAGTGAAGTCTTTCTGTATGGCCTGCAAATCAGCGCCTACGAGCAGGGAAGCTACAACAACCACCAGCCGGATCGGGTGCGCAAGCTGCTATTAACCCGTCAGGAAATCAAAAAACTGATCGGCAAAACCAAGGAATCCGGCTTAACCCTGATCCCGCTGAAACTGTTTTTTGAGCGCTGCTGGGTCAAAGTGGAGCTGGGGCTGTGCAAGGGTAAAAAATTGCACGATAAGCGGGACGCCATTTCCGAGCGGGACAGCAAACGGGAAATCAGCAGAGCCCTGAAGCAGGGAAATCGCTAAAAATCCTGCAACCGTACTAGAGAGGGGATGAGGCGCTTTTACCGAAATGCGTCTAAAATCAAATTACGGAGGAAAGTTCGGTTCAGACCCCGTTGGTCATCAAAAAGTCTGGTTGCGGAGGAAAGCCCCGATTGCAAGGGGGAACCCTGATTGCCCAAAAATGGCCAGACTTTGGAACGCCTTCCCCGTTCTTTTCACCTGAGCATTTGAGCATAAGGAGACGCCATGCCTCCCAGAATTAAGCAAGGGGAAGTTCCCAAGCCCATCCTCAAAAAAGGCAGTATGGGCGGCTTTCCCTTTAACGCCCTGACCACCGCCTGTTTACACGCCGGACACACCGATTGCGTCATTGATTTCGGCTCGCCGGAATCATCACCGTCGCTTCGGGCCGCAAGCAGTGTGCAAATCGGCAAGGGACGGCAAAAGGTCACCGTGGATCTCAGCGGACGGTTCTATCACAGCTACAGCGATGCCCTGTACCGGGGGCAGTTGCCGGAGGTCATTCTGGCGGCCCCGTCCGCCACCCGCTTTCCGGACTATATACTGGCTTTTACCGATTACATTGAGCAGCTGGCCAAACTGGGATTTTTCCTGCCCCGCAAGCAGGTTCTCCAGCGGGATCCGGTGACCGAGCTGATCCCCTGCACCATTCTGACTGGAGAGGGGCTGCTGTTCAGCCGTTTTATCACAGAACTGATGAGCAGCCTGAAAACGCTACAGCGTGAGCATCCCAGCCTGACCGATGACATGCGGATTCGGATTATCGGGCGTTTTGTGCGGGGCTTTTGGGATTCCCCCCACAGCCCAGGCGAGCTTGACCTTGGCCCCATCAGTGCCAAACTGGGTACCCTGCCGCTGGTGCCCACCCATATTTCCATCGCCGGGGGCGACTTGTGGACGCAGGGAACCCTCCAGACCGTCCTGCAAAGCCGGGGACTGCAAGTCAAAATCCCCCTGCAGAACGACAACGCACCGGAGCGGCTGGAATTCCAGAAGGCCCTGACTCGGGTATCCACAGTCATACTGCCTGCCCTGATTCATCTGGATATGCTGAGCGAAAGTGAGGCCGCCAGCCTGGCCCCTAAAATTCAGGAGGGCATCTGGACCATTGGTATTAAACGAGACGTCCTGAGCGAAAGCGAAAAAACCACCAGGCCGGACAAGCACGGCAAGGCCAAAACCCAACCGGCCAGTAGGCCCGCGCACCCCCAACTGGGCTGGAGCGATGTGGCCATTATGGCCGGGTTAAACCACTACGCCCAAACCCTGCACCTGCCGGAGGAGAGCCAGTTGTTTGGGCAACTGACCCAAACACTGTTCAGCTATTGCCAGCAGCAGTAAGCGCGCAGCCAAAAAGCAGCGCTTCGCACTGTCTGCACCCCTTGATCCTGCCTTGCTCCTACCTTGTTCCGTGACAAGAGCCAAGGATTGTCCTAGCGAATTTGCCCGGCCAGTTGCTTGGCCTTAATCAGGGTGTTGAAGGACACCAGAATGGAAGGGTAATTCCGCTGGCTTTCCAAAGTACAGCCACGACATTCTCTGGCCTTGCCCACCTGCTCCCGGTAGGTTCTGGCCTTTTCCCCCTGCCACAGACTTTGGAAGTTGAAGTCAGCGTCCCGCAGGTTGCCAAAGGACTTGTTTTCCGTGGGGTTGTGGGCAAACTCCTCACAACCGCTGACTTCGCCCTCACTGCTGATGTAAGCGCCCAGACTGCCCGCCTTGCAGCAAAACATGGGTTTTTCTTCCACCACGGTGCGGCGGTTTTCCTCCTGACTAATCAGGTCTACGGCCGACTTCAGGGCTCCATCCTCCGGGGTACTGGTGTGATAGAGGAACTTGAGGCGGCCAGATAAAACATCCTCCTTAACCCG
Source organism: Vampirovibrio sp. (assembly GCA_027448865.1). Taxonomy (GTDB): domain Bacteria; phylum Cyanobacteriota; class Vampirovibrionia; order Vampirovibrionales; family Vampirovibrionaceae; genus Vampirovibrio. Next base: position 2,299 of record DAIDMR010000182.1, read on the forward strand.
CTGGGTAATTTCCAGGTACTTGGCCTCAAACGGTTCCAGTTCCCGCTTGGCCCGGCGATCCTGAAAGGAGGGCAAGTCGTGGCCGGTCATCTGCACACTGCGGCGCATCAGGTTCAAATTCCACTTGTCCGGCTTTAAAATATCCCGAACCATCAGGTACCAGTCATCCATCACCTCGACATTGCTGGGCGAGCAGACCGTGCAAAGCTGAATGTCCAGATGATCGTAGTCATAAAGCTCCCGGATGGTTTTCAAGGCTTCCAGGGCATCAACACTGTTCTGCCAGGCGTCCCAGGAGCTGGACTTGGTGTAGCGAATAGCGTTATTGGCCTCTTTGGGGCCTTCAATGCTCAAACTCCAGGTCAGATGGAGATTGGGGCAAGTTTGCATGATGCGATGCGTTATCTCCAGAAGTAACTCGGGCTTCCAGGCGTTGGAGATGATGTAGACAGACTGAACCGGGGTGAGACGATAAGCCGCTTCAATGATTTCCGGTAATTGACGGTTTAAGGTCGTCTCTCCACCAGAGTAGACAATGACATTGAGGTTTTTACCAATGGAAGCGTAGGTCTTTTCAATGTCCGACAGACTCATCTCATTGGTTTTGGCATTCAGGGTGTCGGCAAAGGAGCAAAAACCGCAGCTGTAGTTGCAACGGGTCGTCAAAATATGGGTCAGCATGACCGGGTCCGGCACCTGATAAAGCATCTGGGCCGCAAAGCCGCGCATAATCGGCCCAAACAGGGTGCGATCCGTGCGGGATTGAATGGGTTCAAAAACCTCTCGATGATAGACAGAGGGATACTTGCTTAAATCAACCCCCAACAAAGCCAGGCGTTTGGCGTTCTCCGCCTCTGGACGCAATTTGACTTTCCGCTGATTGTCTGAGAGCAAGGTAGCCATTATGATTCAAAATCCTTTTTCAAGGCCTTTGACAGGGTTGAGTGTGAGAAAAATGACTTCACGAACGTGCCTTTACAGGGAATTCCAAGGGATACAGCCGCAACGATGGGGTGTCATTAAATCGGGAAAGCGCTTTGGCGATCGCAACGGGTGGAAAGGATTGAGTATCAGGTCAAAACGTCAACCACAATAATCCGATAAACCCGATCTGCCTAAAGTAAGGCCTCCTTGATTTTATCCATTCGAACATGCCTGCGACTAATAAAATAAAACCAGATTTACAGCTCAGGTTGATACTTTCTATAGTTTACTCCAACTCCTGAACAGGATAAAGGTTTTAGCGCAAGGAGCGCCCCGAAGCGGTTCGGGCCATAATCTCCCGGATGGCGTTCATGCACTCTTCCAAACGCTGATTGACCAGCACATAATCGAACCGATCCTGCAAGGTCATCTCGTGCCGGGAAATTTCAAGGCGACTGGCAATCTCCGCTTCCGCTTCAGTGCCTCGGGTGCGCAGGCGATGCGCCAGCTCTTCCAGACTGGGCGGGGCCACAAAAATCAGGTGCGCCGAAGGAAATTTCCGTTTTACCTGAAGGGCGCCCTGCGTTTCAATCTCCAGCAACACGTTATTACCCGCACCTAAGGCCTCCTGAACCACCGAGCGAGGGGTTCCGTAGTAATTGCCGTTGTATTCGGCCCACTCCAGCAAATGATGACGTCCGGCATCGGGTTGAGCCTGATCGTGGGCGATCATGGCCTCAAACTCAGCCCGAGTCTTGAAGTGATAGCTCACCCCATGCGCTTCTCCCGCCCGTATGGCCCGACTGGTGGCGGAAACTGAAAGGGTCAGATTGGGCTCGACGGCCAGCAACATCTTGCACAGTGTGCCTTTACCCACACCGGAGGGGCCGGTGATAATGTAAATATGGCCGGAGGCGGGTTGGTTCATGAGGGCAGTCCACAATCCACTTCATTCAAAACTACGGAATCCACCCAGACCAGGAAGCCATGAGACGGCAAGGCGAAGGATGCTCAGCGCCGATGGTACACTGCACGGTTGGGGCTTATAATAATAACGTAAGCCCCAGTCCACAGGAAACCATGAATCAGCAAGCGCAAACCGCGTCCACGGACGCGCCCCCTGTTTTGGCCAGCCGAACCGGCGTCATATTCATCGTGGATGATGAGATGATGGTCACCCTCAGCCTGCAAACCATGCTCAGCCTGGAAACCCCGCATCAGGTTCACTGTTTTAACAACCCGCAGGCGGCCCTCGAGCAAGTGAGCGTCCTGCGTCCCGATGTGGTCATCTCGGACTTCTCCATGCCCGGGCTGGATGGCATTCAGTTCCTGCGCAAAGTGAAAGCCCTGCTCCCGGAAAGCACCCTGATTCTGCTGACCGGTTATGCCGACAAGAAAAACGCCATTGAGGCCATCAACACCGTGGGCATTTACCGCTACATCGAGAAACCCTGGGACAACGAGGATCTCAAACTCAGCATTGAAAACGGCTTGGAACGCAGCCGCCTGGTGGGCGATCTCAAGACATCCGTGGCCGAACTGAGTGAGGCCCGTCACTCGCTGGAGCGGCACAATGTACAACTGGAAAGTCTGGTAGCCGAGCGCACCCGGGATTTACAGGAAACCTATCAAAAGCTGCAATCCATCGTCAATAACACCGCCGATGGCATTTTAACCCTCAGCGCCCAACTGGTCATTACTTCGGTCAACCCGGCAGCCAGTCAATGGCTGGCCCAAAAACTGAACCTAAGCGCCCTGCAATCGTCAGGCAGGCCCATCCAGGCTGTATTGACCCTACCCCCGGCCAATGGCCAACCGCGCCGGATAGAGGAACTGTTCCAGATCACGCCCGGCCCTCAAACCGCGGAAGTTCTATTGGGTGATCTCCCGCTGGAAGCCAATATCTCAACCTTGTCGTCCCACTCGGACACGGCGGCGCCGGGTTTTGTGGTGGTGCTTCGGGATATCACCCAGCGCAAGGATATTGAGCGCCTTCGGGATGACTTTATGTCTACCCTGACCCACGATTTACGCACCCCGCTGCTGGCAGCCATCCAGACCCTGGGCTTTTTCGCCGACGGCACCCTGGGCGAACTTTCCGAGAAGCAGCTGGAATTGATTCACATGCTGACCCAAAGCAACCGGGAACTGCTGGGACTGGTCAACGTGCTGCTGGAAGTTTACAAGTACGAATCGGGGCGGCAAAACCTGATTCTGGACACCGTCAGCGTGGGGGAACTGCTCGGCCAAATCACGCAGGAGCTGGAGGCCTTGGCCAAGCATCGGGAGCAAACCCTGTGTCTGCAAGCCTTGGACGAGCTTCCCCTCTCCGAATACCGGGTGCGCGGTGATAAACAGGAGCTGAAGCGGGTCTTCGTCAATCTAATCGGCAACGCCATCAACTTTACCCCCAAAAATGGTCAAATTCAGGTGGTTCTGCAACAGGAAAGCAACGCTAACCCCCAACAAAGTCCCAGCCTGCGCATTCAAGTCATCGACAACGGTCGGGGCATTCCAGCCGAGGACATTCCCCTCCTGTTTCAGCGCTTTTCCCAAGGCACCAGCAAACAGCGCTCCTCCGGCTCCGGCCTGGGCTTGTACCTCAGCCGGCAAATCGTGGAAGCCCATCAGGGGCAAATC
>DAIDMR010000183.1 GCA_027448865.1 Vampirovibrio sp.
ATCCATGAGACGTATCCTGACGATTGTCCTCTCCGTTCTGGTCATTGGTCAGGGTCTGCTTGCGGTGGTAATCGGCAGGCACAGCCCCACTGTTGGCCCGAGTCACTTCAATAAAGTAGCCAAAGGCGCTGTTAAATGAGACTTTTAGCGTCTTTATACCGGTTCGATCCCGCTGCTCCTGCTCGTACTGGGCCAGCCATGTCTCATGATTGCGCACCAATTCCCGCATCTGATCCAGTTGGGCGTGGAAGCCGGTCTTGATGATGCCGCCTTCCTTCAAATTCAGACTGGGAGAATCATCAATGGCCTGTTCGATCAGGGCCATCATCTTGAACAGTTCGGGCGGGAAGTCCTGTAGCCGGTTCAAATAAAAGCTTTCCAGCGGCTTGAGCAGGTTGGATAAGTCGGGCAAGCGGGCAATGGAATGCTTGAGGGCAATTAAATCCCGGGGGCTGGCGCTAAAATTGGCTACCTTGGTGCTGAGGCGTTCGATGTCATAAATATCGGGTAGCAGGTGGCGCACCGATTCTCGAATGTCCGCATGCCGAACCAGTTCCTCCACCCCATCCAGCCGGGATTCAATCTCCGGCAAATGGGTCAGGGGCTGGCTGATCCACTGGCGCAACAAGCGAGCGCCCATGCTGGTGCAGGTCTGATTGAGTACCCACAACAGGCTGCCTTCCGTTTGGCCGCTTTTGGCCGTGGAGAGTAACTCCAGATTGCGGCGGGCCGTGGTGTTCATGGTGACGGTTTGTTGCAGCGAATACAACCGAATGCCGTTGAATACGGGCTTTTGATCCAGAAAGTTCCGGCTGATGTAATAGCCAATGGTGCCAGCGGCCTGTAAAGCACAGGGTCGATCTTCCAGCCCAAAGCCTTCCAGGGAGGCCACTTGAAACAGATCCAGCAGGCCACGGCGGGTATCGGAAACCTGAAAAGCACCTTCCGGCAGCGGGGTGCAGCGGTAGTTGTCGCTGATTTCCGGCGGCACATCGGCGATAAAACTATCCAGCTCGTGAATGGACGTGGCCTTGCGTTTGCGGCCTTTTACCAAAATTTCCACCGGACGGATGCGATCCAGTTCGGACAACAGTTCTAGAAAGCTCAACTCGGTCACCCGGAATTCTCCGGTGGTGACATCGCAGTAAGCCAGCCCGCACGCTTGTTGCGATTGAATGTGAATGGCCGCCAGAAAATTATTTTCCTCCGGGCGCAGCAACGACTGTTCGGTAATGGTGCCGCTGGACAACACCCGTACCACTTGCCGTTTGACCAAACCCTTGGCCTGGCTGGGATCTTCCATTTGCTCGCAAATGGCCACTTTCAAATTCTGGGATAATAACTTGGTTAAATAGGCCTCTGCCGCTTTGACCGGAATGCCAGCCATGGGAATACGGCCGGCTTTTCCGGCGTCCCGTCCGGTCAGGGTGATTTCCAGCACCCGTGCGGTGATCAGGGCATCCTCAAAAAAAGTTTCGTAAAAATCCCCCATGCGGTAAAACAGGATAATGCCCGGATACTCGGATTTAACCGTCAAAAACTGGCTGACCATGGGCGTGGCCCCACTCGGATCCACCGACATGGAATGCAGGGTGTCATAGTGGCCCTGTTTGCCTGTGGTCATTTTGGGGGTGTTTTCAGGGGAAGTAAGCTCTCTCATGCTTTGATTCTAGCAAGATTGAAGGGCAAAGTCTGGACAGGTTAAACACTGTAAATATGCGCTTGGACAAGGCTTACATGTAAAAAAGCCAGACCGCAAACAGCCTGGCTTTTTGAAAGCGTTATTAAGGCGATGCCCTATTTAACGTCTGGGGTACCTGCGTTCAATTTGGAGAGTACCTCATTGGTAATGTCGGTACCGCCCACAAAAACGGACTGTTTGGCAATAATAACCGACAGGTTCTTGCTGCGAGCCACTTCTTCAATGGTGGTGGTCATGGCTGTTTCCAGGCTTTTGGCTTTGGCGGCCTGAGTGTCGCGGTACTCATTGACCTTGGCGGCCAGCTTGTCTTCCAGGCTTTTCTGTAATTGATCGACCGCTACCGGGTTGTTGGGCTGCTTGGTTTTGGCTTCCCGAATTTGTTTGACGAATTCGGCCTGCATTTTTTCCAGATCGGCTTCTTTGGCCTTCATATCATCGTTAAACATTTGAGCCTTGTTGTAAGAGCGGATCAGTTTTTCGTAGTCGATGGTGCCAATGGTATCAGCCGCCTGAGCTGCCCGCAGGCTACCCAACCCAATGACCAGAACGGAGAGGACAATCGTCAGGATACGTCTCATGGATAATAAAAACTCCTTTGGACAAACAGACAAGCAATGGGTCGATTATTTCAGAAATTGCTATATTGAACAAGATGCAAAAGGCAGAGTCTTGTTCCTGAGCAGTTTTGCGTTAACACGGGCTAGAATTTTTCACCGACACCGAAGTTCCAGGCCCGGTTGTATTTGCTGCCGCCCGCAATGGGAATGGCGTAATCAATCCGAATGGGGCCAACACCGGGCATATTCAGGCGAATCCCCAAACCAGTGGACATGCCCCGACCCGTCCGATTAAACACATTGTTGAAGTTGGACTCGCCCAGCACGGTACCGGCATCCAGGAAGGTGGCCAGGCTGAGGCTGTTCAGCACCGGGATGTTTTTCATCTTGCCAATCATGGGTACCTTGGCCCGCAATTCGGCCGTACTTAGCAGGTAGCCGTTCCCAATTCCCAGGCCGCCTTCCTGGAAGCCCCGAACCGAATAGGCGCCGCCCATACGGAACATGTTGAACTCCGGAATGTCGCCCAGCAGGGAATTGCCGCCCTGTGCGTTTAAGGCCAGGGTGATGCCTTCCCGAATTTTGATGTACTTTCTCAGGTTGGCGCTGACCAGCCCGTAGGAATTGTTGCTCAAGCCGTAAGCCCCGGTCAGGGACACGGTGTTCAACCAGCCGGAAGTGGGGTTGAAGCGGTTGTTTCGGGTATCAAAAGCCAGTGTGGGGGATAACGAAACGAACGTGCCGCCCTTGAGCTGGTCTTTACGGTCTGAACTGGAAATGCCGAATTCTTTTAAATCGTTGTTATTGGCGAAGTCCCGAATCCGGACATTTTCGCCCCGCAGGCTGAGGCCCACAGAGGTGTTCTTGTACTTCATCAGCGGAGCGCCCCAGGCCACTTCCGTGCCGATCCGGCGCTCAATCCCCAAGGGGATGTTAAAGCTGGAGAAGTCGCGGCCATACAGGTTTGCGCTGAGTGAGTTGGCCGTGTTCATGAAGCTGGGATCGCTCCAGCCTACGTCAAACTGGTAAGTGCGGGCGCTGGCCTGAGTGTTGCGATCTCGGCCAATGATACCGCTACCCACCGCGAAAATGGAGTTGACGTTTTGTCCGCGTCCCAGGAAGTTGGGGTCGCTGTAACCCAGCGAACCGAACAGACCGGTGTTGGTATCCACGCCACCGCCTACGGAAATGGAACCGGTGCGTTTTTCATCCACCTCAATGGTCAGGTTGTATTTATCCGGATTGTCTGGCGATGCGGTAATGACTCGGCGCACATCGGAGAAAGCCTGGGTGCCGAAAATCCGCTTCAGGTCATCGGCCAGCGCTTTTTCGTTGTAGACATCGCCCACTTTGGTGGTCATTAAGCGCTTGATGACAAAGTCCTTGGTTTTGCGGTTACCCACAAACTGGACTTTATCAATGGTGCCCTCGTTGATTTTCAGGTTAATAACCCCGTCCGGGTCATCCTCAATGTTGGAAACGCGGGCCAGCACATAACCTTTGTCCGCGTAGAGCTTTTCTACTTTTTCAATGCTTTCATTCAGCTGGCCAATATTCTGAGGCATGCCGGTTTGCTTGGCGAAAATGGCCTGAAGTTCGCCGTCTTCGACAATGGAATTGCCTTCGATGTGAACGCCCGTGACCGGCGCGTTTTCCTGCACCACAATGCGTAGCACAATGCCTTCACTGGTGGAAACAGGCACGGCCTTGATCTTTTCCGTGAAATAACCCATATCGTAAATGCGCCGCAAGTCGTCTTTCAGCGTATTTTTGCTGTACAGACTGCCGGGACGCATTACCATGGAGTCTTTGATTTTGTCTGACTGCACCAGTCGGTTGCCTTCAATGCTGATTTTGTTGATGGTCAAACCCTGGTCATAGCGCTGATCACGGGCGGCGCGCACCTCATCCGGGGCGAACTCGCTGAGCGGGGTGGGGGTGCTTTCTTCGCTGGAAGTAACATCCCCTGCCGGGGCCAGGGCATCCTCTGCCCAAGTGTGGCTTACAGAAGTGGAAACGCCGATGGAAAGGGCCAACAGTGCCAGCATTAGGGGTGGCTGATGGATGTGGAGCAAACGGCTTTTCAAAACGTAAACCTCATGATTGTGATCCAAAAAATTAGAAGACTGAAACAGATCAGCCAGCATTAGGGCATTTTCCCATAGATATTCAAATTCTCCCACAAGCAGATCATTTTGGGAAATATCATGGGGTAGGCAATAGGTTTGTGGTTTGACCGACCCTTGAAGTCGAGCCGGATGAACCAGCGGGCTGCGCTATTAAAAACAGAATGGAAAACACTTTTGCTTTTTAAGAAAACATCAGGCCAATTCTTCGCTCAAATCAGCCTGCTCTGCGGCAGTGGGGGTTTTGTAGTGCCCTTTCAGTAATACCAGTCCACCAATCAGCGATGTGCAGGTGGAAATAATGTCCCAGTATACGGCAAAAGCCAAGGCGGTATCCGGTTGAAGGCCTGCCTTGGTCAGTAGGAGTAAATAAGCGCCCTCTCGTACCCCAAAGCCGTTAAAAGCAATGGGCAAAACACTGGCTAAAGAGACCACACCGTAAACCACGGTCATGTAAAAGGGGTTGATCGAAGTGTGTAGGGCTTGGGCAATTAGCAAATGCATCACGATCATCATGGCATGCACAAATAGCGAGATAGAAACGGATTTAGCCAGTAAGCCCACATTGGCCCAGTAGACTTTGGCCTGTTCCAGCAGGGCCAGCTTGGGGAACCGTTGGATCAATGCTTGCAAAGGCACCAGCCATAAACAGAAGTAGCCCAGTAGCAGCAGGCTGGATAAACCGACCAGCAGCACGCTCAGGTCAAAGTTCAAAGGTTGTTGCAGGAAGGGCAGTTTTATCGGGAGGGCCAAATGGGTACCATGTAGTGCTGGACTGAGGCAAACGGCGCTGGTCAGCAGCAATAGCGCCACCAGTCCCACGCCACGCTCCGCAAGAAGTGTTAACAGCGCTTCCCGTTTGCGACGACCGGTGCTTTTGGCCAGATAGTACAGGCGTAAAACATCGCCCCCAATGGCCCCAGGTAAAAACAGGTTGAAAAACATGCCAATCAGGTAGTAGTCGTAAAACTCCCGCAGGGCCAGTTTGAAGTTCAGGGCGGCGCTTAAAAACTGCCAGCGGTAGGCGCTAATGAACTGTCCCGCAAGATAAACCACCACACCCACCGGGATAAACCACAGGTTGGCCTTGGACAGCTTGTGCACAACATTTTCCAGCCCGATGTGCTGCAATAAAAAACCGAGTAACACCACGCTGATCAGGATTTTTAGGGCCTGCTTGGGGGAGAACGATGAATTTTGCCTAGCGTGTGATGGATTGGCCAAGGGGGAAAGGGTCATGTTGGGGTGTTTCGTGCTGAATAACTTCGCGGACCTTGTAAATGGGCTTGTCCTGCGATTCGAAATAGGTACGGGCTTGAATTTCTGCGATCATACCGGTGCTGATGAGCTGAATACCGGTTAAAAACATCAGTACGCCCAGCAATAACAGGGGGCGAGTGCCGATATCGTGACCAAAGAATAGTTTATCCACGACCAATGAGCCTAAAATCAGAGCGCCCACAAAGAAAAAGGCGAAACCGGCCCGGCCAAACATGTGCAAGGGGCGGGTTAGGAAGCGCTTGAGGAACAGTACGGTCAGCAGATCCAGAATGACTTTAAAGGTTCTGGACAGACCGTACTTGCTGGTTCCCGCCACTCGGGGACGGTGGTTGACTGGTACTTCCTTGATCACAGCACCGTCAATGCTGGCCAGTGCGGGGATAAATCGGTGCATTTCGCCGTAGAGCGGAACTTCTTTCGCCACTTCGGCCCGGTACACTTTGAGGGAACAGCCGTAGTCGTGGATTTTCACCCCGGTGGAAGCCCCAATAATTCGATTGGCAATCATGGAAGGCAGCTTGCGGGTCAAGGCCTTGTCCTGACGATGCTTGCGCCACCCGCAGACGATATCCAGATTCTCCGCTTCCAGCATATCGATAATTTCAGGCACCTGGGCGGGATCGTTCTGCAAGTCGCCATCCAGCGTCACAAAATACTTGCCCTGGGCGTAACGAAAGCCCGCTGCCGTAGCAGCCGTTTGCCCAAAGTTGCGCTTCAGGCAAACCACCCGCAACTGGGGAAATTCATCGCTCAAATGACGCAGGGCTTGCACCGTGCCATCCTTGGAGCCATCATCGACCAGAACCATCTCAAAGGAGCGATTCAGCCGGTAGCCGGTCTGGGCAACTTCCCGAATCAGGGCGTCCACGTTGTCCACTTCGTTGTAAACCGGAATAATAAAGGACACATCCACCGTGTGGGCGGCTGGTCGCTGGGGAATACTGGAGAGGGGATTCGCTGCGGTCATGGTCAGGGTTCCTGTGGTGGGGCGTTTTGCCGTTTGCGTACAGAAAGTAAACTATAAACACGGTCTTTTTCAACAACCGTCAATTCTAAGGAAGGGGGAATTAAGGGGCGAAGGGTACTCAAGTGCTCATTTTTTGTAATGATAAAGCTTTGCGGATGTTGTTGTAGTTCACTGAGCAGGGCGGGGGCTTGTTCTTCCACGAAGCGTGGAATGCGACGCTTGCCGTAAAAGGTCAGGCTGGTTCGCTGAATTTCGTAGAGAATCAGCGGTTGGCCATTGGTTTTGTGCAAGTAGTTCATCATAACACTTTGGGCCGCCTGGCTGATATTGGGGACAATGCCCTGCAGGGCTACGATAGCCAGTAGAAATACGGTTAAGGCCTGTGTGTAGAGGGCTTGCCTGTCTTTTTTTCGGTTCAGTAGCCAGCTGGTGGCCACCGAGCCAGTCAAGAGAACCAGCACCGCCACCACGTTGTAGCCATTGGCTTCAATGCCAGCCGCTTCCCGGGGGAGGAGTTTTTCCATATTGCTTATAAAAACCGATCCGCCAATCAAAGTGCTGAGAGGTAAAATCAGGCTTGGAATCTGCATCCAGCGCCAGTCAGTGTCCGATGTTCGCCCGTTATTTTTGGACAGTGAGCGCCAGGCGCTGGCGGTCATCAGAGCCAATGCGGGAAACAAGGGCAAAATATAGGTTAGTAGCTTGGTGCTGCCCAGACTGAAGAATCCAAAAACAAAGCAGGCCCACACCAGTCCGTATAAGGGGACAAGGTAGTGAAAAGCCTGTTGATCAACCCATTGCTGATGGCTGCTTTTGAATGAATGCCACAAATTGCGGAGGGCGGCGGGCAAATAGGCCGTCCAGGGTAAAAATCCGGCGAGTAAAACCAGGGTGTAGAAGTAGGGTGGTTGTTTGTGCCCGGAAACCACATCGGAGTATCGGGTTACGTTGTTCATGAGCTGGGACTCAATGAAAATGGGGCCATTCTCCTGATAAATGGCCCAGTACCAGGGCGCGGCAATGAGGAGGGCGATTAGAACGGCCAAAGGCATCCATCGGTTGAGAAGGCAACGCTTGAATTGCCCAATCACCAGTGCGTACAGCGTCAAAATGGCGCCGGGGATGATTAGGGCCACTGGGCCCTTGGTTAAAATGCCCAAACCGGCAACGGCTCCCGCTGCCAGCCACCATTTTAAATTGCGATGGGCAGCTGCAAATAAGCACAAGGTAGTTCCGGTCATAAAGCAGGTCAGGGTCATATCGGTAATGGCCATGCGGGCAATGCCGATGAACAGGATGCTGGAAGCCAAAATGAGCGCTGCGTACAGCCCAAACTGACGGGAAATAAAATGACGCCCAAAGGCGTAAACCATGCCCACGGTGGCGCTGGCGGTTACAGCGCTGAAAAAACGGGCTGAAAATTCAGAAAGCCCGAACACTTGATAGGCCAGCGCAATGAGCCAATAGAAAAAAACCGGTTTTTCAAAGCGCACTTCGTAGTTGAAATAGGGGGTAATCCAGTTGTGGCGCTCCAGCATTTCCCGGGCCGCTTCGGCGTATCGGGGCTCATCCAGATCAAACAGCGGATAACTGCCCAGCCTGAAGAAGAAGACCACAGCACAAAACAGCACCAGCAAGGCGATATCCTGAACGGCTGTGCTGAATCCCTTTTGAGACGGTTTTTCGGGGGGTGCTTTAATGGAAGTGCTCATGGTGCTAGTATTGTATAACACACTCGTTGAGCGAATATGAGTTCTCCAAAAATGCACGTAAATCTTCCGTTTACCAAAATGCACGGCTTGGGCAACGATTTTGTGATGCTCTCAGGCCCTGACGTGGCCGGTCTTGATCTGCACCCCGATCGCCAAAAAGAGACCCTGGAGAAACTGGCCGCCTTTTTGTGCGATCGTCATTTTGGGATTGGCGCGGATGGCCTGATTTTACCGGTGCCGGCATCCGATCCCAGCCGCTTTGATACCCGCTTTGTGTATTTAAACGGGGATGGCAGTTGGGCTGAAATGTGCGGCAACGGGATTCGTTGCTTTGCCTTATTCGTGAAAGATCTGGGTCTGGTACACAGTGATTCCTTCACCGTAGAAACCCTGGCTGGGCCGATCAGCCCCAAAATCAATGCTGATCGTACGGTCACCGTGGATATGGGGCCGCCCATTCTGGAACCGGCCTTGATTCCCTTTGCGGGAGGAGATGGTAAAGTGCCCGTGCAGCGTTTTGAGCTGGCAGTATTGGGACAGTCGGTTCCTGTAACGCCAGTGAGCATGGGCAACCCACACTGTCTGGTTTTCCAGGATGAGTTACCTCAAAAGCTCGATCCGGCCGTGTTTGGCCCGGCACTGGAAACCCACCCCGCCTTTCCGGCCAAAACCAACGTGGAATTTGTGGAAGTGCTGTCCCGGCAGGAATTGAAAGTCACCGTTTGGGAACGTGGCTGCGGCTTTACACTGGCCTGTGGAACCGGGGCTTGCGCCACGGGAGTCGGGGCTATGATGCTGGGGAAAGCGGACTCGGTGGTCAATGTGGCCTTGCCCGGCGGCACCCTGAAGATTGAGTGGGACGGTCAGCCGGATGATCCTGTATTTATGAGCGGCCCTGCCGCCTACGTGTTCAAGGGTGAGATCGAGGTGCCCGCCTCTATTCTGCCCAAAGTACCGGCTTAGTGGGTGGTTATTGTGCTGGCTGGACAGTGTGCGCCTCAATCGAAAAATTGTTTTTGATTTTGCCGTCATCCCCATTGAATGAGTTATAAAGCGAAGAGAATGATATGACCGGACTGCGATCCCCGTTTAAAAAAGGCTTAGTGGCTATGGCCGCCAGTGTTTTTCTGGCGCTTGGGGGAGTGGGGACTCTGTCCGCCCGTGCCACGGACTTGCCACCCGGTGTCCTGAACTACCTGCGGGAGAAAGATCCGAAGGTCAAGGTGCGCTTTGACGGCCTTGTGCTGTTCAGCAATGGGGAATCCTATGTCCCGGTCATTCCCCAGGATCCCGATCTGCACCCGGATTCCCAGCGGGTCATAGCGGTTTTGCCCGAGGGCGCCGTGTACCCCGACCTGATTCAGTTTGATAACAATTTTTTCCTGATGCGCTTGATCCTGACTTCTTCCGGTCGGCTGACCTTTCCCAAAATGTCGGAATACCCCATGCAGTTGCGGGAAGGCCTGTTGCCACAGGACTTTTTGATCCCCGGCAACCTGTTTATCCCGGTGGAATTGAAGGTGCTACTGGGCTCCTTGCCTTATAATCCGTCCTATGTCCCTGAAAAAAAGCCGGTCATCGTTCCGCCTGCGGTCGCCTTGTCCCAACAGGCCGGACAAAGCGCGCCTTTGACGGTCGGAAATCGCTTGACGTATGTTTTTGACCTGAATAATCAAAAAATCCTGGCGATTGAGCCTTTGACAGGCAAGATCACGGGAGAAGTCGCTCTGGAGTCTGTCCCGGCTGGTCTGGAGCTTTCACCAGACGGGAAACTGCTGTTTTTGCCCTGTTTGTCCACCAATGAGCTGGTGGTGGTGGATACCGGCTCTAATCTGGTTAAAACCCGTGTCCCGGTGGGGCAAAGGCCCGACTCTGTACTGTATGTCCCCGGAATGAAGGAAGTGATTGTCAGCAATCGTTACTCGCCTTTTTTGTCGGTGGTGGACGGTGAGAAACTGCAAGGCGGGGTCAAAATCAGTTTGCCCGGCAATGGCGGGGTCATGGCCCCGATACCGGCTGACACCAGGCTGTTGGTCGCCGATTCTGGCAAGGCTCAGCTTTATTTAGTCAATTTGAAGACCCGGGCGGTGGAGAAGACCATTCCTGCCTTGCCTGATATTTCGGTGTTGCGGGCCTTCAAAAATACCGCTGGCGAACTGGAAATCTGGGTGGCCAGTCGTAGTAAGGACGAAGTGTCTGTCCTGAATTTGGATGGCACGGTACTCAAAACGCTGACCGTGGGAAAAAAGCCGGTGGACATGCTCACCTACCAGAACAAGCTGTTTATTTTATCCGCTGGCGATGCCCGCTTTGATGTGGTGGATTTGACCAATCGCACGCTGCTGCCTGCCATTCCCCTGTTGAGTGATACCTTTCCGGCCAGTGCGGTCAACGCCCCTTCCGAGCAGCGGGCCTATGTGGTCACTGCGGGTTCCACGGACCTGATTGTGGTCAACCTGGCTTCAGAGCAAATGGAAAAAACGCTGCCGGTCAAGTTTCGGGGCGGGCTGATTGCCATGACCCCCGACGCAGCCGAGAAAGAGCCAGTTATTCCGGTCATTGAGACTGCTGGAACACCAACGCCTCAGGGTGCAGCGTCAAAGGCCTCTGCCGCCAAGCCGGTGGCGACGGAACAACCATTGGCCACACAGGGAAATAGCGGCAGATTGACCCGTAAGTTTTCCATTATTAAATTCGGGCAAGAGACGGGCGCAAAAAAAGCCACGCCGAACAAGAAAAATCTGCCTGAACGGATGGAACCGTCCGGTGCCGACTCCTCACGGGTGGAACCTGATAAGGCGGATTTACCGGTCAAGGCGGGAGCTCGTCTGGAGCAGCCGAATGTCCTGCCTGCTTCCGCTGATTCCTCGCCCGATAATGCCCCGGGCGGGAACGCTTCCGGCAATCAATTACTGCCGCTGGACGACAAGCGTAAGTAAGCAGCCCTGAGCGCGTCTTTGCACAGCGCAGTTTGTGGGGTGCTGCAAAAATACCCGTCTGATTTTTTTAAAGGCGTACCGGATTTTCCAGCAGGGTCAGGGTTCCGCTGGCGGCGTTAAATTCCGCCAGGCAGCCGATGGGCAGGGTGGCGGTTTGCTCCCCATGTCCTACCGAAAAGCCGAAGCCCACTGGCACCTTTAAAAAGGCGGTCAGCGTTTGCAGAAATTCTGGCAGGGTCTGCTCCGGCTCGGTTTCGATCTCCGAGAAATCCGCTAGAAGTAAGCCGGCAATGCCATCCAGCAGCCCGGCCATCTTCAGTTGCTGGAATTGGCGATCCAGTGTGTAGTATTTTTCATGCCAATCCTCAATAAACAGGATATGCCCTTCGGTGCGGGGCTGAAAGGGGGTGCCACACAAGGCGGTGAGCAAGGACAGGTTCCCGCCGATCAGCCGCCCTTGGGCGATTCCCGGTTGAAAGCACTGATAGGCATTTTGGTTGGGGATGCTGTAGGGGGCTTTGTTTTGGCCTTGAACCATTGATAGGAGCTGACTTTGGCTGTAGGGTTCGTTATGAATGAGGTTGGAGGTGAGCATGGGTCCATAAAAGCCTATTAAGCCGGTTTGTTGATAAATGGGCAGCAGTAGGGCGGTAATATCGCTGAAGCCAATAAACACTTTGGGGTTTTGCCGTATGAGGGCAAAGTCCAGGTGGGGAAGCAGCCGGGTGCAGCCGTACCCCCCCCGGGCGCATAAAATGCCTTTCACCGCCGGATCGGTAAAGGCCGCTTGCAAATCGCTCAGGCGTTCGGCATCCGTGCCCGCCAGATAGAGGCGTTTGTTTTTGGCGTGGGGCATCAGCTTCACCCGAAAGCCCACCTGCTCCAGCAGGGCAATGCCCTGGTCAAACGGATCGGGTTTGACCGAATCAGCGGGCTCAATGGGCGTGGCTCCGGCCGGGGAGACAATGGCAATGGTGTCACCGGGGTGCAGGGCTGGTGCTTTGGTGGGGATCATGTGGGGCGTCCTTGAACAAGCAATAGAGCCAGATCGTGAAAGACCTGACTCTATTATTTTAGTCGATTGAGCGATTAATTATGTTGAGGCGCCTGTTGCGGGTTGAGCTGCTGCGCCTTCACCTGCGGCTGCGCCTTCACCTGCGGCTGCGCCGGTTTTAGGAGCGGTCAGCTTGGCTTTGTAATTATTTTCCGCCGTTTTGATGGCTTCCTCAAGGTCGGTGACATCTTTAGACTTGAGAATATCATCCAGGCTTGCAGCGTTATCTTCTTTGAGCTTTTCCGCTAATTTAGCGGCATAATCCTTATGCGCCTTTTCATAAGCCGCAAAAACCTTGTACTCTTCTTCTGTGATTTGTGATTTCAAGTTTTGCTCGGTTATCTCGGTAAACGGCTTGTTGAACTCTGTTAGCCTTCCGTCGACATTGTCTTTTTTTAAGCCGTTCAAGAATGCCGTTTTGGCCTTTTGGGTTTTGGCAACCAGTTTATCGGCGGCAGTCTTTAAATCACCTGTTAGTTCATGGAAGGCCTTACTACCATATTCACTGCCTGCAAAGATGTTCAATTTGCCTTTTTTAATGGCGAAACCAGTGTAAACGGCGGCTCCAATACCGGCAGCAATGGTGCTAATGCCTTTCCAGCTACTCCAGAAGTTTCCGCTGGATAAATTGCTGTTGTTATCGGCATAACCTCCCGAGGGGTGCTGAAACACGGTGCCTTGCGGGTTGCCAGCGGCTGGCGCGCTACCTGCAGGGGTATAGGCGTCCTGACCCATCCCTGCGGGCACAGGTCCTTGGGGAACGCCGGGAGGGATCATGCCGCAGGTGAAGGCGCAGC
>DAIDMR010000184.1 GCA_027448865.1 Vampirovibrio sp.
GGCCTCAACCTGCAGCGACGACAAAGCGTTGAACGGCTGGCCAAAAGTGGCCGCACTAACCTGGCACAGGGCATCAAAAAAGGCGTCTTCCTGAATCGCCCAGGACGCTAAAAAAGCGGCCCCATGCTGCAACAACCCGCCAGCCCGACGCAACTGGGCGCTGCCGGAGAGCTTTTCCCCGTCCAGGGCCAACAAGTCCGATGGCGTGTGGGTTTGGAAGCAAACCGGGGAGCGCAGATAATCCCGAGCGCCCGCCTCGGCAGCCAACCGGGTTTGCAGCCCCAGGGATTGCAGTGCCTGCCGCACCGTTCCTGAGAAAATGGCATAGGCCTCCTTGAGGCCCTGTTGCAAAATTTTTGGTTGGTTAGTGATGAATGAAAAAGAAATATCCTGTCCGTGCAAAATAGCCCGCCCGCCAGTGGGGCGGCGAACTATCGCTCTGATCTCCTGCCCCTGACCGTAGTGGCGCAACAGAAAATCGAGATCCCGCACCTTTTGATTGACCCCCAAAGACAAGGTGGGCACGTCCCAGCGATAGGTGCGCACCAGCAGGATCGGCTCTGGCAGAATACGAACCCATTCCAGCAAGGCCTCATCCAGGGCCATGTTGTAGATGCCGGTTCGGGCACCCGAAGACAACGTCAAAAGCCGCATTCGCTCACCTTTAAAAACCGGTTCGAATGCGCTTATTCTATCAGTAACAGGGCCCATACGCACAGAAACAGGGGGTATGGACTCCCCGGAGAGAAGCACTGCTTCCGGGATAATGAAAAAAACTTTTGTTATTGAAAAGCGTGGCCCTTGACCCTACAAGGCAGAATTGAACAGCTGGGCCGCTTTTTGATAGCCACTATCCAGCGTCGATTCCAGTTTTTGAACCTGCATGGCGCTGGCCTTGCGACAGACAATCTCAAACGCGGTCTGAGGAGAATCTCCCCACTTCAGGACCCACCCATCATCAGAAAATTCGGCCAGATGGGCGATATTTTTCTGAAGCTGGTTCAGTGTGACTTCGGTTTCCGTCATGAATAAAACCTTCAGTTGCTACTGTCCAAGGTTTTCACCTCAAAACGATCTTCAGTTTAGCCCATGGCCTGAAAAAACGCTCTCCTCCACCAGCACAATCTTTACATTTATTTGCAACTATAGACAACCATTTCCCCGCTCAAAAGCAATCTTTTACAAAATGCTTTGTATAAAAATCTTTCAACTTTGATATGACTATTAAAAGTTTTTGCTAGAATAGATGAAAATTTTTTGTGATTAAGCCGAATGAGTTCAAGCATGTCCTCGCATCCGACACGCCCGATTGGCAAGCACCCGGTCATAAAACATCCTGCAACAAGTGATTCCCGGTTTCACGGTTTGGTTAGAGTTGAATCAGCAGAGCAAGAGGGGAACAACACATGGTAACTACCACACTGGAGCTTCAGGAACCCAAGCAGCCCACAGTTACTGCCACTAACAGCAGCCAGCGGCTGGTGGCCTTTCTGGAAAAAACCAACCTGCACAAAAAAGACTTCGCCGAGATGATCGGGGTGACACTGTCTTACGTGTACAGCCTGATTGATGAAAACATCGCCTTCTCCACCCGCACCACCACCCTGGAGCGGATTGCCGTGGTCATGGAAACCGAACCGGAGACCTACCCGGAATACAAGCGCCCGGAAGAGCCCCGTCTAATGGATGCGGGCATTGAGTTTTTAAAGTCGGTACAGCGCCAACAGGGGCTGAGCAACGTACAGTTCCTCAAGCGTTTTCCGCGCAGCCAGCGACTGGAGATTGTGGACATGTGGCGAGGCGCCTTACCCATGCCCCTGGACTGGGCCAAACTGTTCGCCATTGCCAACGTGCTGGAATTGGGCAAAGAGGATATCTACCCCTACTGGCAAGCCCGCCTGCAACAACACCTGACCACCGGTGGCATTGACGCCATGTCCAATATCGGCTTACTGAACGCCATGTTTCAGGGGATTAAGGCCTATTTAAGGGTTTAATCCACCCTTGCCCCTCTGAAATTAAGCGTTAAAAGACTAATAAAACCCCGGCCATGAACAATCGCCGGGGTTTTGGCTTACGGGGTTTTGGCTTACAAGGAAACAAAGCGGGCCGGGCCGCCGTCCTCTCGCTGAAAGTGGGACGCCGTATTATAATCGCAAACAGGAGAGGTTTTGCTGAAAGCTGGAGCATTTTTGTCGGTTCAGCGTCAGCAGCATTGATCGAGATTTCAAGACAGCCCAGATTTTTTAAGACAGCGTGGTTCTAAAACCATTTGCGGAAAGGGAATATCAACGTTTATGAGCCCCATTTCTTTTGACCCCATCCATCCCCGTCACTTTTCCAGCCAGCAAATCAAGGCCCTGGCCTGTACCCTGCTCATTTCAGTACAAGGCGGCTGGTGGATCAACCCGGCGCAGGCCGATAGCGTCATTCCCAAAGTAGAGACCTACACCCTGCCCACCGGGCAAACTTTATACATCAAGGAAGACCACAGTCAGCCCATCGTGACCATCGACACCTGGGTGAAAACCGGCTCGGTGAATGAAACCGACAAAATCAACGGGGTGTCGCACTTTTTGGAACACTTGCTCTTCAAGGGTACCGCCCAATACAAGCCGGGCGTTATCGATCGCTTGCTAGAGTCCAAGGGCTCCCAGTTTAACGCCGCCACCAGCGACGACTTTACCCACTACTACATCACCACGGCCACCCCCTACTTTCAGGAAACCCTGAAACTACACGCGGATATGCTGCTGAACGCGGCCATTCCGGCCAGCGAACTTCCGCAGGAGCGCAAGGTGGTGCAGGAAGAGATCAACCGGGCCAACGATAACCCGGATCGCCAGCTCTACACCGAATTGGCCAAACTGATGTACGGGCAACACGGCTATGCCTACGATACCCTGGGCCCCAAGGAAAACATCGCCACTATCCCGAGGGATAGCATTCTGGAGTATTACCACTACTGGTACCAGCCCCAAAACTTTAACACCATCATTGTGGGCGATGTGAACCCGGAAGAGGCCAAAAAACTGGTCACCGAAGCATTCCCCAAGCCACCCTTTCTGGCGCCAAAAAATTATCAACCGCCGCAGATAGGCTTGGTTCAGCCGCCCAGCGCCCCTCAGGCCAAAGTGCTGGAAAACCCCAGTATCACCCAAACCTATTTTGCCCTGGGCTTTTTAGGCCCCGCCCAACAAAAGCCGGACGATGTGTACGCTCTGGACATTGCCTTGCTGGCCCTGGGAAATGGCAAGAGTTCCCGCCTGTATCAGGCGTTAAGAGAGACCAAACCACTGGCCAACAGCGTTTCCGCTGGCAATTACACGCAAAAGTATTCGGGTCTCATCGTCATCAACGCCGAGGCCAAACCGGAAAACCGAACCGCGGTCAAACAGGAAATCCTGAAGCAGCTCAAGCAGCTGAAAGCCCACGGTATCACCCAAGCCGAGCTGGCCAAGGCCAAGAATCAGTATATTAAAGACTTTGTATTCGAAAATGAAAGCACCGACGGCACCGCCTCCAGCATTGGCTACAACGTGACCATTGGCAGCCTGCAGGATTATCTGGATCACGTGAGCAATGTGGAAAAAGTGACCCTGGATCAGGTGAAGGACGCCCTGAACCGCTATCTAAACTTCAATCAGGCGGTCATGGTGGAACTACTGCCCAGCAGCCTGAAAGCCAATTTAAAAACGGAAAGCAGCGCGGATGTGGCCTTGCTGCAAACTGCCGAGAGTTTTCCCATTGTGCCCAGCGCCCTGACCCCCAAGGCGACTGAAGCCATTGAAACCGCTGAAGCCGACAGCACCATTGAAAAGAAAACCCTCTCCAACGGCATGACCCTGATTAGCAAACCCCGCAAAAACTCGGCCACGGTCGCCATTAAACTGTTTATTAAAGGGGGACAGGGGGTAGAAACCACTCCCGGCACCGCCAGTCTGGTCAGCGCCCTGATGATGCAGGGAACCCCTTCCCGCAGCGCCGAGGCCATTAGCCGGGAGCTGGAAAGCAAGGGCATGAGCCTGACCGTATCCGCCGATGATGATTTTATCGAGATCACCGGCAGCGCCATCCGGGAAGATCTGGGCGAGTTGTTCGCCGTACTGAAGGATGTGCTGCGCAACCCGTTGTTTGCCCAGGATGAAATCAGCAAAAAGAAAGAGCAAATTCATCAGGCCCTGGCCGCCAGCCGGGACAATCCTTCCTCTTTGGCGTTTGAAAACCTGACCACCGCCTTGTACCCACATCACCCCTACGGGAACGAGGGCAAGCGGGTGGAGAGCAGTCTGGATGCCATCACCCGGCAGGATTTGCTGGACTATTACCACTTATACTTTGTGCCGCAAAACATGGTGGCCTCGGTGGTGGGTAATTTTGATCAGGCCACTCTACAGAACTATTTGACCTCATTGTATGAAAGCTGTACCAGTTGCCAGCGCAGCCTGGTCAGTACCTCGCCGGTTCCCGCCCTGACGGAAAGTCGAACGGTGACAGAGGAAAAACCGCAACTCTCGGCCACCTGGCTGGCCCAGGGCTGGCTGGTGCCACCCATTCGGGATCAAAAGGACTACGTGGCCCTCAAGGTTCTCAACTCTCTGCTGGGCACCGGGATGAGTTCCCGCTTGTTCGTGGATTTACGGGAAAAACAGGGATTGGCGTACGTTGTAGGCAGCCTGTTACCTTCCCGGGAGGAAAAAAGCCGATTTGTGGCCTATATTGGAACCGATCCGGCCAATTTGAGCAAGGTGCAAAACGGCTTTAACCACGAGATTACCCGTCTGCAAAACGAACTGGTACCGGACAAGGAACTGGCGGAAGCCAAAAGCAAACTAAGAGGCAGTTTTTCTCTGGCCCACAACACCAACATTAACCAGGCCTATTATCTGGGCTTTTACGAGGTCGTCGGTGCCGGGTATGAATTCGATAAAACCTATCCAGCGCTTATTGAACAGGTAACCCCGCAAGACATTCAGCGGGTCGCCAAAATGGTATTCTCGGGGCCCAGCGTATTATCCATAGTAAAACCCACGCCACTGGTACCCGGTGCATCCCCCGGTAAACCTGGCCGCAAATGAGATGACAATCCACAAACGAGCATAATCAGGGTCAAAAGCACCCTGTTGCACCGTAATGTGTTATCCGCCCTGGCGAAACGCGAGGACGTGAATGATCATGATTAATTGAGAGCCTTACGCACAATGATTGCGTAAAACGCGACAATACAAAATCTGTTCCAGCCTGATTATCAGCCGTCCAATCAGTAAACCGACTTTAGAATACGGGGATTAACCGAAGGTTTTGAAGGTCGACTCGATGTTTTTCCCGATGACCTTACGAACCGCGTCGATCTCCGTCTGCACCGCTTCCCGCTGGGTATCCACCCGACGCAGCTGCAATTCCAGGGATTTGTCAATCGCCTGTATAGCAGCCACACGCGCCTGGATCTGTTGCGCCTCGGGCCCCTCCGGCTCCAGATTGGAGCTGATGGTAAACAAAGCGCCAGTAACGTTGGCCAACTGCATTCTGGCCTGGTTGATAAATTGCCCCTGAAGCTCCAGGTCGCTCTTTCGAGCGGTGAGCATCATATATCTTGCTTGACTTGCTGCAAACCCCATTGATTTTCTCTCCTCCTGTTACCAGTAGAATAGTGGTATCTAGCTCAGGCACGCCTTTGCTAAACTGTCAGTGAACATTTTCATCTCTCTCCTAGGAATTGTTAGCCACATCCAAAACAAAACATTCACCAAAGTAATAAAAACAATTAAAAAATGCTGATTGCTCGGCATTTTAGCGGTAAAACCGCACTTCTTCCCACAGGATCAAAAAATGAGCCACAAAAAATAGCTTCAACATATAACCAATATTGATTACAGAAATAGTATGGACGCAGCCTTCTTACAAATCTTCATCGCAATGACAGTAAAGTTTTTTAACATCCTCTAGAAAGAAAGTGTCACCGTGTCATCCAGAAACCCTATACACATCATCGGCGCCGGACTGGCAGGTTGCGAAGCCGCTTTGCAACTGGCCAAACGTGGATTTGAAGTCTTTTTATACGACCAAAAGCCTGAACAGTGTTCCCCCGCCCACCATAGCAAAACGTTGGCGGAAATCGTTTGCAGCAACAGCTTTGGTTCGGTAAACAACGATGAAAGCGCCTCAGCCAGCGGACTGTTAAAAGACGAAATGAGCGTTCTGGATTGCGAGTTGCTAAAAATCGCCCGTGCTGTGGCGGTACCGGCAGGCAAAGCGCTGGCCGTAGACCGGGAAGCCTTTACCCAAAAAGTGACGGAAACCGTCAAGGCCCATCCCCGGATTCACTTCATTTGCCAAAACGTCACGGAAATTCCTGATGAAGGTTGGGTGCTGATCGCCACCGGCCCCATGACTTCGCCAGAGCTGGCGGCGTCCATTGCCCAGCGCCTAAAACGTGACCAGCTGTACTTCTTTGATGCCGCCGCGCCCATTCTCACCAAGGACTCTATCGACTTTGATATCGCCTTCTATCAGGATCGCTACAACGCCGGAGCAGAAGGCAAAACCCAGGACGCGGGCAGCTACATCAACTGCCCCCTGGAGAAAGCGGATTATGAAGCCCTGGTCGATATTTTGCTGAACGGCGAAAAAACAGAGCTCAAGACTTTTGAGAAAGAATCCGCCTGCTTTTTTGAAAGCTGTATGCCGGTGGAGATCATGGCCGCCCGTGGCCCTCAAACGCTTCGCTACGGGCCCATGAAACCCGTTGGTATCACCGATCCCCGCACCGGACGATGGCCTTATGCCGTGGTACAACTGCGACAGGACAACGCCGAAGGGACCCTCTACAACATGGTGGGTTTTCAGACCAATTTGAAATGGGGAACCCAAAAGCAAATGATTCAGATGATCCCCGGGCTGGCGGAAGCCAACGTGGTTCGTTACGGTGTGATGCATCGTAATACCTATATCCACAGTCCAGAAGTTCTCCTGCCCACGCTCCAGCTCCGGGAACATCCGCATATTTTATTTGCCGGTCAGCTCACAGGCACGGAAGGGTACACGGAATCCGTGGCCACAGGCATGTTTGCGGCAATGAATATTGCCCGGCTACACCAGGGACAAAGTGCGGTCATCCCACCCCCAGAGACCATGCTGGGAGCCTTGCTGCGTTATATCACCCGTCCGGAAGCCATTCACCAGAACTTTCAACCCATCAACAGCAACTGGGGCATCCTCCCGGAACTACCAGAGGGTTCCTTTCCCCGGAAAAACAAAAAAGTCAGAAACCAGCTCTATGTTCAGCGCAGCATAGCGGCACTGCAAAACTGGCGCCTTGAAACACTGAACTAGAAAAAACGACATCCAGCACAAATCAGGGTTGCGCAAAAAAGAAGTCGGCTAAACAACCGACTTCTTTCAGTTTGAAGTGATGAACCCGGCAGAGGCTATTGGCCACCGGGGCGAATCATCATGACTTTTACCGGATGACCGGTGGCACTGGCGTTCAATGCGGAGTTTTCGGTCATTGCCTGAATGGCCATCCCAGAGAATGCCATCATGGGCTCCGCAAAGACGCCCAAGCCCAAGGTAGCCACCAGACAGAGCGCAAAAACAAAAGATACCTGACTGAAGGAACGCTTGTCCGCCTCCTCGGCTGGCAGGGCCTCCACCGCATCGGAAGGCTCGGCGATCACCATCAGGCGAATCACGTTCAGGTAATAGTACAAAGAGATTGTGCTGGTTAACAGGGCGACCACCACCAGCCATAGGTACTGACTGCCAGCGTTGGCCACGGCCTGGAACAGGAAGAATTTACCGAAGAATCCCGCTGTAATGGGAATACCAGCCAGCGATAACAGCATGATACTGAGAATAAAGGCCATTGCCGGGCGTTTACGAACCAAGCCCGCATAGGCAGCCGTGTCCACCCGTCCCGTTTCATTCTCAAAATGGGTAACCACAGCAAAGGCCCCCAGATTCATGAACAAGTAGGTAATCAGGTAGTAAACAATACTAGATAGACCTGCGGGGCTCATTACCACAAAGCCTAGCAACAGGTAGCCGACGTGGGCGACTGTACTATAGGCCAGCAGACGCTTAATGTCTTTCTGGGTCAGGGCAACCACGTTACCAATCACCATGGACACCACCGATAAGACAATCATCAGGCCGGACAAAGCGGGCAAGTGGGCAAACACGGTCGAAAAAAGCCGCATGGCAAAAGCAAAGGCGGCGATTTTTGAGACCACTGACAGAAAGGCCACGACCGGGGTGGGAGCGCCTTCGTAGGTATCAGGCGCCCACATGTGGAAAGGCGCGGCGGACAGCTTGAAACTAATACCACCCACAATGGTGGCCAGCATGATGGCAATCACAATGGGATTCACCTGACTGGCCGCTGCCCCGAAATGGCTGGCCATCACGGAGAAATCGAGACTACCAGTCAAACCGTAGAGCATGGAGAAACCGAACAGGAGAATCGCAGTGGCCATACCGCCGTAAAGCAGATACTTGAGACCGGCCTCCGCACTGAGTACGTTGCCACGCAGATAGCCCACGAGGATATAAGAGGAGATACTGAGTGTTTCCAGAGAGACAAAGACCATAATCAGATCCTTGGCCCCACTCAGCATCATGCCACCCAAAAGGGCACACAACAGCAAAACATAGTACTCGCCGGGAACTTCTGCTTTTTTATCCACATACGTCCGGGTGAACAAAAGCACCATCAAAGTCCCAACAACCAGCAGGGTTCGGATCAGCAAGCTGAACAGATCCCCGGAAAACAGTCCACCAAACACATCAAAACTGAGATAACGGGGGTCCGTCACGTAGCCCAGATTCCAGTGAATGCTGAGCATCACCAGGGTCATCACCAGACCCAGCAAGGCATACCCCCAGATCTCCTGACGTTCGGCCAATGTCTTGCTGACAGCCAACCGGTACACGGAAACCAGGGTAAAGAGCACCAAAATAATTTCAGGAGCGATTAAAGGCATGTTGTTTTCTTGCATAAATCGCATCAAGTCATTGTTGAATAGCATGGTTCTAATTGGCTCCTGCACTACGGGCGGTCAACAGGGTCTTCAGCGCCGGCTTCTGCGCCGCAACATGTTGCGCATCCAAATCAGCGTAATGTTTGGCGGCAATGGCGCTGACATCGGGCTCAAACTCAATGGTAATCAGCTTGGGGTAAACACCAAACGCAATCACCAATAAAGTGAGGGTGGCCAGTACAAAAACCTCGCTGCAAGTAGCATCTGGCAACTGAGTCCAGCGCTGCTGAATCGGCCCAAAAAACACCCGTTTCAGCATCCACAGCAGGTAAGCCGCACCGATGATCACCCCAAGGCCTGCCACAAAGGTGAGCCCCTGAATGGAGAGATTAATCTGGCTTCCAAAGAAGGGAATGGTTTGAAACGCCTTTGAAACAAAGGCCCCATAGAAGACCAGCGTCTCACTGGCAAAACTGACCAAAAGCGGCAAGCCCAGACTGGCCATGGACATAAAGAGGAAAAAGTAAAAAATAATGGGCGTTTGGGTGGCAAATCCGCCGTAATCAGCAATTGCCCGGGTATGGGTGCGGTTATAAAGCGTCCCCACGCACATAAACAGGGCCGCGCTGACCAAGCCGTGGGCGAACATCACAAACACGGCGCCGTTGAAGCCAATGGCATTCAGTGCGGACAGGCCCAGCAGCACAAAACCCATGTGACTGACACTGCTGTAGGCAATCAACTTTTTAAGATCCGACTGCACCAAAGCGACTCCGGCCGTGTAAACAATGTTAATAACGGCAAGAACTGCGATGTAGGGAGCCAACACACGCGCCGCGTCCGGCAAAAACTCAAAACAGAAGCGCAGCATCCCGTAGGCGCCCATCTTGAGGAGGATACCAGCCAGCATCATGCTGATGGGCGTTGGCGCTTCCACGTGGGCGTCCGGTAACCAGGTATGTACCGGAACCACAGGCAGTTTGACGGCAAAGGTGATAAACAGGGCAATAAAGATCAGGATTTGAGAGGCCAAAGGCAAGTGTTGACCGATGGCATGCTGAATGGTCTGGTACTGGAATAAAGTAGCCATGTCCGCGCCCGGCAAGGAGCGAGCATGGAAATAGAGAGCCAAGGTGCCGGCCACCAGGAACACCGAACCAAACAGGGTATACAGCACAAACTTGATAGAAGCGTAGTCCCGCCGTGGGCCACCCCAGATGGCAATCAGCAAGTACATGGGAATGAGTTCCAGCTCCCAGAACAGGAAGTACAGGAACATGTCCCGGGCCAAAAACACGCCCATCACCGAGGTGGTCAGGACAAACAACATGGCGTAATAGAGTTTCAGGCGCTTATGGATGGAGGAAAAACTGGCAATGGCGGCCATCAACAGCAAAAAGGTGGTCAGATACACCAGCGTCATGGTCAAACCGTCCGTACCCAGGGCATAGGTAATGCCCAAACTGGAAATCCAGGGGACGCTCTCCGCCACGGGCTTCACCCAGCCCAGCCAAGACAGGGAGGAGAACAAAAAGACCAGTGCAGCTCCTGCAATACCCAAGGTATGCGTGGTCCGCCCTTCTTTGCCCTCTGGCAGGATCAAAATGGGGGCGATCAAAAGGATGGGGAGAAAGATCAGAATCGAAAAATAATGCTCTGTTAAAAAATTCACAGCCATAAGCTCCTTCAAAGCGTCCTACATTAACCAGTAGAACAACAACAGGGAAAGACAAACCACCGCAAAGAACATCACGGCAATGTATGTTTGCACCTTACCGGACTGCAACTGACGCAGGGCAAAACCAGCCCCCATCACGCTACGGCCGGTAACATTGACCACGCCATCTATGCCGCCCTTGTCGAAGGTAGAGGATCCCCGGGCGAAAGCAAGGTAAATGCGGTCAACGAAAGCCTGGTAAATATCATCGAAGTACCACTTGTTTGAAAACAGACTAAAAGCAGTGGCGGCCAAGGGTGCCTTCTTGACAACTTCAGGGATGGCAGGAGCCACTACGTAGAAGATGAAAGCCAAACCGGCACCGATCAAACCAATGACCGTGGATAACAAACCGACACCATCAGGAGAAAAAGCCGCCTGAGCAAACGTATGAGCATGTTCAGCAGCGTGATGGGCCCCCGAATGGATGTATGCGCCAAACGCAGGCAACCAGTTCACATCTTTCAGGCCAGCCATGGCAATCCCAATCAGGGCGGAGGGAATCGCCAAAACCGCCAGAGGCCATTTCATCGCGGTATCTTCGTGATGCACGTGGGCCTCGCCCCGGTACTTACCCCAGAAGGTCAGGAAGTAGGTACGGAACATGTAAAAAGAAGTCAAACCGGCGGTAATGGCCAAATTCCAGAAAATACCCGGAGCATAATCCTTGGCCCCTATCAGGATTTCATCTTTAGACCAGAAACCACTGGTCCAGAACAAACCGGAAATCGCCAGCGTCCCAATTAGATAAGCAATGTGGGTGATGGGCAGCTTTTTAGCCAAACCGCCCATTTTACGCATATCCTGCTCATCTTCACAGGCGTGAATCACGCTGCCGGAACACAGGAACAACATGGCCTTGAAGAACGCGTGGGTAAACAGGTGGAACAATCCAGCGGTAAACGCACCCACGCCCATCCCGGCCATCATGAAACCCAACTGGGACATGGTGGAATAAGCCAGGGCTTTTTTAATATCGTATTGGGTCAAAGCGATTGTGGCCGCTACCACTGCAGACGTTGTACCAATCAAAGTAATGAACAGCATGGCGGTATCGGAGGCCTGAAAAACTGGGTAGGCACGACCGACCAGATAAACTCCCGCAGCCACCATGGTCGCGGCGTGAATCAGAGCGCTAATCGGCGTAGGGCCTTCCATGGCATCCGGTAGCCAGGTGTGCAAGGGCAACTGGGCGCTTTTAGCCATCGGCCCCATAAAGAGCAGAATGGCGATGACGGTGAACGTAGTTGGCCCGGCGAAGGTGGCGATTTGCTCCACAAAGGCAGGCAAAGCGCTGAAAGAGAGAAACGCCGCATGAGGGTGAACAGCCAGGTAGCTGTTCCAAAGCGGAAAGCTGAAATACAGCAGCCCCAAAATCCCGAACAGAAAACCAAAGTCTCCCACCCGGTTCATTAAAAAGGCCTTCATACAAGCGGCAGCAGCCGAAGGCTTGTGGAACCAGAAGCCAATCAGCAAGTAGCTGCTGACCCCCACCAATTCCCAGAAAATATAAATCTGGAACAGGTTGGTACTCAGCACCAGGCCCAGCATGGAAAAGTTAAACAAAGCCAAATAGCCAAAGAACTTGGCGTAGCCTTTGTCATGATTCATATAACCGTGGGTGTAGCACTGAATGAGGATACTGATAAAAGTGACCACAAACAGCATCATGACAGACATTGAGTCTACCAGATAACCAAGAGAGAGCTTGAAGTCTCCGGCCTGTAACCAGGTCAGGTTGCGCTCCACCGCCTTCACCGCATCGGCGGGCTGCTGAAACAACCACTGCAAAGCGCCAACCGTGTGCAACAGCCCTAAAAAAGTGGCAAAAATGGTCAAACCCGAACAAAGCTCTTTGCGAGTGTTCGGGGCAAAAGTGCGAAGCAGCACAATCAAAACAAAAGCAGCCAGCGGGTAGAGGGGAACCGCCCATATATTCTCAACGTTTGCAAACCAATCCATTGTTGTCAGCTCCAAACTCTTACCATTTCAACAGGTTAAAATCTTCCATATCCGCCGTGGCCCGAGCCCGATACAAGGCAATAACAATGGCCAAGCCCACGCTCGCTTCAGCAGCGGATACGGTCAGTACAAAAATTGCGAACACCTGACCCAGCAGGGCATCCCCGAAGGGTGAAAAATTATTGAAGGCCACCAGGTTGATATTCACCGCGCTGAGCATCAACTCAACGGCCATTAAAACACGGACCACGTTACGCCCGGTCAGCACACCGGCCAGGCCAATGGTAAACAGAATCGTGGCAATCACTACATAGTGGGTTAATCCGATGTGGGTTATAAAATCAGGCATAGCTCAAATTAACTCCAAAACTTACTGTTGGGACAGGCCGCTTGTACCGGATTCGGCGTTCTTCAAGGCCGCTTGACGCTCGGCCAGCTCAGCCTCTCGCTTCTGCCGCAATGCTTCAATGGCGATCTCAGGTGGGGCACTGTTGGTATCAACCGGCAAGCGGACATCCCCCAACAGGGTTTCATCCGACTCGTAGAAGCGCTTCTTGGCAATGACAATGGCCCCAATCATGGCGGCCAGCAGCAGGATGGAAGCCAACTCGAAGGGCAAGGCATATTTGCTGAAGAGTAATTCGCCCAACATACTGGTGCTGCCCTCCATGGTAAAGGCGGCAGCCAGGGCAGGGTTCACTGTACTCAAGTTGGCGCCCGGCCCAATCAGGGAACCCCGCAGCAACAAGGCGAACACGTAGGCGATGATGATTCCGTAAGCCACCTTGCCGGCCTGACTGGCTTTTTTGGCCTGAAGTGGCTTATCACCCGTGAACATGATGGCGAACAGCATAATAATAGTCAGGCCCACCGCGTAAATGATAATTTGAGCGATGGCCAAAAAGTCGGCGTTATTGAGCAAATAAAAACCGGCAATGGACATGAATACAGCAATGAGGCACAAGGCGGCGTAAATATTACTGCGATTCAAGACGGCACCCAATGCGGCAACCACCGAAACAACGGCAAATATCCAGAAGATGGCGCTATCTAGCATTGATCATTGATTCCTTCTACCCTGCCCAACGGTTGGTCGGGCTGCTGATTCTTGCACTAACTACGATACTCAAACGGCTTTACACAATCTTAAAGGAAAAGAGGCTCCAGGTAAAAACCGGGGCTATTGAACCAATGGCTCCATGCCGTGAACCAGGCGCCAGTGATCGGAGTCTTCACCCGACAAAGTGAGATCCTTCTTATCCAGCACCAACGCCTCACGAGAATAATCGGCCAATTCAAAGTCCGGCAACATCTTGATGCAATCAACCGGACAGACTTCCGTGCAATTGCCACAAAAAATGCAGCGGCCCATATCGATGGTAAACATATCAATGACCGGCTTTTTATTAACGTCCCGATGCATTTCAATCTGGATCAGGTCGGTGCAGGGACAAACCCGGGCGCAGGCCTGACAGCCCACGCACAAATCCGTCCCATCAGATTTACTGAGCAGACAGAGCCGACCGTGAAAGCGGGTGCTGAGATCGGGCATGACTTCTGGGTATTCCAGGGTAATAGGGGGACGGAAGTAGTGACTGAACACCGTTGCCATCCCTTGACCAATGGCTTTTAGGCCATCGATAACCCGATTTTGTTGAATATCATTGTGTTTGGCACTCATCGGCGGGCTAACCTCGCTTCTAATTTTTCACTCAGGAGACGGCTCATCAGCACAAAGAAGAGCCAGAAAACGACACTGACAGCCACCAGCCAACCGGCCCAAGGCACTACGGTCTGGGCATTGAGGATAGGCAGGCTTTGAAGAACGGATTTACCGTTGGCGGGCGGCAGCATCACGTATTTTTCAATCGCAATGGCAAAGATGTTGATCAAAGACAGCGGGATCAAGAACTTCCAGCTAAAACCCATCAACTGATCCGGCTTCAGTCGGGGTAAAGTGCCCCGAATCCACATGGCCAGGAAGATGAAGGCATAGGTTTTCAAGATGAACCAGAACAACATCTCGATTTGCAAAGCCAACTGGGTCAACCCGGTCATTTGAGCGGGCTCCAGACCAGAAATCAGAGACATCACAAAGGGGCCAAAGGGACTGTAGTAGCCGCCCATAAAAAAGGCCGCCGTAAATGCGCTCATGGCAAACAGAGAAGCGTACTCAGCCAGGAAGAACAGGGCGAACTTCATACCGGAGTACTCCGTGTTGTATCCGCTCACCAGCTCGCTTTCAGCTTCCGGCAAGTCAAAGGGAATCCGGTTCACTTCGGCCAGAGCAGCCACAAAGAAAATCACCAAACTGAGTGGCGTTAGCAAAATACCGTACCAGTTCCAGAATCCACCTTGCTGGGCCTGAACAATTTGGCCGATGTTCATGGTTCCGGTAAACAGAACCACCGCCAACACGGCCATCACCAAAGGAATTTCATAGCTGATGGCCTGAGCGGCACTCCGCATCCCGCCCAACAGGGAATACTTGTTGTTGGAAGCCCAACCGGCCAGTACAATCCCCACCACCGAAATGGATGAGATGGCAAAGACAAACAAAGCACCTGCGGGGAGAGCCACCGCAAGCAACTGATCGGTAAACGGAATCAGGCCGAAAAACACAAAAGCCGGTAAAAAGAAAATGGCAGGGGCGATGGTAAACAGAAACTTGTCCTGACCATCCACCATGATGTCTTCTTTAAACAACAGCTTGAAAGCATCGGCGAAGGTTTGCAGCGTACCCCAGGGGCCAACCCGGTTGGGGCCTTTCCGC
Organism: Vampirovibrio sp.; assembly: GCA_027448865.1. Classification (GTDB taxonomy): domain Bacteria; phylum Cyanobacteriota; class Vampirovibrionia; order Vampirovibrionales; family Vampirovibrionaceae; genus Vampirovibrio. The sequence continues at coordinate 15,431 of DAIDMR010000184.1, forward strand.
TGGGTCATCCAGGCCAAAACCTTCCGCTCCATCAAAACCAGGAAGGTCACTGAAGTAATAGCGGCAGTGGCAATCAGGGTGAAAATAACCACTGTCCACAAAATTAAAAGCACCGGGCCAAAATCATTCCAGTTCATCTGCAGACCCAATAACCGGGTCAGCTCATTCAGGAACTGGGGCAGCCAGGCTGGATAATCGGGGGGAGTCTGGAACATTTAGCGATCAACCTCCGGCAAAATTACATCCAGGCTACCAAAGATAGCCATCAAATCTGGGTACAAATTACCAATCATCAGCTCCGGCAGGACAGATAAGTTGGAAAAAGAGGCGCCGCGCCACTTCATCCGGTAAGCCTTGGGCGTACCATCACTGACGATATAACATCCCAGCATGCCACGGGGAGATTCACAGGCCACAAAGGCTTCTCCAGCCGGCGGCTTGTAAGTCATCAAATTGATCTTCTGGCCCTGGGTCTGCCAGTCAAAATCAATATCAGGGATGGCTTTAGGATCTTCACCCTTCTCTTTGGCCGCTTGACGAGCCGCTTCAATCTCGGCCTGTTTGTTAAGGATGTTCTGGGTGTCGCCACCGGGAATTTTATCCAGACACTGCTCGATAATCCGGCACGATTCACGCATTTCAGCCATGCGAACCAGATAACGGTCGTACACATCGCCGTGCTTGCCCAATGGCACATCAAACTCCACTTCGTCGTAGCAGGCGTATGGATTGGTTTTCCGCAAATCCTGCGAAACACCCGCAGCCCGCATACTCGGGCCAGTCACGCCGTACTTCAGGCAAGTTTCCATATCCATTTTGCCAATCCCCACCGTTCTATCCAGAATGATGGGGTTTTTGGTCACAATGGATTCATACTCATCAATGACAGCAGGCATTTTACGCACGAAATCCCGGCAATGAGCGATCCAGCCGGGCGGCAGATCGGCATTGACTCCACCAAAGCGGTAGTAGTTGTACATCATGCGAGCGCCCGTCAGGTCTTCAAACAGCTTGAAGACTTCTTCCCGCTCCCGAAAAGCGTAAAACAGCGGACTGGTGGCCCCCAAATCCAGCAGGAACGTACCAAACCACAACAGGTGAGAGGTAATGCGGTTCAACTCCATGGTGATCATGCGGATGTAGTGAACCCGCTTGGGCACCTTCAGGTTCGCAATGCGCTCAATGGCAGTCACAAACACAAAGTGATCGTAAAACGAGGAGAGGTATTCTACCCGATCCAGTGTTGGCTGATACTGAAAATAAGAACGCGATTCAGCCATTTTTTCTTTACTGCGGTGCAGGTAGCCGATAATGGGCTCCATATCCTTCACCACCTCACCATTCAGGGTGGTGACCAACCGCAATACACCGTGAGTACTGGGGTGCTGGGGGCCAATATTGATCACAAGGTCTTCAGTCTTCAGACCCTGCTCGGTATGCACCCCTGGAATTTCTGAAATTGTCATATCGTCAGCTGTCCTTACCGTTCATTCCAGACCAGACGAGGGTCGTTCACTTTATAATCCTTGCGCAGGGGATGCCCCAGCCAGTCATTGGGCATTAAAATACGGGTCAAGTTGGTGTGCCCGTCGTAATGAATACCCAGCAAATCATAGGACTCCCGTTCATGCCAATCAGCGGCGTGCCAGATCGGCATCAGACTGGGAGAATGTTCGTTCTCGGCAGTCACTTTCAGGCACAAATATTCAAAAGTTTTGGTGGAGTAGAGATGATATACAGATTCCAGACGATCCTTCCAATCCACTCCGGCACAGGACAGAAGCAAATCAAACTGCCCTTGATCGCGAATGATTTCCGCGGCCTTCAACAAATTCGCACAGGACACGTCGATCATTTCAGTGCCCATGGCGTCGTTACCCAGGTGCTTAACCGGGATGTTTAATTTTTCGAGGAGCTGACCAATCTTACCCGCAGGAACGGGCGCAGGCTCTGCTTCTGCGGGAGCGGCAGCCTTAGCGACCGGCTCTTTGCTGTTCTCTTTCTGCTCTTCGCTCATGGCGGTACTTCACATTTCCTCTGACTAACGGTATTTTGCCTTCGGCTTGCAGCTCATCCACCGGATAAGCGTACTTCTGAACACCCCATTTAACATTGGGCTGACCCGCCTTGGGCAACAAAACTTCGCCCGGGCCAATCTCCACCCGAGGCACATGCTCGGCGGCCCGCTTTTTACGATCCACGATGGACTCGGTACGAATCTGTTTTTGCAACTGAATCAGGGCGTCCAGCAAAGCCTCTGGCCGTGGAGGACAACCCGGCACGTACACATTGACCGGAATCAAGCGATCCACGCCACGCACCACCGAGTAAGAATCGTTCTCGTACATTCCGCCGGTAACCGTGCAGGCGCCCATGGCGATGACATATTTGGGCTCCGGCATTTGCTCGTACAAACGCACCAAGGCAGGGGCCATTTTGTGGGTAATGGTGCCCGCGGTAATAATCAGGTCAGATTGCCGGGGTGTGGCCCGGAAGACCTCGGAGCCGAAGCGGGAAATATCGTGCTTGGAGGCCCCGACAGTCATCATCTCGATACCACAGCAGGAGGTGGCAAACGTCATGGGCCACACCGAGTTGGAGCGGGCCCAGTTGTAGACCGTATCGATGGTTGTCACCATGATGCCAGAACTTTCCAGCAGGTCCTGAAGTCCAGTTACAACGGTTTCTGTTAAAGACATACAGAAATAACCTCCGTCCTTCTTACTGCCACCTGAGGGCGTCACGCTTCCAGGCGTAAACCAGGCCCAGCATCAGGATTCCGATAAAAATAAACATTTCAATAATAGGGAACAAACCCAGACTCTGCGTCAAACGGTCGAAAGCCACCGCCCAAGGGAATAGAAAGACCGTCTCAATATCAAACAGAATAAACAACAGGGCGTACATGTAAAATTTGACGTCAAACTGAATGTGAGAATCGCCAAAGGGCGTCATCCCGGACTCGTACGTGGTGTACTTCAGTCGGGTGGGATATTTCACCTGAACAATCTGGGAAATCCCCATCATCAGAAAAGGGGTGATGGCCGCCAGCAACAGCAGCAAGAGCAACATGGAGTAACCGGTTAAATGCATGGCCTTGTCTCGTTCGTCTCTTCTATATAAATACGGTCCAAACTGTGGGCAAAGCGCTCAGTGAGAGGGGGTGGGGCTTGACTCAGACAATGACTGATAAGGAATTTGGCTCACCCGGCTGATTTACAATCCATAAACCAGTATCATTTAAAAATAAACTGTGGAACAAGTCAAAGTTTAATGACAGATTTTGGACATCTTGATGATACCACCATTTTTAACCAAGCGGGGAGGCCGATTTTCTATAATTCCCGCAATTTTTGCCACATCTGGCGCAACCTTGCTCATTTCCGGAGTGAGCCTGAGCGCACTGACGCTTACGCCAGCCTACAGCGAAAGCGCTCTGGACAAAGCGGCACAGCTTTTGAAAGACGGGAGAGCCACTTCGGCCTCGGCCATTTACCAGGAATACCTGAAGGCCCACCCCAGAGACCTGAACGCCCAGCTCGCCATGGCCAATATCGCCATCCGCCAGTTCGAGTATCCCAAAGCCAGGTCGGTTCTGGAGCAAGCGCTGGCCCAGCACCCGGATTCCGCAGAAACCGCAGCCACACTGGGACATCTGTTTCAGCTCTGGCAAAACGCCCCCAATGGCAAACTGGCCGACAATACCCGAGACTATCAAGCCCTGGCCGAAGAGCATTTCCGGCAGGCTTTGGGCCTGAACCCGGAAAGCCCGCTGGTGCTGAGCTACGCCGCAGACTGGAGCCTGCAAAAAAACGATCTGGTCACCGCGGAGCAGAATTTGCAAAAAGCCTTGCGGATTCGTCCGACGTTTATCCCGGCCTTTCAGGGGCTGGCCCGGTTTTACATGAAAGTCCGGGATATTCCCCGGGCCAGGGATACCATTCTGCACGCCACGGAACTGGATCCGCTGGACGCCATGAACTACTTTCTGACCGCCCAATTACTCGCCACAGCCAACCGTCCGGCGGAAGCGGTAAAATATGCCGCCAAATCGGAACAACTGGATTACGGACGCTTGCCAGCACGGGATTATTTACTGGCCACCCAGTATGAAAAACTGGGAGAAACGCCCAACGCCCTACAATATTACGAAACCCTGACCCGCTACACTCCGCGCGACTCACAGGTCTGGCTTAAGCTGGGCGAACTGTATGAACTGACCAATCAGACTCCACAAAGCCTGAATGCTTTCCAGAAAGCCCTGACCCTCAATCCGGACATTCTCAATGGTCTATACACAGAAGCCAGACAAAATACCCGTCTGGAAAAAATCGAGGTGGCCCGCAAGCAATGGCGACGTCTGCTAAATATCAGGGCCAACGACCCAGCCACCGCAGAAGAGGGCCTGAGTGCCCTGGCAGGCCTACATTACCTGAATTACTTCTATCGCCCCAATCAACCCGATCCCGACGCTGAAAGCGACCTCAGGCGGGTGGAAGAAGCGCTGGAACAAAACCCGGATCAGCCCAACCGCCAACTGGATCGCCTCAAATTGCTAATCGCCCGACAAGGGGCGCTGAGCGAAGATCGTCGCCAGGATTTGCTGGTGATGAGCAAGGTCAATGACGATGCCGTGGCCGGTGAAGCCGCCTTTTTGGTAGGCGACCTGAAAACGGCTCATGAACGGCTGGAAGGCGTGGATGGTTTATCCGAAGCCGAATACGCCCGACTGGCCGATCGCCTGCTTCTGGCGCAGGAATTGCAATTCTCCAAGGTGTTCTATCAGCGGGCCAGCCAGCTGAATGCGAACGCGGACTATCAAACAGCCATCAAGCGCATCCAGAACAAACAGGCCCTGGCCTCCCGAAAAGCCGATGAAGGCACTTTGGCCTTTACTGAGAAAAACTATGAAGAGGCCAGCCTGAAGTACCAGGAGGCTGCCCGCATCTATCAGCAGTGGGACAACATTTACCTGAAACTGGGCGACACTTACGAGAAACTGAAAAAATGGCCAGAAGCCAAAGCAGCCTATGACAAAGCCATTCAGCTCAGTCCGGGCCTGATGAGTTCTCAGGGCTTTGCCAAAAACTACGCCCGGATCGAGAAGAAGGCTCGATAGTCCCTGCCTGCCAGAATAGCGAAAACAGCGATAGACCGTACATAGCGCCCTTTCCCCACAGGACTTTATTTCCATTTACAAATGGCTGTTTTAGCAGCAAAACACATTTCTGGTGGGCATTTTGACTTTGTAAAATCATTTTTACCATACCAAAAGACAATCGCCGGCCTTTATTTGTTTTTATTTTTCTATAATCACAATGAGCGTAACGATCGATTGCCGGTACCAATGAAGAGAGGAGCTTCAACAGAATCAAACACTGTTCCCGCATGGGCTACAGATGTTTCGGCCCGAGCGATGATCGCCGCCGTGATCCTGGGTGTGTCCTCAGTCGGCCATTAAGCAATCAGAGAAAGGAGAGTCGGGTAGAGTTAGAGACAAGACAGAGGTCACAGATTAGCACGCGCAAATTGAAACGGAGGAGCGAAAGAAGACTGATTTAAATTAAATCGTCCTGATTACAAAACGAAAAGCCTCTGATGCAGTCCGTGTGACCTTCAGGGGCTTTTTGTCGATAACAGGATTTTGCTTCTGATGACTTAGTCCGCTTTTACCGCTTTGGGCTTCGTAGCCTTCCCCGGTGCGGACTGAACATCCACCAGAACTGGTATCGTTTTTGAGTCCGCTTTGGCGGGCCTGGTCTTGGGCACCAGAATTTTTTCGGTACCATCCGCTTCCTTGATGATGATTTTTACCGGCCCGGACGTGGTGGAGCCAGCATCTGGCACGGGGAGAACCGGCAACACCGTTTGGGGCTTTTCCGGGCCATCGGACACACTTTTGACAATCTGTTGCTCGCCCATGAATTGCGTTCTGGGATTCAGAACGCTGCTCATTTTCTCGTTGTAGACAATAATATCCACCCGCCGGTTTCGGGCCCGCCCCTCCGCCGTAGCGTTATTGGAAATGGGTTGCGTATCTCCGTAACCAACCGCCACCATGGAAGAGGGGTTGAATTGATGCCTGCCGATAAAAAATCGCACCACGCTGCTGGAGCGGGCGCAGGACAATTCCCAGTTGGAGGGGAACTGGGAACTGGCAATGGGTTGCTTATCCGTATGGCCTTCGATGTGGATGCGATGCGTGTCAAATTTTTTGAGTCGGGCGGCCACCTTATCCAAAAACTTGTAGGCAAAGGGACGCAGGCTGGACTCTCCCGGGCCAAACAGCAAACGGCTATCAAAACTAATGCGAATGCCCCGCTCCTGCACGGAAACCTCAATCTGGCGCATGGGCACCTGACCCTCTTCGGTGCCCGGGGGGCCTGCCTCCACAGGCCTTGAATTCTGGCCCTGTCCACTGGCCCCATTTTGTCCTTGTCCACCGGGTTCATTCTGATTACCGCCCGCACCCACCGTCAGGCTTTTGATTTCATGGTTGGCGTCTTTCAAATCGCTGGTCAAATCATCCACCAGCTTTTGGGTAGAGCGCACCTCGCCCGGCTGGTAGGTCATGCTGTCAAACTTGCCGATGACCCCAGGCCCCGCGCCTTTTTCCTGACTGAGCGGATCCGGATTTTTACTGGGGGGGCTTTGCCCCTGCAAAACGCTTTTAATCCCACTCAAAATGCTTTGCTCCTCAAAGCCTTCCCGAATGGCCGCGCTAATGTCCTTGAGCTTGGCCGCGTCGGTCTGCGCCATGGCGTACAAGGCCGTAAACGTGGCGAACAGCAGGGTCATGAAATCGGCGTAGGAAACCAGCCACCGCTCCAGGTTTTCATGCTCAGGATGCTTGTGCTTTTTTGCCATGCCAACCTAAAAACCTTTGCTTACGCAGCCGAACATCGCCTAGCCTTCATGACCGGCAGCGTCTTTGTGGCCTCCCTCATGCCCGTGCATGAAGACCTTAAGCTTCTCGGAAATGAAACTGGGACTTTCCCCGGCCTGAATGGACAAAATGCCTTCCAGCATCATGGCCCGGGTCATAATGGTCTGCCGACGGTTTCCCTTTAATTTGCCACCCAGCGGAATGAACAACAGGTTGGCCCCCGCTACCCCGTATACGGTCGCTACAAAGGCTACGGCAATCCCGCCGCCCAACTTACTGGGATCGTTCAGGTTCTGCATTACGTGAATTAGGCCCAACACCGCCCCGATAATCCCTACTGTGGGCGCGTATGCCCCGCAGCCTTCCCACACCTTGGAGGCATGCCCCACCGATTCCTCGTAGTGGTGCAACTCGGTTTCCAATAACTCCCGCAACAACTGGGGGTCAGTGCCATCGGTCATCAGCTCCAGGCCTTTTTTCAAAAACGGATCCTCAATGGAAGCGATCTCGCTTTGCAGGGCCAGAATGCCCTCTTTACGGGCTTTGAGCGCCATGTTCACAATCAGTTCAGCCACTTCCGCCGGTTTTTCCTTCACCCCTAAAAAAATAATGGGCAAATCCTTGACCGCATTCACCAAATCCACCTGGGGCGATTGCAACAAAATAGCGCCCAACATGCCCCCAAATACGATAATAAAAGCAGTGGGCTGCACAATAGCAGACAGGGGCAAACCTTCCAGTATGGCGCCGCCGAATACAGCGGCCAAGCCAAGGGCCAATCCAATAATCGAGGTGATTTCCACAGGTCGCTGAACCGCCAATGATTGCTTACACTACCAGGCCATTATATGTTTTTTGAACATCTATAAACAAACAAATGACGGCAATATCATTTGCCTGTATGAGATTTTAAGCCGATTACGCGCTGCCAGATTCAATCCAGCCTTACACAAAACAACGGCCTAGAAGATCCACTGTTTGAGGACACGAGGCAAGCGGCTCCAGTCGCCCTTCCATCCTCGGGTGCTGCCCACACACTGATCGCACCGACCGCAGGGCCCGATTTTGATCTGGGTGGTGCCGTGAAGATAGGCAATCAGGCTCAACAATCGGCACCCTTGAGAAAGTACCCACCGGCGGTACTGCTTCAGCGATTGCGTCTTGGCGTAAACTTCCTCCGCGGAAAGGCTATGACTGTACTGTAAACGCTTCAGCCCGGCCAGATAATCCTCTTTGGTATGGTAAACCAAACCTTGCATGGAAAATTGCCCCTGCCGGGAACTGTCTGTACGCCCCCAGGCCGGATACCGGAACACCTGCGCCAGGATTTCATCCACACTGACCGGCGGTGTCCAGAACACCAGTCGAGGCTTCAATGCCGAATCAGGCATCCAGTAACGCAAATCCGATCCGGCACTGACCACAACGGTATTGGCGCAAGTATTGGCCATCTCCAGAACACGGGCCTGCTCTCGGGGTGTTTTTTTATAATGGGTGATGCCCACCGAATCAAAGCCATAGTCCAGCAAAGAGGCGCCCAGTTTCTCCGCCTGAGCCGGATAAGCCGTCTGAATCCAGCTCACACCGGGTTCGTGCAATCGGCCCAGTTTGCCCCTGCCCGGCGAACCGGACAACTGATTCACCAGATGGGTAAATTTCTGATGCTCTGTAAACAACGGTGCCACTTGCACAGTGACCACTTCCAAAACCGGCGGCCCCTGAATCACTTCATAATCAGCCCAGCCCAGACGATCCACCAACTCTTTCATTCGCGGTTTGGGCAAGGGCGGCACCACCAGGGCCAATGGGGGCAATTGGGCCAGTTGTTGCAAGCCCCCTTCAAAAAATCGCCGGTAGGCCGCATGGCCCGGGACTTGGGGTAGCAGCCGGTCGCCTTCTTCCACTACCATAAAATTGACCGTGGCATGCACCAGCACTTCCAGAAAGGTCAGGCTGACAAAGCGTTCCGGGGTAATGTAGAGCAACTTGACCCGATTGCGGTTGATCTCCGAATGAACGGCCCGCTCCTCGTGAGGCATTTGAGTGCCATCCAGAAAGGCCACATCGGGAAACCGTAACTCCGCTTGCTTGAAATGCTCCAGATTGCGGCGAATTTGCCGACTTCCGGGGCAAATGGCCACCACCAGACCACTGCCCATCATACTGGCCAGGGCATACAGGGAAACCGGTGCATAGCCAAGCGGAAAGGTCGCAATCACATTGCGGCGCTGGGTTACGGCCTCTAAAAATCGCCGCTGCTCGGTATCCAGGGGGGGAGCGTGTCTGAAAAAGTTGGACATCGTTCCACTATCATACCGTTTGTCATAGGGAAAAAAACCCCCTTTGTCCGTGGTATCATCCCTTTGGTAAAGTTGGCCTGTGTTAGAGCGGCCCTGCCCATCAGAGAACGCCCATACCGGCCTGCCCCTTGTTTGAATCGGGCTGTTGAGAGTCGTTGCATGTTCAAATTTGACCCCCAGTGGAATTACACCCAAATTCAGGATAGCCAGCTAAAATGGCCGCATATGCTGTATCAGTGGATTTGCATTCACCTGATTGAGTTGTACATTTTAACCAAATACAAATTGCGCATTAGAGGCAAAGAAAACAAACCCAAAGGCTTCCACAGCTATGTGGTGGCTTGTAATCACATTTCATCGCTGGATCCTCCACTGGTTTCCCTGGCCCTGAACTACCAGCCCATTTCCTTTTTGGCCAAAATAGAGCTGTACGATCATTTCTGGATGCGCCTCTACAACTGGGGCATGTCCTCCATCGCCGTGAACCGGGCCAAAATGGACTTATCCACCGTCAAGTCGGCCCTTAAAATCCTCAAAACCGGCACCTGGGCCCTGGGTATTTTCCCGGAAGGCACCCGGGCCAAAGAAGGCGAGGAAAAGCAGGCCAAACGCGGAGTGGCCTTCTTTGCCTGTCAGGCCAAAGTGCCCATTTTACCCCTGGGCATCGCCCAAGTGGAGCGCAATGGCAAAAAACATCTGGAAGTTCGCATTGGCAAAATGATTCCCTGTGACGGGGATATGGAAAGCATGGCCCAAAAAACCGAAAAAGCCATTGCCGAACTGGTGGAACTGGCCAAAACCGAGCCCTGAGCCCCTGCCTCAAACGGATGGGCTCTGCTAACAACATTCCGGGTTGAGTGGTTTTAATAGGTCAACAAGTCGGCGATACATGGCAATTCCCGACACGCTTACCGCTCTTTTTCACTTGCAGGCGACCCACTGGCAATGAGCATTCCCATCCCCTCATATCCATTTGCATACGGCACCCAACAACCCCGAACCATCGGGCAATCTCCGTATGCACCCATTGCCATGGCCAGGCCGAACCCTTTGCCCCCGTCCATAGCACCTGTCCTGTCACCTCATCAGGATTTCTTTCAAAGCCCGAGTCAAACCCCAAGCCGCTTACTCGGCTTGCCCTGCAAGCCTCAACTGGTTGAAACGCCCCAGGATCGCCTGAACGCACTAACCCTGAACCCCAGCCTCTACCAACGGTTCACCCAACTGCAAATCCCGGAAGGCCCGATTATGGGCGTCAAAATGTTCACCCAAATCAGCAAAAGCCTGGGCCCAACCAGCCAGCAACACTTACACACGCTGCTGCAACAAGGCGTTTTAACCCACCAGAAAGCCGACGATGGCCACTCCGCCCTGTACCAGTTGTACGGCATTTTAACCACCCCCCGCGCCCAGGGCTACGATAACCGGGCCATTCTGCAAGAAACCCTCCAGGTACTGGCCAAGCCCTACAGCATTTCCCAGCGCTTTGCCCCCACCACGCCCCAAGCGGCTCAGGCCTTGCTCGGCGCTCATCGCTCTTCCGTTCTGTACGGCGGCACGCTTTCTCCTGCTATTAATCCACAGGATTTACACGTGGAAAACAGCGCCACCTGCGTGGCCTCCAGCGTTATGTATTATATGGCGGACAAGGAACCGGCGGATCTGGCCCGGCACATCAACGAATTAACCAGCCCCCTGAACGCCTTTTTCGAAAAGGCCCGCTTCGATGAAATTTCACCGGATAACCCGGCAGACGCCCTGAATATCCTAAACAGCCACCAAATCAGCTACAGCCTCTCTGGCCCGGGGGAAGTATTGGTCAAGGTGGAAAATCCACCCACCGGTGTGGTGCGGGCCATTACCAGTCAAGGGAACCCGGGCTCCAAAAATTATCGCAACGCCATTGGGGCCGCCTACCAGTCCGCCCTGACCTATCTGGCCACCCACTCCTACAACCCGGCCACTGATCTCAGGGACTCTGACGTCCCCGGCGAAACCAGCAAAGGCCTGACCGAAGCTGAAAAAACCCTGATGGAAGCCATCGTCAAAGACAACGGCGGCTTTCAATCGGTAACCTATCAGGCGGTTGGCAGCAAGGCCAACCCGGCCCCCGGCGAAGAAAACAATTCCTACCTGTTCGGCTACAACCGCCCCTTTGAAAAAACCATTCAGGACATTTTGCAGGCCTTGCAAATGAACGAACCGGTGATTATCGGCACCACCGATACCGATGAAACCGGCGCCATTGTGGCGGGACACGAAATCACCATTACCGGCGCTTATACCGACCCCAAGGATAACCAGCTCAAGTTTGTGGTGGCCGATAGCGATGATGATGTGGCGGGCCCCGTGGTCAAAAGCGCCCGGGAACTGATTCCCACCATTCACCACGCTGGGCTGCCGGTAGCCCTGGCCCGCCAGATCAACCGGGAAATACAGGCGAACGCAGGTTACCTGGTGCCCGACCACCGGGATCAGGTGAACTTCAAGCTGCTGGCCCGGGAAACGGGGCCCATGCCCCAGGATCCCACACAAGCGCCACCGGTCAATACCGCCTTCAATCCATTTCAGCCAATCCAGTCAGCCCAGCCAGCGCCCTTCCCCGGGCAAGCCTTCATCCCCAACTACCCCAACAATCCATTCCAGCAGATTCAGAGTACCCTACCCGGACTGCGGGTAGCACCAGCCGCTTAAAAACAGTGACAACCCTATCTTGCAGGCCAACGCACCCGTAACACTCGGGCAAATGGGACTCTAGCCTCCGGAAGTCAGGATTTAACGCCCAATGCCTTGCTGCATGCCACGGTTGATGAAGGGATTCCGGTCGATCTCCCGCTCCCGGTTGATGGTGCCATCATCCAGCAGTTTTTTCTTTTCGCTGTCCCCGCCAGAATAAATACCGCCCATGGTGGTCAACTGGTTGAACACTTGCGGCGATAAACCGGGCATGGACGGCATGACCATGGCCCCACTGCCGCCATCCACCTGCTTCATGATGGGAATGGCATTCTGATCGGTGCGTCGCCCGGTGGGATCCACCAGGTCAATGGGTACCAGCGTCTCTTCCGACGAGCCCGCCACAGCGTCCACATAGACCAGGCGACCGTCAAGATCAGGATCAGCGGGCACAGCCATTTTCAGCTCCAGCACACCGGTCTCGGGAACCATACCGCTCAACTCCTGAGCATCGGCTCCTACCCGTAAGGCCACGTCGTTAGACAAGACCTTCCCTTCCGCTTCGGGAGAAATAAACACTTTAATCAAGCTGCCCGACTGGGCCTTGACCACAAAGCGAGCCTCCTGCCCCAGCAGTAAGCGGGTGGGCAGGTACACTTCATTCTTGCGCAGCAATAAGCTATTCAGGCGGCTTTTGTAGGGTTCGGCACAGGCGGACTGCAACGCAGGGCCCATAGCAAACAACAGAATCAGCGACAAAAAGGTCACAGTGGCGGTTAAACGTAAAACCAGGCTGCGCATCATGGGGGGATTCCTCGTTTCGGTTTCTTGTATTGTACAGAAAGCCTTCACATCCGCAAAGGGATATGGTTCAATGACTGAAATCCATAACCAATGAATTGGAAACGAGTATTCAGGCCATGGAAAGCTTAATCCCCTTTATTCGTGTATTTTTACAAGGCTGCCAAATCATTTCCGCCGTGTTGCTGATTGTGCTAGTCCTGATTCACTCTCCCAAGGGGGATGGCAGGCGGTTCAGGGTGACA
>DAIDMR010000185.1 GCA_027448865.1 Vampirovibrio sp.
GATTTTGCCCTAAGGGGCAAAACCGCTGAAGTTACTTCGGACACTGGCGTTGGCCTCGCTGAGAGGCATCACCGTTAGCCCGACCTTGCGGAGCCGTCCATCTCGCAATAGGGTCAGGGTGACCATGTCTCCGGGCACATCCGAAATCAGCGCGTCCAGCTCCCACAGGCTTTGGTGCAGGGTGCGAACGCCGTTGATGGCCAGGATGGTATCCCCGACGCGTACCCCCTGGCTCTGGGCGGGAGTGCCCTTGAACACCCGTTTCACCACCGGGTAGCGATCCGGCTCCACTAGCATGTCCAGCCCCACGATTCCCTTATTGTCCAACGGGTTGTTGGTTTCCAGGCTGCTCTCCCGGTAGGTTTCCCGAATCACAAAGGGCTTGCCTGCATCCGTGGCTTTTGGGGTAGTGGCCTTTTTTGAGGATATAGTCTGTCTGACCTGCGGGGCGGGCGTGGCTGTCCATCCCGACTGATGCGTGGTCAGGGCGATGATGACGGCCAAAATCCCCAGTCGTATTGCCTGATTAGATGGACGCATGCACACACTCCTTCCGTTGGGAATGGTTTTCTGAGGGCTTTTTCAAAACTGTATACAATTCCTTCGAAAAATCAGTGGATAGCCGCGCACAGGCGAGCGTTCCGATCCCAATCTTTACAAGAGACGGCTATCATCCTTACAATAGAGTGCCACCGAACACTGTGAATGACATCCTCTCCGCAAGGGAGACCCGATTGGAGGAGACGCCGTCCGAGTCCTTCCGTTCCTGTGGCTGAGGCCGAGTTGAACCCACTGCCAGCGTGGTGAGTCAGGTTCATGAATAAGCCAGTCAGGTGAAAACCCAGTCAGGTGATAACAATGTCTTCAAAAAACACAACTGACACACTGGTGGCCAAGCGGGTCATTGTGTCCGGAAAAGTACAAGGGGTGGGGTTTCGGTATGGCTTGGCCGAGGTGGCCCGGGGCCTGCAGATCTGGGGGTGGTGCCGTAATGTGCCCGATGGCACCGTAGAAGCCTTTTTACAGGGAGAGGCCGGACGGGTGGGTCAGGCTTTGGAATGGATACGGCAAGGCCCTCCGGGGGCTCGGGTGCAACAGGTGCTGATCGAGGATCAGGCGGTGTTGGACCCCATGCTGGAAGAGACCATTCAAGTTTTTGAGATTCGGCGATGAAAGACTGGTCTTGGCAAGCAAAGGGTCAACTGGCCGCAGGGGCCACAGGACTGATGTTGACGTTGCTTGCGTCGACAGCGCTGATGCCGACCAGTGTGGCCCAGCAGCTGGATCTGGAGTTCCTGAAGACTCCCCCGCCTGCCAAAACAAGAAGTATCCCTTTGCCGCAACGCCCGGCTGCCCTTGCGAACCCCGTGGAACTGCCGACGGTGCTGGAAGCGCCCGGTGGGGGCAGTATGGGAAAGCCTTTGACCGCCACGGTTTCCAAAACCTTGTACTTGCCCCCGGCCATGTATGGACAGTGGTCGGTGACTGGCATTGTGAAAGAGACCAATATTACGGGGCTGGTGCCGGTGGCCAATGATCTCTGGGTGCTACAACGGCAAGGCGATGAAGTGACCATTACCAACCCGGTCAACGGCGCTTCGGCCTCCATTCAGGTGGATGCGGTGGAGGTGAATACGGCGACTTTTCATCGTTCTGGGCAGTCGGCCAGGACTGTCCGTTCTGAAACAGTGACCCTGACGGTGAACGGGGACACCTTGTACGGTCGCAATATGCGTAAGGAAGAGATTATTCGCAAGGGGCAGGTGGTCAAGGTCAATTATGCCCTGTTTGAACTCCAGGGCACTCGCATCGGGGGAGCCCGAACCATTTTTCGACCTGAAGCCCTGCAAGAGGGGCCGGATCTCCAGATTGATGACGTGAAACGCTTTCCCTGAGCCTTGGGGCACGGGCCTACTGCTTTTTTTGTAAATTTTATTTAAAGTTTGCCGGTTTTGGGTTTCAGATTTTCGCAATCGTGCCGAAGACTCTAAAAATGAGTTTTTTCTGACTCCGGTTATTTCCTGTTTTCAGGATCGAACTTTTCAGTATCGACTCATGTTGCTGGAAGACGAAAGGGTGTTTTATGCGTTTTCAATTGCGGTTAAAACGTTCCCTGCGCGCAAACAAGGTATCGGGCAACGCCCTCATGGAATATGCGGTTCCGGCCAGCATTATTCTGCTGTCTACGGGCCTGTTTGCCACACTTGCCGATTCCTCCTCGCTCATGGCCGGTTACTTCCTGTCGGCCAGCGGAAGAAGCACCGCAAGCCTGAAGGGAACAACGCTTGAAACCCAGGGCTTGGCTGAACGTGCCACTGGCGATAACGGCATGGGGTATGAAGGCTTTTCGGGCGCTGCTTTTGCCAGTGTGTCCGGGGCTTCCGCCGGAGCGGGCGCTTCGCCCGTCTTTTATTCGGGTACGGTCACCCGGAAAGGCGGACGGACTCCAGCCACTTCCCCTGAATATCTCTACAAATGAGCAATTCAAGTCAAAGGTTCTTTATGATCCGGCAACAGCCATCGTTTACCTCACCCTTGCAAGGCCAGTCGCTGGTTGAGTTTGTACTGGTGATGCCCATCATAATCATCATCCTGCTGGGCGCGTTTTGCTTTGGGTTGGGAACCTATCAGGCGCACATGACCTCGGACGCAATTCAGTTACCCCTGCTGAGAAGCATGGATATGGCCAACCTGCCAGGGACCGTCACTGGCGGCCAATTGCAGGGCTATATCACCAGTGGGGGACTCAGTGGCAGTCTGGTGGCCGGAAATCTGGTTGACAGCATCCAGGTCAATCCAGCCACCGGCATCCTGATCGCCAAGAAAAACTACATTCCGCTGGTGGATATCATTCCGGGCTTTACCATTACGGTGGGACAGTCTGTAAACCCCAGCCTTCTGAAAGCGACCGCTACCGGCGGGACTGCCCGCCCCTTGGCCACCCCATGGGTGCCGGGCGGTGTGATGCAGCCTCCTCCTTGGGCAGCGGCTTCAGGGGCAGCGGCTCCGGGTGAGGCGGCCCCGGTTGCGCCACCACCTCCCTAAACAATGGCCGGTTAAAAAAGCGCCAGTCGTCATTTCTCCCCCGTATTTAGTGATTCTCAACCATTAGGAGCTGATTCGTGTCCCCAGGAAGAAGCAGAGCCCCTGTCTCCAGAAAACGCTGTATGGGCGCCAACCTGGCCCTGTTTTGTGGTGTGGCCCTTTTATTAATCGGTTTTATGGGGACTTGTATCTACACGGGGCTGCAAGCCTTTGTGGAAGGCGATTTGCAACGGGTGACCATGAATGCGGCGATGGCTGGGGCGTCCCGCTTTTACAGTGAGGTGGGTAATTTTGGGAGACCAATGCCCAGCCCCGCAAATGCCACGGCTTATGCCCAGCAAACCTTCAACCAGATTATTCAGGGTTCCTCCCTGAAAGGGTTTGACGCAAAAGTCACGGGGGTGTCCTCGACGGACGCCAGTGACAGCGTTACGGTGACTTCTACCGCGGTGATCAAGACCGCTTTGCTCAGTGCGGTGGGCATCAAGGATATCAAGTTTAACGCCACAGCCACGGCCAGGGCTATCAAGTACGAACCCACCCTTTTTACGGGGCCCATCCAGATTGTACCCGATGGTCAAAATATGGAGACCTATTCCAAAACATTGACCCTGAGCTTCCCCTTGCTGGATGGAGAGGGAACCGATCTGTACGTGGAGCAGCCCGCAGAGGCCCAGCAAGGCTATGTGGTGGAGGCGTGCAATTCGATATCCTGTTACAACATTGTGGAGGCCGCCACGCCGGTGGGCACCAGTCAGATTTTAACGGCAGCCAGTGGGGAGCGGCTGATTTACGGTACGGCCACTTTCGACCTGAGAAAAGTGGGTGTGAACAAAGTGACCCGATTGCGTTTTACCCACGGTAACGATTTTGAAGGCGGCTATTACAATGCCGGGGTGAAAATGGACTATGCCACCAATCAACCCGCCGCAGCCCCGGCTGCTCCTGCCGCGCCTCCGGCTGATCCCGCCGCGCCTCCGGCAGCCGCGCCAACCGGTGCGGAAATGCCGCTGACCCTTCAAAAAGTGATGATTTTCGGCCACGCCAGTACGTGTTCAGCGCCCGCTCAATGCTCGATCCCGGCAGGATTCGCCCCGGTAGAATAAAATGCGGTGGCTGAGACTAGCGGCTAATATCGATGTAGAAAATCTCTGAGGACAATATGTAGTCCTTAAAGACGGACCGATCCGGGCTTTGCTGGGCCGCAAACTGTTGATTGGCCCGAAGCACTTTGCTTTCATCGATTTGGGACAGGTTTTTACGTTCATCAATGACAACGCTGAGAATGCCGGAAGCCATGGGTTGGGTATCCTTTAATCGGTAAGGCCTGAAGCCCTGTAAATTCATCAAGGGGTTTCAACAGGTCATATGTTTTAACAAGCAGAGAAACGAAAAACATACTGGAAAAGTGCGGCCCTTCTGCGGGTTATTTCACAAAAGCAACGGAAAACTTAATAATTGGATAACACCTCAGGAGGTCAGCCATTGGGAGATGCGGGCCTTAGCCCACTCCAGCCGTTCGGCTGAGTTCAGAGTGTCGCAAGCTAGCCAGTGAATGTCCGGGTTTCGACGAAACCAGGTCATTTGTCGACGGGAGTACTGATGAATATTCAGGCGCACCCGCTCCAGCGCCTGCGGCAAAGTACATTCCCCCAGAGCCACGCTCATCAGCTCCGGATAGCCATGGGCCACATGCAGAGCGTGGGCCTGAGGGCCGTATTGTCGCACCAGCGATTCCACTTCGGTCAGCCAACCCGCTTGCATCATGGCTTCAATCCGTTCATCGATCCTGGCCCTCAGTAAGTCTCGATCCTCATACATCAATCCCAGCCACAACACATCCAGCGATTTCTGAACGGGGGCGTTGGGCACGGGCAAGCCGGTAGCGTCGATAATTTCCAGCGCCCGGATAATGCGGACTGTATCGTTCGGGTGCAATGCTTCCGCTCGAACGGGATCCAGGGCGTACAATCTGTTATGCAGATAGGCGGAGCCGTGCTGTTGGGCCAACCGATGCATGGCCTCCCGAAAGACTGGATTGGGCGGCACACTGGGAATAAAATCGGCTTGGAGTAGTGCTTTTAGATAAAATCCGGTGCCGCCGGTGACCACTGGTATCTTTCCGGCGTGTTGAACGGTTTTCAGTATCGCGCTGGCGTCTGTCTGGTAGTTGGCGGCGCTGTAGATCTCGGTGGGCTCGGCCACATCAATCATGTGGTGCGCGATACCGCCCCGCTCTTTCATACTGGGCTTTGCGGTGCCGATGGTCAGCTCCCGGTAAATCAGCTGAGAATCCGCCGAAATGATTTCAGTGCCAAGCCATTGGGCAATTTCAACGGACAAGGCGGTTTTACCGGTGGCAGTGGGGCCCAATATCGCAATGACCTTCGGAATGCTGGTCGTGTTGGTCGTGGCAGACATGCGGCTATGGCGTGGGCGGGGGCTTCAGGGCCTCATCCGGTTTGTCGGTTTCCGCCACTTCCGGCGGCAGTGGCTTACCGATGATTTGATAGCCATACAGAAATATCAGGACGGCAAAAAAGACTTGCAATAACAGGTTTAAAAATTGCAGGGCAATGGCCAAAAACAGGTTGCTCGGCCCGCTCAGGCCGGTAACGAGGAACAAGGGAATACCCAGCAAGGCCAGAATCAGGATCAGCGCCATGTATCGCAAGGGGTCCCGGAAAAACTGGCCCATGCTGCTGAAGCAGGCCTGGAGCCCGCCCTGTTGGTAGAAGATGACATACACTGGCCATAGCAGGGTTAATGCCCAGAAGACACCGTATATCAGGCCCCCTAACATGAACAGGAGCGAAAATTCGCCCACCGCAATTTTTTGAGCGATGCTGAGACTGTTGATAAAGACTTCCCGTTGCTCAATGGGAAGCGTGGCCGCTTTCAGGAGCAAGGGGTTTGCCTTGAGCCAGCTGGGTCGAATCCAGTAACCCAGTCCCATCAGGATGATGGCGTTCAGGCCAAAGACCAGGGAGAACGAATTGAAAAACCGGCCTACGCCCGGAAAAAAGCTCTGAAACAACTTCATGGATTCCACCACGTAGTTTTGTTGCAGCGCTTCGGTTCGGGGGACGCTTAAAAACCGGACACAGGCCTGAGCCACCATGTTGAACCAGCCTGCCATGATGGCGGCAAACAGCAAAAGCAGAATAACCCCATAGCCGAGCCACTGGGCGCTCAGATCGGGCCATTGGTTTACATTGAGCAGGCTTCCGAAAAGGAGCAGGCTGAAAAGCAGAATGTAAACAAGCGTAAAGTTCCGTGAGCTGATCACAAAACTGTCTGTCAAAAGGGTAAAAAGCAATCGCATGGCTGGAAGTTTAGCATCAACATCCCCAAGCTAAAAGCTGTAAACTCGAATTAGCCGATTGGGGAATGACATTTTCCTTTTTTGAAAATATAATGATTGCTATCTTTGAGATAGCTCTTGGCTATCATTTCTTTTGATACGGTGAGGGAATCCGATTTCTGTGAGCTTATTGAATTTCGCTCTTATCTCACGGGCTCATGGGCCGGTTTCTGGAATCTTGAATTTTTTAACGAGGCACCAATGACCATAAACTGAGGGACTATAGGCATGTTACAAACGCCAACGCCACCCAGGAAATACCGTCCGCTGCGGGGGAGACACCCGGAACTAGGGTACTTTGCCGGTAAAGTCGGGCAATATGGGAGCTACATGAAGTCAGGGACTACCTACGGCGGTAATCCCAGTTTTATGCAGTATCGTCTGGGTCCTGGCTCCGACTTGCCTCAGGCCTCCCTGTCCAACGCCGATTTGCGCTGGAGTAACTTTCGGGGCGCCAATCTGTCGGGCGTTCAACTGTCTGGCTCCATTTTGTGGGGGGCCATCCTCACCAACGCCAACCTGCGGGGCGCGGATCTTACGAATGCCGACTTTACGGGGGCGGACATTATGGGCGCGGACTTAACCGGCGCCAAGACCCATGGCACCTGCTTTGTGGGAGCCCGCTACAGTCCGGAGACCCGATTCCCCAAAGGCTTTGGAGATCCCGAGAAAAAGGGCCTGCTCAGCCTGCGTGAGTCCATGCAGATTAGCTAGGCAGACTAGTTAGGGAAAGTCCGGCACACGGTTAAAAACCGGTGTTCAAGATACGGGGGGAGTCCTTTAGGGGCTCCCTTCCCGTTTTTTCAAATATTCGGACGGGCTGTTATTGCTTGCCGGGGTTACTTAACGGTAAGATGTCAGCAATGTTTATTGATTGATTTAGGAATTGGAAAAATGTCTGCCGACGAGATTCATGCCCTGGCTGAAGAGAAGATGAAGAAGGCCATTGCCTCGGCTCAGTATGAAATGGCTGCCATTCGTACTGGACGTGCCAACCCGCTGATTCTGGATCGGGTGACCGTGGATTATTACGGCTCTCCCACCGCCATTCGGCAAATGGCTAACGTTTCCGTACAGGAAGGGCAAACGCTGGTCATTCAGCCCTACGATAAGACCGCGCTGGTGGAAATCGAGAAGGCCCTGTCCAAATCGGACATTAATTTGCCGGTGAACAACGATGGGCAGGTGCTGCGCCTGAATGTCCCCCCTCTGACTGAAGAACGCCGCCGGGAACTGGTGAAAGTGGTCAAAAAAATCGGCGAAGAAGGTAAAGTGGCCATTCGGAATATTCGTCGGGACGCCACTGGGGATTTGGAAAAACTGAAAAAGACCGAAAACCTGCCAGAGGACGAGCTGAAAACCCGGCTGGATAAAATCCAGAAATTGACCGATAAATATACCCAACAGCTGGATCAGCAGGTTGGGGAAAAAGAAAAAGAGGTCATGGAGGTATAGGTGACTGCTTCCGGTCAGCCCCCTGCGGCTGAAAAAGCGCCAACAGCGGCTCCCGTTGAACCCGGTGCCCCTTCAAAAAAATTGGGGCTTTCCCGGGTGCAGATGGGGCTGATTATTGCCCTGGTTTTTTTTGGTTGCGCTTTTCTGGGGGGCTGGTGGTGGTCGGCGCTGGTGCTGGCCTCCATTTACTTTGGCCAACAGGAGCTGGAAGCGCTGCTGGGTAACATTGGCGTGAAACCCTCTCGCCTCATTATTTTTTCAGCGGCCTTGCTCATGGTGGCGGCTGCCAGTGTGGATAAGCCGCAGTTTATCTCCCCCATTCTCACCCTGGCCATCATCGCCAGCTTTTTCCGCCTGCTGTTCCGCAGCCCTCGGGCCAAGATTGGTGACATTGGCGGTACCCTGATCGTGGTGTTCTACATGGTGTATCTGCCGGTGCATTTCATCCTGATTCGGCATGTGGGCGCTGCGGCGCACCTGCCCGCCTGGCAGCAGCCGGGTTTGCACTACCTGTGCTTTCTGCTGTCCGTTATCAGCGCCTCGGACATCGCGGCCTATTACGTGGGCAAGCGCTTTGGCAAACACCTGTTGTATCCGGAAATCAGTCCCAAGAAAACCCGGGAAGGGGCCATCGGCGGCCTGCTGGGCGGTATCTTTCTGGGGTTGCTCAATGCCTGGCTGTGGGACTTTGCCTTGTTGCACACCCTGGTTTTAAGTGTGCTGCTGGTGATTGTGGGGCAGTTGGGTGACTTGACCGAATCCATGATGAAGCGGGAAGTGGGACTGAAAGACTCCGGAGCTTTACTGGCCAGTCACGGCGGATTTCTGGATCGGGCGGACAGCTATATTTTTTCAGGGGTGGTTTGCTACTATTATATCCACTGGATTGTGCTGCAACAGGGTTTGGCCCCTGAGGTCATGCACTGGTTTCATCAATTCACCCAGGGAGCGTCCTGAGTAGAGTCTTTACCGTCAAATCTGACGACGCTGCTTCTCTGATTTTTCCAATCTCCAGCTTGCTTCAAATCCCTCTGATTGCTTTACAAGGAAAATCTGCTGAATGTCCTCCTCCGTTTCAGAATCGCCATCCACCCAGCCAGAGCCGGTACTGGACAAAACCCGCAAGCAGGATCTGATTCGGTTGCTTAAGAGCCTGAATATCAAGCGGTCTCGTCAATATGAACTCTACGATCGGGCCCTGACGCACAGTTCCTTTACCTACGAAAACAAGCTGTCCAATCTGGACAATTATGAGCGCCTGGAGTATCTGGGAGATGCCGTTTTAAAGCTGCTGGTCAGTGAATATCTCTTTGAGCGTTTCCCGGATCATCGGGAAGGGGAGTTGACCAAAATTCGGGCCGTGGTGGTGAGCGATGCCCGGCTGGCCCAGTTGGCCGAATCCATCCACTTGGGAGACTACATTATTTTTGGGGCCAGTGAAGCCCGTAACGGAGGACGCCGCAAGGTATCCAATCTGGCTTGCGCCTTTGAGGCCCTGTTGGGGGCCTTGTATCTGGATGGCAAAATGGCGGAAGCCGCCGAGCTGATTCGCCGTTTGCTGGAGTCCATGGTCACCGAACTGGGCATGAGCAAGATTAAGGATAACTATAAGGCCGCTTTACAGGAGTTGACGCAGGTGGATGGGGGCGTTTTACCCGTTTACCGCACGGTGCAGGAGACCGGCCCCTCTCATAACCGGGTGTTCTGGGTGGAAGTGACCATCAACGGGGAAGTGATGGGCGTGGGCAGCGGTAAATCCAAAAAGGAAGCCCAGCAGTTGGCGGCCCGACAGGCACTGGAAGCCTTGAACGAACTGGATGCCTGAGTCTCCTCAGGGTAGGAATAGCCAAACCCCTTTGCTTGCACTATAGTGCTATGCATCCGGTTGATCGCTGTCCAGCAAAAGGAGGCTCAGTTATGGAGCAGAACCACGCTTATACCGAACTGGTGTTCGAGTTGCTCAAGCAGGATTTGAGCGCACCAAGAGTGTTACTGGAACAGGTGGTGAATTATATCAACGACCGCTATGGATTCCCCCCTTCGGAGCTGAAGCAGTTTTTTGCCGAAAAATTCCCTTCGTTGGAAGAGTATGAGGTGGATTTGGCCTTTTCCCCTCAATATACCCCGGCGGAACATCACCGGCTGGCCTATATTCCCGCCCTGGGGCCCAACGCCCTGACCGCATCCGAGCTGGAACAGCTGAAGGCCCGTTTGCTGGCATGCGGGTTGCAAACCGCTTTTACCACCGCGGACTGTGATGAGCCGGTTTCCGTGCCTGTACACGAGGTGTTTGTTGAACGCTTCGTGAATTTGCTGAAGCTGGATCAGCCTGTGGCAGAAGGGTTGTACACCGAAATTCTCAAAACCGTGCCCCTGGCCTCTCATAATGAGATCAATTTGCAAGCCAGAGACAGCGTTTGGCAAAATGGGCAAAAAGCGTTAATTCTCAAGGCTTTTCTGCGCACTTTCCACGCCAAGAACAGTTTTTCCACCCTGAAAGTCAGCTTTTTGACCAATTTCGTGCGCACTTACCGTCCGGCCAGCCTGCTGGATATGGAAGCCCTGCTGAGTAGCCTCATCAAGTCTTGCCAGGTGGATATGGAGAATGTGGCGGGGCGCGGCTTTCACGATGAGTACCTGAAGGCCCTGAACACCGGAAACTCCCTGACCAAGGGAACCGAGCGTGATGTTTGGCAGCATTATCACCACATGATGGAGCTGGCTACCCAGTTGAAAGAGGACTTGCTTAGTATGCCCACGGTGGTGCCCGAGGTGTGGGCCGAAGCGCAAAGCGTCCCGGTCTAGAGACTCGTATGGGCGCCCGTGCGCCTGTTTTAATCGCCCATTTCAATCTCTAGCTATTTAATCACCCACCGCGAAATGGCTCCTGATGCGGCGTGGGCTAGTCTGCATGACCGCCATTCACCCTGCTCAGGAGTAAGGTGCCCTGAGAGCGGGGTATCCGCTGTAACGACAGCAGAGCAAAATCTGTTAAGATAGAAAGCGTGACGTCTCTGGAATATCGTCGGGAAAGCGGGTGTCAACGGAATATGGCGGATTTGGCGAGTGCGGTGGAAAGCCCCCCGATTATTCAGCAAGGACGACTGGTGGCTTTTTTCGCCTTTGATCTGGGGTACGAGATCTCCTTAGAGCAAGTAGGGCGCATGCTGGCCTCCAGCCCCATGCAACCCCTGAGCCGTAAAAAGCAAACTCCCAATTACCTACAATTCGCCTACCGTCCTCAGGTTTTAAATCTGGGCGAGATGGAGGCCTTTGGCGATCTGCGGGGGGAAATTCAGGCCACCATCTTTGATTTCGGGGCGGTCAGTATTTCTTATCACTGGCTGTTGTCCGACGGAAACACACCCCTGACTCTGACGGAGTTACCCGGTCTGAGCCAGCGGATGTTTGATTTCAATCTGGAGGATCATGCCCGGGCGCAGGTGAAGAGTGTCATGTCCCGGATTTTACCGGCCATCACCCGACCTGAGCTTTCCACCCTGGTGGAAGATTACTATGTGTTTGTACTGGAACGCTTTGAAAGTCCCTTGCGGGCGGATGACTTGTTGTCCGGACATTCGGAGACTTTGGCCCAGATTTTACAGTTTGACACCCAGTCCCTCAGTCAGGCCCAGCGTGTGGATACCTTGTCCAAGGCCATTTCCTATTACGAGCGGGATTTGGTCCTGATCGACTGGAACGCGGCCATTGTCTACGACTCCGACTATATCGACACCCTGAACGTGTTGGAACTGCTGAACGTGGAATTGCTGGAAGCCCGCTACATGGATGATCAGCTGGACAAGCGCATCAAGAACTATGAACGCCTCAGCCAGAAGCAGCCAGCCTGGTGGATGCCCCTATCTTTGCCCTACCGGCAATCCATTAACGAGCTGGCCGAGTTGCGCATTGAGTCCTCGGTGTTGGCGGAGCGGGTGGACAACAGCCTGAAGCTGATTGGGGATCTGTATCTGGCCCGGGTGTACTCCGCGGCGTCCGAGCAATTTTACCTGCCCACCTGGGACGCCTCCATTTCCCGCAAGCTGGATATTATTGCCAACCTGTACCAGATTTTGACCGATCGGGTCAGTAGCTCTCAGGGGCAAACCCTGGAGCTGATTATCATCATCCTGATTTTGATAGAAATTGTCCTCAGCCTGCTGCGGGGCTAGGGCTGATCATTCCGGCGGGCCAGAGTCAACCCGTCGCCAATGGGCAACAGGCTTAGCGTAATTCTGGGATCGTGGGCCAGTTTGGCGTTCAGCCGACGGATGGCCTGGGTGTCCTTGTCCGGGCTGTTGGCATCCACCACAGCGCCGCCCCATAGCACGTTGTCGATGAGAATCAGGCCACCCGGACGAACCAGTTGCAGGCCCAGCTCATAATACGTATCGTAGCCGCCCTTGTCCGCGTCAATAAACATCAGGTCAAACCGATCCGCCTGCCCTTCCGCCAGCAGTGTTTTCAGGGTTTCCGCCGCCGGGCCCAGTTTCAGGTGAATTCTGTTGCCAACACCCGCTTTTTGCCAGTATTGCTGCCCCAGGGCTGTCCACGCTTCGCTGATGTCGCAGGCCACTATCTCTCCGTGTTCAGGCAAAGCCAAAGCACAGGCCAGGGTGCTGTACCCGGTAAACGTCCCCACTTCCAGCAGTCGGCTGGCTCCGGTGAGTTGTACCAGCATGGCCATGAACTGTCCCTGCTCCGGCGCGATTTGCATGCGCTTGATATCGCCCAGTTCGGCGGTAGCCGCTCTGAGTTCACGCAAGACGGGGGGCTCTCTCAAAGACTGTTCGATGAGGTAATCGTACAGGGCGTCCGTGATGGTAATGGTGCGATTGGACATGACACTTCCCCTACTGAATGATGATTCCTATTCTGCCCCAAACAGGCGGAAAGGAGCGGACTAAAAATTTTACAGTAGTAGTATTTTGAGCTAGTATAGCTGGGCTTTAAGTATTCTGTATTCATGCCTGATTCAAGTGGTTAAATTCTGTCCTGCCTGAATAACAGGCTTTTACTGACCCTGTCATTGGAGTAACTGGTTTCGTGTTTCAAAATCGTATCCGCTTTTTGAGTGCCTTGATGACTGTTGTCATTCTGGGGCTCACCGGCTTCCGGCCCTCCGACGGGCTGGCTGCCCCCACGGCCCGCAAGCCGGTCACTCACAGCAAAGCCGCTCCAGCCCGAGGGACTGGTACTGCTCGGCCCACGACCGTTAACCGGGCAGGCGGTATGAAGCCCGGTACCGCCAAAAAGCCAGTCTCGTCCGCAGGGGCGGTGAAATCAACGCCCAATCCCAATGCTTTTCTGGCCCATTTTAATGCGGGTAAACAGGCCTATGAAGCGGGACGCTACGCAGAGGCCGAAACCAGTCTCAGGAAGTCTCTGAGTCTGGCGCTCCAAACCATGTCAGTAAAAGCCTGTTATTCAGGCAGGACAGAATTTAACCACTTGAATCAGGCATGAATACAGAATACTTAAAGCCCAGCTATACTAGCTCAAAATACTACTACTGTAAAAT
>DAIDMR010000186.1 GCA_027448865.1 Vampirovibrio sp.
TTTGCTGCTGTAACTGCTGAATTTGAGCCTGCTGTTGCGCCTGCTGCTGTTGCAATTGTTGCTGGAACTGCTGCTGTTGTTGCTGCAGTTGGGCCTGCTGCATTTGCTGCAGTTGGCTTAACTGTTCCTGGAATTGCTGGGCGGCCAGGGGATTGCCTTGGGGCACAGGGGGCATTGCTGGTTGAGCAGGGGCTTGCAAAGGGGCCTGAGGCAATGCGGGCCCTTGCGCCTGACTGTTCACATAGGCCTGGTTGTTCAGCTGGTTGGCCAGATTCAGGTAGTAATTCCGGGCTTGCTCAGCGTCATTTCTGGCGTTGAGGGCGTTCAGATAGAGCTGTTCCAGTTGCTCTCTGGGGGAAGAGGCGGGATTTGGCGCAATGGGGTTTGAATTTCTGCGCTGAAAGGTATCTGCGACAGGAGCCGGGCCGGGGTTGGCAGCCCCAGCGTTCGGGGCGCTGGTTGGGACATCGCCAGCGTAGTTGCTTAAGGGCGCATTGATGTTCAGGACCAGGGCGCCCGAGGTTCGAGACTGGGGTGGCTGGACCGGAGGAACCGCCTGTTGGGGAAGGATTGTTGATATTGCCATAAAGTAAATGCCCCTTTTAATCGCATTCGCATTTGGAACTAAACTAGTAAGATCGCTCAAGCCAGGGTGTTGCTATTCGCTTTTCCATTGTTAAGCCTTTGTTACAACAGTCGCTCTTTTACCGAACCGCCATCTGTTTTTTAAACAAATAGTCTGATAGCATCAAGGCTTTGCTTCAGGCCGGATGAACACTGCAGATGAGCGGGGGTAAAGGAAGAAGCCCCTATCCTGTATGGGCATGACATATCATTAAAGTCGGAACATGCCAAGCGGGTTTCCTCTTCGCTGCCTGATTTGCAACTCTTAAAAAAAGCTTAAGACTCTTCGCCCCATGCCGGGAGTGTTCTATAATGAGCGCCAGACAGGTGTTTTATTATGGCAAGTCTGTATAATGCCGATTGAACCTGTTGGCGCAAGACTCTCGCAGAACCAGCCGCTTCTTTAACACCCGCTGAGCGAAGGGCTCGAGTCACCCGTTTTTTATCCAGCTTTTTTACTAAACTGTTTATCCCACCGTGGTCCGTGTAGAAGGAATTGAGTATGTTTAACAAATCCTCCCGTCAGGAAGCCCAGGAAACAGAATCGCCTGAGTCCATGTCAGGGGCACAGGACAGCGATAAGCACAATGAAGGGCAACCCGAGGGGGCTTCAACCGGCGAGACCGCCAATACACCGGACTTTGTGGCCCTTCAGGAAAAATACCAGCAATTACAGGACCAGTTCACCCGACTGGCCGCCGACTTTGAGAATTACCGCAAACGCACCCGGGACGAACAGGAATCCCTGGTCAAGTATGGCGCTCAAAAAAGCATTCTGGAACTGTTACCGGTACTGGACAACCTGGAACGAGCCACAGGCAGCCTGAAAGAAGACTCTGACCCCAAACTGTTGTACAAAAGCTTCAGCATGATGCATCGCCAGCTAATGGACGGGCTGGACAATATGGGGGTCAAAAAGATTCCTTCAATTGGTCAGGTGTTTGACCCCCTGCAGCATGAGGCGGTCAGCCAGATGAACAGCGCCGAATTCCCCGAGGACACCATCATCCACGAAGTTCAAAGTGGCTACCAGTTGTACGACAAGGTTGTTCGCCCAGCCAGGGTTATTGTGTCCACCGGAGCCCCCGAAGAGGCCGCTCCCGAGACTGCCAAGCCTGCGGCGGCAACCGGTGAGCCTGCGCAAACGCCTGTCAATCCCTTCGCCCAATCCTAGTATTTCTGGCTTGCAGATCAATGACTCCTGTATAATGCCATTACTGTAGCGGGTGACCGAACTCCGGCAACGGGCGTCGTTTTTATTTTTATCCTGAAGTGAAATATTGAAGCATTCAGAAAGTACCATCCATGAGCACAACCCGGCGTGATTATTATGAGATCCTTGGCCTTTCCAAAGGTGCTTCTGCAGAGGAAATCAAGAAGGCTTTCCGCAAGAAAGCCAAGGCCTGTCACCCAGACACCAACAAGAGCCCCGATGCCGAAGCCCAGTTCAAGGAATTGGGTGAGGCCTACGATGTGCTATCGGATGCCAATAAGCGCCAGGTTTACGACAACTACGGGCACGACGGCCTGAAAAGTGGCGGCTACCAACCTCAGTGGGATTTTGCTGAAGGTTTCCCCGACCTGGGTGATATTTTCGCCTCTTTCTTTGGCGGAGGCGCTGGCTACGGGGGGCAACGCCGTCGCGGCGGGCCCCAGCAAGGCAATGACCTCCGTCTGGATCTGCAACTGGAATTTAATGATGCCGTTTTTGGTACCAAGCAGGAAATCACCTTTACCCACCTGGAAAATTGCGACCCCTGTCAGGGCAGTGGCTCGGCGGCTGGCTCCGGGCCTTCAGTATGTACCACCTGCGGGGGGCAGGGCCAGGTGCGCCAGACGGCCCAGACCATTATTGGACACTTTACCCAGATTGTAACCTGTCCCAACTGCCAGGGAAGTGGCTCAATCATTGTAAACCCTTGCGCCCAGTGTAAAGGGCAAGGGCGAACAGCCGTTGAAACCAAACGGTCAATCGTCATCCCTCCTGGTGTGGATCAGGGAACCCGCCTGCGGGTGGCAGGCGAAGGGGATGCGGGCATCAAGGGCGGCCCTCCCGGAGACTTGTACGTGGTCCTGCAAATCAAACCGCATCCTGAATTCAAGCGGGACGGATACCATGTCTACTCCCTGCAGGAAGTACCCTACGCCATCATGGCCTTGGGCGGAGAAGTGGAAGTCAACACACTGGAAGGCCCCCAGCCCATCAAAATCCCCGCTGGCACTCAAAATGGGCATATTTTTAACCTGAAGGCCCTGGGGGTTCCCCATCTGAATAACAGCAGCAAGCGGGGGGATCACTACGTCGAAGTCCAGGTAGAAATCCCCACGCAACTCAGCGGAGAAGAGAAGAAGTTGCTGCAAAAACTGGGTGAACTCCAGCAAGAGCGCAGCAAAAAAGGGCGCATTCACCAGTCGGCCTCCATCGTGGGTAAACTCAAGGAAGCTTTTGCTGGCGGCGCCTAACCGGGCAGTCTTTCAGGATTCATTCGATATCTGCTTTTCAAAACTAACCCGCACCGAGCATCAACTCAGGGCGGGTTATCTGGTTTAACTTGTCAGGACTGGACTAGATTTTACCGTTCCAGTATCCGCCCTTGCGATCCACCAATCCATCCCAACCGGACCAGAAGCGGAAAGGGGGAAACAGGCCAATGACCGCATGAGTGGCCACTTTTTGACCCTTATTGTTGTTTACGGCCTGACCAATACCCGGCCAGACCAAAAAGGACAACACACCGGCGGCTACGGAGCGCCCGGAGATTTTCCCGGATTGTGGCGGATCGGTATTTCCAGCCAAAGAAGCGGGCATGGCCCCGACCAGCAGGCAAGACATGACAACGGTCACCAGACCTGTTTTTAGCAGGTTATTCATCAAAATACTCCTCAAACTATACCAATTCAGTTGACGAAAGAGCAGCCTCTCTCCCCAACCTCCACTCTAACTAACTATATCACCCTTTATAATGGTGCATATCAGGCAAAAGATCAACTTCGGAGAGGGCATTCCGGATCAGCCGAATTCTAATCATAATGGCCCCTTTGGTGGGGGGTTATTCAACGGGCAGGTTGAACGAGCCCCCGAAGTCAATGGTCACGGTGTCTCCGGGCTTAATGACCACGCTATCGCCTTTGCCGACCACTGCCACTGCCGCTTTTCCAGTGGTCACCGCAGTACCCGCCAACGCCCCACCCACGACGGTCGCCGGAACGGTGACAATGGTTCCCAGACCGCCAGCAATTTGCTTTCCGGCGGTCAACCCCTGATTGGCAATGTCCTCAAAGGCTTCCGCTATAATGGACGCATCGAGTTAGAGCCTGCCCAGCGCAAACGCAGAGGGACCTATTTTTATGATGACTGTTCAACCC
>DAIDMR010000187.1 GCA_027448865.1 Vampirovibrio sp.
GGCGTTGGCCTGCCGGGTGGCCTGCACGGTTTTCAAAATGCCGCCCCCGGTTTGGGCGATTTCCAGATAGCTTTTGCCTTGCAGGCGCATTTCAAACTCGTTGGCCCGATCGCCCGCAAAAATAGTGTGCGTGTGCGAATCAATCAGGCCGGGCAGCAGAACCCGCCCACGGGCATCAATCCACTGGGCGTTGGGGTAGTCGGCCCGGTTGATTTCTGTGGTAGATCCAACCCAGGCAATGGTTTCATTTTCAAACCGAATGGCCCCGTTCTCAATAATCCCCAAGGGATTGTCCGCCGTCATGCGGGCTGGGTCTACGGTGACCAGTTGCCCAATGTTGTGGATTAATACGGCGTTCATCGCATAAAGCCTCTTGATACCCCAATTTAATAACTCTAATTAGTCCAAAAACGGGACTTGCACGCCTTTGGCTCGGGCCACCACCTTGGCCTCCTCGTACCCGGCATCGACGTGACGGATCACCCCCATGCCCGGATCCGAAGTCAGCACCCGCTGCAAACGGGTCTCAGCCTCCGGTGTGCCATCGGCCACAATGACCATCCCGGCATGCAGGGAATACCCAATGCCCACCCCGCCCCCGTGGTGATAGGAAATCCAGGTGGCCCCGTTCACGGCGTTAATCAGGGCGTTTAAAACGGGCCAGTCGGCAATGGCATCGGAACCATCCTTCATGCCTTCCGTTTCCCGGTTGGGAGAAGCCACGCTGCCGCAATCGAGATGATCCCGCCCGATGACGATGGGCGCTTTCACTTTGCCGGACGCCACCAGATCGTTGAAAATTTTGCCCGCCTTGGCCCGCTCGCCGTAATTCAGCCAGCAAATACGGGCCGGTAAACCCTGGAATTGAATGTGCTTTTGGGCCAGGGTCAGCCAGTTGATCAACAATTTGTTCTCGGGGAAGGCGGCCATCAAGGCTTCATCGGTGACCCGAATGTCTTCTGGATCGCCGGACAGGGCCACCCAGCGGAAGGGGCCAGACCCTTCGCAGAACAAAGGCCGGATGTATTCCGGGATAAAGCCGGGGATGTTAAAGGCGTTCTCCACCCCTTCCCCTTTGGCCTGCTGACGAATGTTGTTGCCGTAATCGAACACCACGGCGCCCCGTTGCTGAAAGGCGAGCATGGCTTTGACCTGCTTGGCCATGGCCGCTTTGGACTGATGCACATAAGCCTCGGGATCTCGTTGGCGCAGGGCCGCCCCTTCCGCCAGACTCAAACCTTCCGGCAAGTAGCCCACCAGCGGATCGTGGGCCGAAGTTTGATCGGTTACCATATCGGGGATGACATTGCGCTGCACCAGCTCGTGGTAAATGGTGGCGGCGTTGCCCACCAAACCGATGGAAACCGCCTCTTTTTGAGCCACTGCGGCTTGCACCCAGTGCAGGGCTTCATCCAGAGAACTGGCTAATTTATCCATATAACCCGTGTCTAAACGCTTTTGGATGCGGGCGGCATCCACATCAATTCCCAAAAAGACGCCGTTGTTCATTTTGACCGAGAGGGGCTGAGCGCCGCCCATGCCACCCATTCCGG
>DAIDMR010000188.1 GCA_027448865.1 Vampirovibrio sp.
CGCCGATGTTGTTTTAAGTCTGGACAGCAGCGGACTGAATGGCCTGGATACCGGCGCCAAAGCGGCCAATACCTGGTACTACGTGTACCTAGTCAAACGCACTATCGATGGTACCACCGGCGCTGTGTTCTCAACGGTCAACGAAGTCGGTGGGGGCAGCATCACCCTCCCCACCGGCTACGATCTCAAGCGGCAACTGCCGTTGGCCATCCGCACCGACGCCAGCAGCACTATCATTCCATTTTATGTTTCCAGCGGCTGGCCCTATCGCCCCACCCTCAAGTACCGAGTCACCATTCTGCCCATTAACCAGACCCCGGCCACTGGACAACCCATCGTGCTGGACGGCGGCACTGCCAGCACTTATACCGATGTTTCCCTGGCCAGTTATGTGCCACCCATTTCCACGCAGGCCATTTTACGGGGTGGTGTTTATCTCATTTCCACCAGCGGTAAATTCGGCTACATCCGTAAACAAGGGAGTTCTGTCGATGAATTTGTGGTGCAAAACCTGAGCGGCAGAACCTTTACCGAGTACGAAAGTGAAATCGTGGAAACCGACGCCAACCAGATCATTCAATACCGCATGACCGACGCCACCAGCGGCATGGACATTAATGTGGCGGGCTACATTGTAACCGAGGTAATTTAACATGAACTTTTATTTACTGAGACACGACGGTACGGTCAGCGACGCCGGTGATTATCCTCAACAGCCAGAAGCGCGTGAGGAAGGCACCTGGCAGCCGGGCAGGCCACCCGTAAACATCCCGGAATTAAGGCCTTTAACCGAACAGTTGCGATTGGTTTTTGAGACGGACTTACCCGCAGAAATGCAGGCCGATTTGGCCCCCCTGAAAGCGGCGGTGAAAATGGAGCTGGAGCAAAACCGTCAGCACATTGCCCGACTGATCATTCAACGGGCTGCTATCCCGGAAACGCTGGAAGCCCTGCGGCAAGCCATGCTCAGCCTGTTACCGGAATCTCCCCCACCCGTCCCGGAGGAGTGATGGAACTGCTCACACAAGCCCGACAGTATGTGGTTCCGGCGTTGATTTCTTTTGTGACGGTGAGCTTGTTGAAGCTGGGTATTTTTGTCACCCCCGTGGAACTGGAGCAATCGTTGCGCCAACTGGAAAATTCTATTCGGGCGGAATATGCCACCCGTCAGGATGTGGAAGATATCAAAACGCTGCTCAACCGGCTGGATTTGCAGTTGAACAAAATCAACGATCGCCTCAACCATCAGCAAGAATAAAAACGAAAAAAGCACACCCGCACGTAATGAAAGCAGGACCGCTATGAGTCAGGATCCACGGGCTATTCAGCTCACTACAAACTTCAAATTGTCCGAATTCTTGCACGGCGATGATCCCATTCCCGCCCCATGGATTCTGGACAATATTTACCGACTGGCCAATCGCTTGCAAGTCCTCCGGGATTTGCTGGGCAAGCCGATCATTATTAATTCCGGTTATCGCAGCAAGGCCCATAATCAGGCCGTGGGCGGGGCGTCCCAAAGTCAGCACCTCAGTGGTATGGCCGCCGACATTGTGGTCAGCGGCATGCCCGCCCCTGCGGTGCAGGCGTTTCTCAAACACTGGTCGGGTGGCATGGGCTGTTACCAACACTACACGCATCTGGACATTCGCCCCGCACAGGCTCGTTGGTCGTAAGCCCAAATTCATTTCAGAAAGGATTCATTATGCTGAAAAAAGCGTTTCACCTGCTGGCCAATCTCAGTCTGGGCAAGGACATGGCATTGGCTTTGAAAATACTCCATTTATTGGCGCCTTTGGCGGGACGTCTAAGTGGCTTGGATGTGGCCCGGATGGTCTACGCCCAACTACCCGCCAACTGGAAATTTCCCGACGGCCCGGCCACCGAAGATGAATTTTTAGACGCCATCCAGGCCGGGCAAATTTTTCTGGGCAAAGTCAAAGCGCTGACCACCCATTAACTCCCCACCGTCCCATCTGTGTCGTATTTCGGCACAGGTGGGCTTTTTTATTGGAAAATCCATGATTGTTGACCTGAGTTTAAGGACTATAAGCACACTCCAAAGGCCAAAAATGAGAATAAGTATTAAGAATAGAGGTTACTAGTAAGAAATTATGAGTGAAGTAAAAAGCCAACAAGTAGATGAAGAATTCGATACTCTAGTCACGCTCATTAATACTATATTTAATAACAATTTCGGCAACTGCATCCGAAATAGCTTCCCTCAAAAGTGATATTTCAGGTCGAATCGTTGTTTTAAAAAACTGATTAAGGACTTCGTGATTCTCTACCCCGAGATTATGAGGAACTATGCCAAAAGTAAGCATTGGATTTACTTCACGACCTTCTGCACTTGCACTTTCCCACTCTTCTCTGGCAATACGAAGTTTGTCTTGTTGATAACGGAGAGCTGCTTGATGAATTTCGTGAGAAATTTCTTCCTTAGTAGGCATTCTATGTCTGACCTAAACGACTATATTCATACAAAATATCAGAGATGATAGATACATTAAAGGAATAGCAATCTAAAACTTTACCAGCAAAACATCAAGTTACTTGGGGAGGTCTGGAGGGGGGACAGCGCAAGCGCTGGACTCTGTCCCCCCTCCAGTGGGGGTTACAGGGGGCAAAGCCC
The DNA here is from genome assembly GCA_027448865.1 of Vampirovibrio sp. GTDB lineage: Bacteria > Cyanobacteriota > Vampirovibrionia > Vampirovibrionales > Vampirovibrionaceae > Vampirovibrio. Next base: position 2,636 of record DAIDMR010000188.1, read on the forward strand.
CCTTGAAAATCTTAGTCGCTGAGTTTCAAAACAGCCATGAACGCTTCTTGCGGCACATCCACACTGCCGATGGACTTCATGCGCTTTTTCCCTTTTTTCTGCTTTTCCAGCAATTTGCGTTTCCGGGAAATATCCCCGCCATAGCACTTGTCCAAGACGTTTTTGCGCATGGCCTTTACGGTGCTGCGGGCCACAATTTTGCCCCCAATGGCCGCCTGAATAGGCACTTCAAACATTTGCCGGGGAATAATTTCTTTCAGTTTTTCAGTCAGCACCTGACCCACACTATGCGCTTTGTCCCGGTGGACAATCACACTGAGGGCATCCACAATATCGCCCGCCAGCAAGATATCCAGCTTCACCAGATTGCTGCGCTTGTATTCGGAAAAACTGTAATCCATTGAGGCATAGCCCTTGGAGCAGGATTTCAGCTTGTCGTAATAATCGGTGACCATCTCGTTCAGGGGCAATTCATATTGCAGGTTCACCCGCACTTTGTCCAGATAGTCCATGCCCAGGAAAATACCTCGCCGGGTTTGGGAGAGATCCATCAGGGCGCCCACAAACTCGTTGGGGGTAATGATGCTGATTTTGACAAAGGGCTCTTCCATGTACTCCCGCTTGACTGGATCGGGGAGTTTGGAAGGGTTATCGACCTCAATGACATCGCCGTTGGTCATGTGGACTTTATAGACCACACTGGGGGCGGTGGTAATCAGATCCAGGTTGTATTCCCGCTCCAGACGCTCCTGAATGACTTCCATGTGCAGCAGGCCCAGGAAGCCGCAACGGTAACCAAAGCCTAAGGCTTCAGAACTTTCCGGCTCAAAGGTAATACTGGAATCGTTGAGTTTCAGCTTTTCCAGGGAATCTTTCAAGACCGTGTAATCATCGTTATTCACCGGATACAGTCCGCAAAAAACCATAGGCATGGCTTTTTGATAGCCCGGCAAGGGCTCTTTGGCCCCGTTGACATGCAGGGTCACGGTATCGCCCACAAAGGCGCCCATTTCCTTGATGGAGGCGGCAATATAACCCACCTCCCCGGACACCAGATGACCCCGAGGATGGCGTACCGGCTTCATCACGCCCACTTCCGTCACATCGTAGACTTTCTGGTTTTCCATAAAGCGGATGCGATCGCCCTGCTTCACTTCGCCGTCCACAATGCGCACGTAAGTGATAATGCCCATGTAAGCGTCAAAGTAGCTATCAAACACCAGCGCTCTGAGGGGTTTTTCCATCTCGATTTTTGGCGGCGGAACGAACTCCACAACCGCTTGCAAAATATCCTCAATGCCAATGCCTTCCTTGGCGCTGCACATAATGGCGTTTGAGGTGTCGATGCCCACCACTTCCTCGATTTCTTTCAGCACCCGATCCGGGTCGGCACCGGGCAAATCGATTTTGTTCAGCACCGGGATGATTTCCAGATTGGCTTCAATGGCCAGATACACGTTGGCCAGCGTTTGCGCTTCCACGCCCTGAGAGGCGTCCACCACCAGCAAGGCCCCTTCACAGGCCTGCAGGGATCGCGATACTTCATAGCTGAAATCCACGTGGCCGGGCGTATCGATCAGGTTCAGCACATAATCCTGCCCCTGATAGTGATAATCCATGCGGGCCGCCTGCAGCTTGATGGTAATGCCCCGCTCCCGCTCCAGCTCCAGGTTGTCCAGCACCTGATCCTTCATTTGCCGCTTATCGATGGTGCCGGTAAATTCAAGCAGACGATCGGCGATGGTGGATTTGCCGTGATCGATGTGGGCGATAATGCAAAAGTTACGAATATTGGAGGGCGCAGGGTTTGACATGAATGGGAAATCTCT
>DAIDMR010000189.1 GCA_027448865.1 Vampirovibrio sp.
AAGTGGGTTTTGAATTGATCATGATTCACTTTAGCGCCCTGACCGATGAAGCCGCCCTGGATCCCAACGAAATCAGCGCCGTGGTGCTGGCCGTCCCCGGTGTGCTGGACTGTCATAAAATCCGCAGCCGGGGCATGCGGGATCACGTCTTTATCGATCTACACATTCAGGTGGACCCTCAACTGACCGTTAAAGAAGCCCATGGCATTTCCTACCGGGTAGAATCCAGACTGGCCGAGGCCTTTGACGGACAGGTCCGGGAGGTATTGGTTCACGTCGAGGAATACGAAGGAACTGCCGACAACACCCAGGCCCAGGCCCGTCTCTGACCTGTCTCGTGTGGCTCCTTCCTCCTATATTGCACCCGCACCCACGACGATCCTTGACCATCGTGGGCGCCTACGGTGCAAAGGGTAACTGAGCGTATGCTTAACGGGACTTCAGGGGTAACAGGTTTTCAATTTCCCGCTCAATTTCACGGCGGGTGCGGCCCGTACGCTGCTGAATGCGACCCAGCAGCTCCTCTTCCTTGCCTTCGACATAAAGCAAGTCGTTATCGGTCAGCTGGGCATACTTTTCCTTGAGTTTGCCCTTCAAAACATTCCAGTTTCCCTTGATTTCAGTCTTGTTTAACATAGCAATCACGTCTCCTATCCTGTAACACAGGGCGACTGTCTAACCAGAACCCTCTCCCACGGTAAAAAGTCATCGCCCAATCCAACCAAACCCAGTTGTGACATTGATATTCACAAGCTGGGCTACCGGAGAAAGTCTGGTTATTATATCTCCCGGCATTTTTGGTTAAATTACCTGTTCGTCTAGAGGAAGATTCGCTAATGGTTTCAGTCTGCCTAGCAGAACGGCTATTTCGGAATTGGCGAAAACGGCCCCCAAAAACTTCCCAAATTGCAAAGTCAGGCTAAAGATCTTCAAAATTTGGCCGATAGTAAGTTTGTCAGTCAAATCAACCGGTCTGAGGGTCACATCATCCCCCTTGGACTCAACCTCTCGTTGTCTACTATCACAAACTTCCTCGGAGTGAGAAACGGCCGCCAAACTGCTGTCATTCACTCCGGGAAACGAAGCCGACCCGGTCAGACTTTGTATCTGGCCGGGTCACTTCTTTTTTACGTCAGGTAAGTCTCCCACTGCTCCGCTCAAACCTGCACAATAATATCCAGTTCGCCCTTGCGATTACGCACATCTACGGTCACGATCTGGTGATTACGCCGAAATTCCAGATCCACCATAGCGTTGCCAACACGCATATTATTAATTTGTAAAAATGACATGTAATGCGGCAAGCTGGGCGAGTGAATGGACAACTTCTTCCGGGGGGCATCGGCCCGCATATTGAGCATGGACTGAATAATGGAGTACATGGCCGCAGCCGCCCAGGCCTGTGGAATGCAGGAAACCGCATAGCGCACCGGCGGATCCCCCTCCTTACCATCCTCCTTACGAAACCCGCAAAACAGTTCCGGCAGGCGACGATAATGCATGTGCCGGGCCGCCTCGAACAGTCCGGTAAAAATGCGTTCCACCAGATCTGGCCGATTCAGGCGGGCAAAGCCCCGTGCGATTAAAGCATTGTCGTGCGGCCAAATGGAACCGTTGTGGTAGCTCATGGGATTGTATGCCACCGTATTGGAGCTGAGCGTTCGGATGCCCCAGCCATTGAACAAATCCGCCGACATGAGCCGGTTAATGGCCTGATCCGCGTGATTTTCATAAAACAGGCCGGTTTCCAGACAGTGGCCCGGATTGGAAGCGATGACCCGAAAGGGTTTGCCCCCTTCATCCAGGGCCAGCGCGCAGTACTCCAAATCGTCCATCCAGAAATGCGCGTTAAAGCGTTTGCGAAACTCCACGCACTCCTGCTTTAACCGTTGTCGCAGTTCCTTGTCATCCATATAATCAGCCAAACGGGCCATATAGGTCTTGGCCAGATACACATACCCTTGCACTTCCGAAAGGGCAATGGGGGGCTGTCCAATCACCCCGAATTCATCCATCACGCTATCGTGAGAATCCTTCCAGCCCTGTTGCAAAATACCGCGAGGGCACATGCTGCGGTACGTGCTAAACCCCAGCGGATGCTTGCGCAGGTTCTCATCGATCCACCCCAAGGCGGCCAGCGCGTTGGGCCATAAGGCGCATAACAACTCCCGATCGTTACTCCAGCGAAAGTACTCGTACAAGGTAATGATAAACAAGGGGGTAGAATCCACACTACCGTAGTAAGGCGTATGCGGAATCTCTCCCAGACGGGCCAGCTCCCCCACCCGCAATTCGTGCAAAATCTTGCCGGGCTCCTCATCCCGGTGCGGATTCGTCTCCTTGCCCTGATACTTGGCCAGAATTTTCAGGGATTCCCGAGCCACGGTGGGGTGATACAGCAAGGCAAAACGAGAGGTAATCAGGGAGTCTCGTCCAAATAGTGCCACATACCAGGGAATCCCAGCAGCCACGTAACTGCCCTCATCGGTATGGGTCATCAACATCTGCATGTCTTTCTGATTCCGGGACATCATTTCGTTAAAATCCTCGTTGTCAGAAACAAAGACAGCGGTGTCCTGGATGTTTTTACGCGCCCTGAAATTCAGGTGCACCAGAGCCTCATCCATGGTTTTCACGCTGGCTTCAATGACACCGGCATTCATCAGGCGATCGTTGATGATGGTTTGAATTTCGTAGTTGAAGTTTAGTGGATGCCGAGGCTTGAGCAAAGTTCGATAGACCACGGTGGGCAAGGCCTGGGCGGGCATTTCCTCCGGGGCCAGATCCACAAAACGAATCCCCGTTTGTAAATTACGCCCGCTGCGATCCTTGCAACCAAAAATCAGTACCGGGTTTTGACCGCTGGTATCCATAATGGGAGGCCGTTTTTGCAGTGGGGGCATCTCCACAATACCCCGGATATCGAACATATCCCGAAAATCAGCGTCAAACGTGAGACTCAGCTCAATGTAGATAGGTTTGGAATAGTAGCTGACCAGCCAAAAACGCTCAAACTGATGCCCGTATAACACCGTTTCCCGCTTCAGCTGAATCGTTTCCGGGGGCAGCGTAACCGGCGTGCCGTCCTCCATGGCGGTTTCAATAGGCCCATTGGTAAATACAATGGTCGACATGTAACCCATTTCCGTGGAAGAGAGCAGAGGAATGGGATCCGTGCCGTGCAGCTTGATTTCAAAACAGCTCAAAAAGCGGGTATCCAGGTGGTACATCCCGAGCCCCGACATGTCTTCCCGGGGAATATTCCCCTGCAGATCATCCACCAGGTACAAGTGGTTATGTTTAATGCTGCGATTTCTGGATAAAAAATCCTCGGGCTGTTTGATTTGCATAGCGCTCTCTTTCGGGAATATCCTCGGTCAAGGACTATTTAGCCTCGCTGGAAACCGCCCCGACCTCCCCCGGGCCGACAATTACAGATCTGCCGGAGACGCGGTGGGGCGCCCGTACTGGCTTGCAGGACGATCCGACGCCAGGTGCAAAGGCATCGGAGGACTGGCAGGATGATTTCGACTGGAACGGTGCCACAGGTTCCCGCCCCATCGGTTGACACTGACCAATCGTTGATACAGACGCTCGTGTTCAAACACCATGCGCTGGGCGGAAAAGCGTTCTTCGGCCTTTTGCCGCACCAGACGGCGATCAAACCGGGCGTAATCCTGAACGGCCAGCGTCAACGCCTCCACGGTGTCCGCCACATAGCCGCTCACCCCATGATCAACGACCTCCGGCACGGAGCCGTTTCGTAGGGCGAATACCGGTGTACCGCACGCCATGGCCTCAATCATGACCAACCCAAAGGGTTCAGGCCACTGCACCGGAAACAGACAGGCGGCCGCGTTCCTCAGGAACGCCACCTTGGCGGCATGCTCCAGTTCTCCCACATAGATAATCCGGTTGCCATCAATCTGGCTGGCCAAAACCGAGTCATAAAAAACCTGATCAACCCGATCGATCTTCCCGGCCAGCAGCAGTTTCAGACCCAGGGCCTGAGCCACCTGAATGGCTTGCAAAGGCCCTTTTTCAGGGGACAAGCGCCCCAAAAAGGCCAGATAGGGCTCGCCGGAAAGCGCAAAATTCGGTTCAAAACGGCTCAGATCAATCCCGTGGTAAATGGTGGCCGCATAATGCAATTGTGGCCATAGTTGTTGCTGATAACGACTGATTGAAATATAGTGCTGGTGGGCATTTTTGAGGAATAACGCCCGCACCGGTTCCGGCGAGAGGGCATTGTGCAGCGTGGTCACCACCGGGGTGTCCACGAAATTGACAAACGGGAGGGCCTGAAAACCCATGTGATTGTGAATGACGTCATAGCGCTCGGCCTCCAGAAAGACATCGCCCAGCACATTCAGTTCGGAGGCCATGACCGTGCAATGCGTCTTGTCGTTATGCAGTGTCTCCTCCATCTCCCTCAGCGGCTGAGAGGCGTAAGCTCTCAGGTGTCCGGAAGTCTGGGAGCCTCCCACGGCAAACAGGGTGACCTCATGTCCCCGTTGAATCAACCCCTCGGTTAACAGGTAAGCCACCAGCTCGGTTCCGCCATAGGCACGTGGGGGAACCAGCTCCCACAGTGGAGCAATTTGGGCAATGCGCATAACACTCCCTCCCGGTGAGCAGTCAAAGTCAAATGCTGAAGTCGAAGAAGGCCCTCCTTGTAAATGACGGGGAAACGTTCCTGTGTCGTTATTGTAAAAAAAGAAGACGCCCTTCAAAATTCGACAATTGGCTAAACCTGCCCGATTAAGCAAAACCCATTGGTAAATCAACCGAACCGCAGTAGGATAACACTGTAAACCGCAAAGCCCTCCTCACTATTTTTATGAAGCAGTCCAATAACCCCTTGAAGTACCGATACCACGCATTTCGTGGGAAGCTGATCCAGCCTTTTTTCTGGGCGCTGTGCTTTCTGAGTCCGGTACTGGATATTTTCCGGGTGGATATGATCCATCAGCATTTAATGTTCCTGGGAAAACCCTGGCCATTCGCCTTTGATCACCTGAAGTGGCTGCCAATCGGATTTTACGGGGCCGTCATTCTCATCGGCGTCATTTCTTTCATTTGGGGACGCCTGTTTTGTGGCTGGGCTTGCCCCCACAACACCCTGACCGAATGGACGCAACCCCTGCGGGCCATGGTGGGACTGGCTTCCAAGCCCCGCTGGATGAAGCTGATTCTGCGCGATCGCCCCGCCTTCAGATTCATTTTCCCGGCCGTGTCTCCCATGATGGCCATCCTCCTGACCTTTGGCCTCAGCTTGTTGCTTTGTTTTTATGTCGTTCCACCCCAGTGGGTCATTCAGCAGTACGCCAGCGGACATCCCCATATCGCGCTGGTCTTTGGCAACGGTTTATTTATGCTGATTGGCCTGTTTCTGCTCTTTGTGGGCAATGACTTCTGTCGCACCTGCTGCCCCTACGGGCTGGCCCAGTCGATTTCCGCCTACCATGAGGATTCCCCGTGGCGCCCACTGGAAATTCAGTTCCAGAGCAGCAAAACCGAGGATTGCAAATCCTGTACCGCTTGCCAAACCGTTTGTCCGGTGGATATTGACCCCCGTGATACCGGGGCCCTGAAAGTGGGGCAGTTCGATGGCTGCTTTAACTGCGGGGAATGTATTGATGCCTGCAAGTACATCCACAGCTTCAAATCGCAGCCGGGTTTGCTTTCCTTTAAGAATCCGGGCTTTAAGGCAGCAACAACCAAAACCACCCGGCCCGCTCCCTAGATATCCCCTTGTGACTGGCTGAATGCCCGACGGGACAGGCAGCGTCCCTTCTTCGGGCAGTACCCTATGCGGATCAAGACCCTGTCAGCGCATCATCCACCCGGTGTCCCGGACGATTTTGTAAAAAAAATTCAAGAATTGGCGGGGTGGGCCGATAGCACTGAGAGGGACTCCATCGGCCCATACAGACCGGCTCCGGAGGTTTCCTGAATCCGTGCATCCAAAGAGGCAAAACAAGACAGGCAGTAACAGACAGTCCATGAGAATGTCCGACCGTCCACCGCATAAAATCAAAACTGCGGAGATTTTCATTTTCAACGTACTGGTCATGGCCGGTATCACCATCGCGGTGGGCTTTCCCTTTGGGGCACGCCTGATGAACCTGCCCCTGCCCGATGCACTCTGGTTTATGCAGCCTCTTGGTTATGGCCTGTGCAGTCCTTTATACAGTTTCTACAAATTCCTGTTAGGGCCACTGTTACCGGGATACTGGCAGACTTTTTTTCCAGTGACAGACGTTTCACTGTTCCTGAGCGCCGTCTCTGGCAAGCCGGTCTCGGCATTCAGCCAATACCGCGGCCATATTGAGTGGCTCCCGCTGCTTAGCGTTGTTTTTTGGCAATGTTTCCTCATCGTCTCCTACTACTGTTTGTCTATCCTCAAACAGGGCGCTTCCTTGCAGGAAGTGCGCAAAGCCATGGTGGAATACCGAGAAGCGCAATCATCCCCGCTGCCCAAGGCACCGGAGCCCAGAAAACCGATTATCCCCCCCAAACCGGAGCCTTCGGAAAACCGCTTTGTCCCGCTCGCCCAGACTCAGCCAGGCAATCAACAAAAGATCAAGGAGCGCCTGCAAGAGTCCAGAATCCTGCAACACAAAACACCCCGCATTCACAGATTGACCCAACAGGATTGGGACAATTACAAGCAGCAGGAGGGCGACCTGATCGTCCGGGCCATGATTCAGCAACTCCGGCAGGAAAACCTGACTTTACAGCTCGAAAAAAACGAGCTGAAATCGACGTTCTCTCAATATTTTTCCCCGGAAGTGCTGAAATACCTCAATCAGAACAAAAGCGCTTTTGAGGATATCCAGAACCAGCATTACAACATGACGGTTCTGTTCTGTGACCTGCGGGGCTTTTCCGCCTTCAGC
>DAIDMR010000190.1 GCA_027448865.1 Vampirovibrio sp.
AATTGTCTACGCACCAGCCGTATTTGTCCGGCATCAGATGGAACTGGGCCACCAACTCGTTGCGCGGATGAATCAATTCACTGGCCACCGGAATGCTGGCCCGCAACAGTTGCTCCCCGGCCGGGTTGGTCAGGGGCAAATTGGCAATGGACACATCGTTCAGGCGCAGCTCCAGCGAGGAGAATTCCGGGTTGAGCTGGGGGCTGTAACTGTAGTTGAGATCCAACCACAACTTACCGCCCGTTTTATGGAATTTGCTGACCACCGGCACTTTGTAGGTAATGGGCGGAGCGTTGATTTTATGCACTTCCTGAATGTCAAGGCCCAACTCCCGGAAGGTGCGAGACTGGCCTTCCACAAAGCGGGGTACCTTGGCCGTGCGGGTGCCGGGGGGATTCCAGCCACTGGGCACTTCTGCCGCCCCACCGGCTAAGGTAGAGGCTTTGGGACGCAGGGTCAAATATTCGGAGGCCTTTAATACCGCTTCATCGGTGTTGCCAGTCACCACCAACACGGTTTGAGACTTGGTACCGGGGGCCTGAAAAAACAGGATCAAGCCCTGATCCGCTGCCAAGGGCTGCCCAGATTGCTTATTGACCCACTGTCCCCCTTGTAGGGCGTAATTCCCAACCGATCCGGCCAGGGACTGCACCGCAGCCAAGTGAGAGGCGGTGCCGATCCAGACGGCATGCTCATCGGGGGCCGCCGAGGAACGCCCAAACGCCACCCGGGTTTTCAGCTCATGATCCTGGGCCTGCTGGGCCAAATGCACATTCACCAACGCCAGGGCTTGCAATTCTTTATCCGAGGCTGATTGATCCACCACGTACTGGACCTGGGCCGGACTGTAAGTCAACTCATCGATGATGGGGTAGGGGAAAGCACTGAGATCCACCTTGGGCACCACCGGTTGATAGTCAAACACAATGCGGGTGGCAGGCAGAATTTGCGTCCACAAGGACTTATCCAGCGGATCCTCGCAATGATCGGTGTAGTGCTGCTGCACCCGAAAATTGAGCGTATTAAAGTCCTGTAACAAGCCCACCGGCAGGGGAATGGTCAGCTTGGTGCCTTCGGCGTTTTGCGGGGTCAGCGGAATGTGCTTGATCACCTTGTCATTGACCATGACCTGCAACCAGGAGCGATGGGGCTGCAATTCGATGGAATGCTGGAACTCCAGATAAACCGCGCTTTGAGGAGAAACCTGCCAGGTTTTGGGCCGGGTAAATTTGGCCTGATACTGGGAACTGACGGTGGGTAGCAGAATGACATCGTTGACTTTCAGGCGCTTGAGAGGCACCACTTCGGTAGCCGCCAGCGTGGGTAGGCTATTCGGGCCAAGCCCCAGGCTGATGGCCAACAGAAAACCGGCCCACGTGCGCTTCAAAACCGCTTTACTCACCGTCACTCCTTGGGTTTAAAGAGTTGTCCCAATACATCACTCAAAACTGGATATGGTTCTGATTATAATATGCCGCCGGGGTTTGTGGGGCCGATTTCGTATCCGGCTCCTACAAAACGTCTGCTTTTGCACGCTTGCCAGACTCACCGAACGGGCGCTTTCAGCGAGGCGACATCTTTGCTTAAATAAGGGATCAAGAGACTGAGTTCCAAATCGATGGAGATACAGGCCATGGCCCAAAAGATTTTAATGCTGATTGCACCCGACCAATTTCGGGATGAAGAGTTACTGGCGCCCCGGCAAATGCTGACCGAAGCGGGCTGGGCGGTAGAGACAGCCAGTACCCAGACCGGGACGGCCACCGGCATGCTGGGAGCCAAGGAAGTGGTCAAATTTGATCTGGCCTACGCTCAGGATCAGGCTCAAAAACAGGCCTATGAGGCCGTCATCGTGGTAGGCGGCATGGGATCCCCTGAGTATTTGTGGGAGAACACCCAAGTCCATCAACTGCTGCAAACCCTCAACCAGCAAAACCGGCTCATTGCGGCCATTTGCCTGTCCGGGGCCGTGTTGGCCAAAGCCGGATTGTTGAATGGCAAGCAGGCCACCGTCTGGGAAAGCCCGGACGCTCTGGCGGTGTTCCAGTCACATCAGGTGACCTATACAGGCGATCCGGTAACCGTGGATGGCCGCTTTGTAACCGCCAATGGCCCGGAGGCGGCGGAGGCATTCACCCAGGCCATTTTGACCCAACTGAAGGCCTTAACCCCCAGCGCGTAAGGTCACCACCCACAAACCCAAAAGCCCCTGAGCAACTTTTTCGGTTCAGGGGCTTTAATCTGCTAGATCCATAGTAAAAAACCAAATCCATTTCCCCAGAGATATATCCCCAGAGATTTAGAGGAATCCGACCGTGGCCATTTCCATTCACGAACTCCGCAAACCCAACGCCTCAGAGAATCCATGGCAAAGCGCCCCTGTATTTTCCAGCGCAGCCAGTGCCAGCCCCTTTCATGTGGCACCCGTGGCTCCGGCAGGCTTTACCTGGCAAAGGCAAGCTCCGGGACAGTCTCAAGCCAGGGCCTCCACCCCGTCATCGGATCGAAAACCCCGCTCCAGAGGCATCCTGAAGTTCGTCAACTACCTGTACGATCGGCGTTAAACCAACCGACGCTGAATTGAACCGGACAAGCCCACACCAGGGCAGAGCGGATTGCGGCCTGTCTCGTTGTCTTGCCACTGAGGGCGACTACTGAAAATTCAGACGAATGAATCTACGCTTGCCCACCTGCAAGACCACGGACTGACCGGCGGCATAGGCA
>DAIDMR010000191.1 GCA_027448865.1 Vampirovibrio sp.
CAGGACGGTTTGACCGTCATGGTGGGCGGCTTTGGCCTGTGTGGCATCCCGGAAGGCCTGATTCAGGCCGTTTGTGACCTGGAGGTCAAGGGGCTGACCTGTATTTCCAACAACGCCGGGGTGGATGGCTTTGGTTTGGGCCTGTGGCTGCAAAAGCGCCAGATTGCCACCATGATCTTCCTCCCTTGAGCTATTTTCCCTTAAGCTATTTCCCTTGAGCAATGTTCGCTCAAGCCCCTCGGCCTGAGTTTCAGAGAGCCCCCAAAGGCCACGCCTCCCGGCAATCAGACAATATTGCTCTGATTCACTATCGCTATTGTAGGCAAAGACCGCCCAAAATACCAGCCTTTTCCCCTTGTTGAGTCAGGGACAGGGGATAGAGACAAGGAAGTGAGACCGGCGGGGCAGAGCAAATCCGCTTCTACCATCAATCCAGCAATCATCAATCCAGCAATTGCAGCCGCAAAGCCCCGTCGTAAATCAGCTCCAACTCAAGCACTTCCCCGCGTTTCACGGAACGAGAGGCGGGTAGGGTGTAAATGAGGTGCGTCCAATGGGTGGGCGGGGCCCACGGTGAATTGGTCAGCACGGTTTCCGCGTCCAGGTGCGCTTTGAAATAACCGCAGAAACTGGTGATCTGACCGTCTTCTTTGGCCACCAACTCAAACCGGCTGACAAAAGCCGGGTTTTCCAGGGTCATAAAATCAATGGCCTTCACCAAAACCGGATCTGTCACCGCCTTATGCAAGGCCGTGTTGAAGCGTTCCAAACGCATGGTGGCCTTGCCGCACAGCACGTGCCCCAGCAAGGTAAAGTCGATGCCGTAAAGATCCTTGAATTCCTCCACTTCTTCCCAGCGGCTTTGATGCAGCCCGCAGTCAAAGCCAAAGAAATAAATATCCAGCCCACAGGGTATCATGCGGGCCCCGGGCGCTAAAAAGCGACGGCGGGCATCAATGGTGAACTCCAGCACGTTCTCTTCCAGAATGCCATTGGCCAGAATTTCGGCCACCAGCAAGTCGGGCTTGGGCTGCAAGCGCTCCTCACTGATATGACTGGAAGCGCCTTCCACAAATTCGATTTGGGATGCCAACCCGTTGGCATTGGCCAGTTGCTCGGCCAGGTAAATAATGTCAGATCGGCGCTCAATAGCAAAAATTTTACGAGCGCCCGCTTTGGCCGCAAAAAAGGACAGCACCCCCGACCCACAGCCCAGATCCAGGGCCACGGTCTCCGGGGTGACCGCCCGTTCGATGGCCCGGCGATAGGCGGCCATGCGCACGAAATCCCGCAACATGACGTGGTGATTTTCCACGTTGATGTGGATATTTTTGCCCAGCGTCTCGGACAGTCCGCTTTCAGAAGCCACGGCGGCCTCCGCTTCATCGGTAATCACAATGCGACTGGCGTAGAGCGTTTCCAGATGGGTCTTGATTTTCTCCTGATCATCCGGCGGCCAGGGGGCAATCAGCTCCCCCACACTCTTCCAGTGGATCAACTCGTACAGAATGAGCATGATGTCGTACTTAATGCTCAACCCATCATCGGAGTGAATGTTTTTCAGCAGAATATGCTCGCCGCCATCGTACTTGAAATAGGTTTCCGGGTTCAGCTTGACCCTGGTTGTTAAATCCTGAAATTGAGCCATGATTCGCCTCTCTAACACCACTTTCCGGGTTGAAACGCCCGCAGTTTTTCCCGCGTCAGATACACATGCGG
>DAIDMR010000192.1 GCA_027448865.1 Vampirovibrio sp.
ATGAGCGTTCGGGCCATGAAGCCAGTGCTGTTCATTCTGAGTGGGGCGTTTCTTTTTCTGGTATTGGGCTGGACTTGGTCGGAATGGCCACGTCCCAGTGGTCAACTGATTCCCCACTGGAGCAATAGCTATAAACGCTTCGGGCGGGCCCATGCCATCTGGCTGGATCGCTACGATGCCGTGGGAAGTAATTTGCCCCTTCTGCAAAAAACGCTGCAAGCGGCAGCCAAGGCCAGACAAATCCCAGAGCTGGTCATTTACGCCATTCCCTTGCGGGATTTGGGACAGGCCTCCGAAGGGGGCTTTGCCAACTATGAGGATTACTGGGCGGACAATCAGAAAAACGCGGCCCTTATCGCCCAGTTCCATCAGGCCACCGGCATTGCGCCCATTGTGTATCTGGAGCCCGATAGCTTGCCTTTGGCCGTTCAATACCGGCGGGATCAGGACAACAGCGCAGAAGCAGCCGCTATTTACGCGGATCGGGTGCGCATCCTCCGCAAGCTGATTCCCCTCTACCAGCAGGCCGGAGCCAAAGTCTACCTGGAAGCCGGACACAGCGGCTGGTTTGATTACGGGGATGAGGACATCCAGCGCATGGCTCAGGCTCTGATTGAGGCCAACATTGCCCAGGCCGACGGTCTGGCCACCAACGTGTCCAACCGGCAACCCGTGGATCAGGAGGCCCACTACCTGCGCCGCTTGCTGCCCCGGCTCAAGCAGTCCCCCGGGGATGCTCGGCTGGATATCCGGGTCGACACCAGTCGCAACGGCGGAAAAACCCGGGCCCGGCAATATTATCTGCATCCCAAGGGCCTGCTGATTGATAACGAAACCCCTACGGGCCGCTGGGTGGGGAGCTGGCAACCCGACGCTCAGGGAGCCATCCTGCTCAAGCCCTTCTTTGGCAAACCTCGCAGGTTAGCCCGGCTGACCGGGAAAGAAAAGTACACCTACGACGCCCGCCGCAACGTGTTAAGCGCCCCTCCCTGGCTGGACGCCGTGGGCGATGTGCAACTGGGGCCTGCCCCCACCGATTTACCACCGGAAGGAGTCAACGATGTCATCGGGCATTTTCGAGACATCAAACCACCGGATGACTGCGATGGGGCGCTGAACTGTCCCCCTGGGGCTTCCAAACAAAGCATCTGGCAGGAAACAGCCAATCGGCAGGGTCAACAACAGTGGACCTTGCCAAAGGGCCTCTGGATGCCCGGCTAACCGTGCCAGCCAACCCTAAAGAGTGGCATTGACATCCAATCGCGCGCCCCACAAAAAGCGCCAACGGCAGACAGCGCCCACCAGCCAGAGTGCAAACCAGAGTGCAAAGACTTATGGGCACACCCTGAAGAAGCCAAAGACAAACCGGTGCTTAACGGGTGGCCAGTCCCTTGCGGGTATCTTCCAGTTGCCCGGAAGCGACCTTTCGTTCAACCAGCGCCTGAGCGTCCAGGCTGTCCAGCTTGTTCAGGCAACTGACCAGTTCATTCACGTCGTTTTTAAAGTATTGGCGAACCACTTTTTTCAAGGCCAGAATACCCGCTTCATCCCGATCAACCACGGAGCGGTACAGATACTTTTTGCCGTCCTTCTCTCTGACGGCGATATCCTTGTCTACCAGACGATCCAGTACCGTTTTGACCGTGGTGTAGGCCCACTTTTTACTGGGAGATTTAATTTTTTCCTGAATATCACCCACAAAAATGCGTTCACTGCCATCGCTCTCTAAATCCCAGAGCGCGTTGAGAATGATGTTTTCCAGATCTCCCTGTTTTAAGTCCATCCCTGCAATCTTCCTCCGAAACATCCATATCTCTGGTGAACTGATAACTAAATTGCTCTCACAAAAATTTCGAGTCGATGCTCGCCAATTTGGGCCACTCGGGAAAAGCGCCTCTAAAAGCCTCACGTCACTTAAAAACCCAGATGGCCTTTCGACTGGAATGAAGGCACTGCTTTCTGAGAGACGAGTATATCCTCAAAAGCCTGAGCTTGTAAGGCCGTTGAATTAGTATAGTGAAATGAAGGCCTAAAAAT
>DAIDMR010000193.1 GCA_027448865.1 Vampirovibrio sp.
CGCTTTGCCGTAGTGGGCTGTCCGGATCAACCGGGGGTGGCCGCCGAGATTTTCGGCAGTCTGGCCAACGAAAACATCAGCGTGGATATGATCATCCAGTCTCTGGGCAAACGGGAAGGCACCAATGACATTGCCTTTACCATCAACAGTACCGACGCCCATGATGCTCTGAGAGTCTTGAAAGCCGTCCAGCAAAAAATTGGCGCGGACACCATCACCAGCGACACCGAAATCGCCAAAGTCAGCATTGTGGGCGCTGGCATGATTGATCGTCCGGGCATTGCCGCCGAAATGTTTGAAGCGCTTTCCGAGAATGGCATCAATATCAAGATGATCTCCACCTCCGAGATTAAAATCAGCTGTCTGGTTGATAAAGCCCAGGGCCATGAGGCCGTTCGAGCCATTCATCGCAAGTTTTTTCCCCATGCCCATTCGGCGGAAGAGGTTATGGTCAATGAGAAAGTGGGCTACTAAAGCCTGCTAGTCCCAACTCTGGAAGACTGTTTCGCTAATCTTGTCCAATAAACCTAATCGGCTGGCCGTGTTTTCATCGTAAAACAGTTTTTTTTCAAAAAAATTGGAACGATATAAACTTTCGGCGGTGACTGTGTTCAGTGGCCCGGTCAAGGGGGCCTCCGACTGAAGCACGGTTGGGTGTTGTTTGGCCAGGGGACGAATGATGGGACAGACCAGCACCCGACCCGGCTTGAAGGTTTTACCAATTTCCGCCAGTACGGATTGAGGCTCATAATCATCCGAACGGGCGGCCACCAGATTCATCAGAACCCACTTATTGCAATTGAGACTCCTGTCGCCGTCAAAGCGGGTGATAACATTATAGTCTTTGGTGAACTGCAATTTTTTGTAGGCCCCACTCTCGATGCCCCGCCGCAGTTTTTTTCGTAAGCCCTTGTCCGGGATTAACAGCATGGCGTTCTCGTCGTGGTTTGGCTGGGTATAAAAGAAATCCAGCGGTTGATTGCGCCAAATATCGCACCGGGGAGACTGATCGCAAAAGTCATTGAGCAGGTTATAAATTTCCCACTGTTGACTTTTTCGGTTGAAAATCAGGATGCCGCTATGCTCCATCCAGGTGCGATCCTGGGTTTTGGAAATATGACTTCCCCCCCGGGCAATCACCGCGATATCGGCCTTGGCCTCCTTCATCTGTCCCAGCGTCCAGTCAGACAGTTTTTGGGCAATCTCCAGCTTCCTGGGATTGTTGATGACCACGGTCTCAAAGGGAGGCTCCTCCAGTCCCGGGCGTGGCGGCGGACAGGATCGATTCCACTCTCGCCGGTAGAGAGACGGAAAAAACATAAAATAATGCTCGGCCTTGCGATTGTGCAAAGGCGGTAAACCGGCGCTGTTGAGCGGCTTGAGCCGGGGCGGCGCTATGCATCGTCCCGGGGCGGGCCTGAACTGATCCACAGGCGACGCTCCCCAAAATGGGCTCCCGGCGCTTTTCAATAATTGGGCCGATTGAGGCTCCTTGGGCAAATTTTTGGATGGCGCAGGCTGACTGGCAGGCAGCGCCCAGACAGGTAATTTTAACAAAACCCTCAACCCCTCTTCTTGACAATAGACGCCTTCGGCAGAGACCTTCAGATTCCGTTGGATTCCGTCTATCGTGTGTTTTTACAGTGAAACCCACACCCATTGCAACGATATATTTGTTGTGTATTTTACCTGAAAAAACAAAAGGTTCAAGCCATAAAAAAAGAAGCGGCGTTTGTCCATCACCGCTTCTTTTTACGATTGAATAGTACCGATTACTAGCCCTTGCCGTTGACCAGTTTCAGACGAGTCAGCGCACGGGCCAGCGATTCCTGAGCCTGGGCGATTTCACGCCGGTCGGTTAA
>DAIDMR010000194.1 GCA_027448865.1 Vampirovibrio sp.
GTACTTCCAATGGGGAAGGGTTGTTTATCAATCATCAAGGGCTCCCGGCCAATCGCTGGATAGCCCGGATTGCGGAGCAGCAACAGCGCGGGCAGAACGCTCAGTTACCCGATTGGCAGCAGTGTGTTCAGGCCAAAACGGGCTGGGATCACTTCCGGGTGGCCAAGGTGATACGGTCTTTTATTGAACGGCGACTGGCATATCCCGGTTTCGGCCCTCTGGAGTGCGTGCCCCTGTCAGAGGCGGTGGCTCCGGCTATTTTGGAGGCTTTGCGTAAAGAGCGGATTCAGGCCGATTTTAGTGTGGAAGATCAAACCTTGCATAAATTTTGTCCCCAAGGCTACGCCAAGCATTCTCCGGTCGGTTTTTTGGCTGGTCAGTGTCCAAACCTTAAACGGGTGGTGGTGGCGGGGGATGGCCTGAATGATTATGCCCTGATGGCGCTGGAGTCGGTGGTGAATGGTCGTGGACAGCCCGTGGCGGTGGATCGGGTTTTAGTGGCCCGGGATGATGCTTTTGTGCGGCGTGTCTTGCGAGAGGCTCCCAATCCGTTTCAGGTCAGGATGGTGTCCCCCAGGCGGCACAAGTTGTTTGAGTCCATCGCCGACCAAGTGGCCTCAGTGCATTCTGATGATGCCACTAAACCGTCCAGCCCGCAGAAGGAAGTGGCGGCTGTCACGCAGTAAAGCCGGTGATCTGCTTATTCGCCCTAAAGGCAGAACGCCGGGTTAGTGCCGTGAATGGCCAGACAAATCGATAGCCCGGACTCTATGGCGGCCTGTCGATCAGCAACCTGTTGTCGAGTGCCAGCTACTTCAATGAACCCGGCCCCGGTTAAATGGGTCAGGAGTTCCTGAATGTGTGCGTTGAAGTCGCCCCGCTCAAATCGGCCATAGTGACGGTGCATCACAAAATAGATGCGTCCTCCCGGAGCCATTTGGCTTTTCAGGGCTTTTAAAATGCGACCCATTTTATGTTGAGGCCAATACATCACGCTGTTAACGGCCAGAATGTGGTCGAACTTCTGGTGAAAATCAGGCAAGTCAGCCACATCGGCCTTTAAAAGCTGCACTTTGCCCCTTTGAATGGCATTCTGGTTAAGCTGGGTGGCCTTTTGGAGCATCAGCGGGGCGGAGTCGATTCCGATAACCCGGCTAGCCGGAGTCCGGTTGACCAGTTCCCGGATGGCCTGACCAGTGCCAAATCCAATCTCCAGAACGGTTTCTTTCGGTTGCACCCGCATCAAATCCACGGCCCATTGATTGACTGATTCAAAAGTGGTCGATAAGCAACTGGCCACAATCTCGCCATAGAAACCGTCGGGTTTCGCCAATTGGTTGAGTAGGATTGTCGACTCATCTATGAAGTTTGAGGAAGCAGGACTTGGCATCAGGTTTACAGGCTTTCGCTGGAATTCCGCTGGCGTTCCGGTTAAGGGCACCTCTTTTGATGGAACTCAGGGCTTATGGGGGGCTGGAACAAGGCCAATGGGCAAGTGCATGAAAGTTTAGCAAAAACCCGGGGACTGTTAAAATCACCCATCCGCGCCAGGGAAATCCGGGATGCCAACGATATGCCAAGCGGTGGGCTTGATGGGGCTTTGCCTCTGTGGGATGGTTATGTCGAAGCCGTTTTTTCAACCATGACGGGACGATTTGAGAGACAGTTTGAGGCAGTCGCATTGGTGAGTTTTTGGCGGGGACGGTTTTTTTGCACGTTGATGCTGACGGCGGCACTTTGCCCGGGTTTTGCCCAGGCCCAGCAAACCATTTTCAATGTGCCCTCTGCGGATGTGACCCCCAAAGGCGAAATTTTTTTACAGCACGAAAGCCAGTTCAGAACCTGGCGGCCCGGTCGTTTTATCAACAGTACCGAGTATTCGGCCTTCGGGCTGGGTCACGGGACGGAGCTGGATGTGACGCTGTTTAACGTCAACGCCCCGGCCTCCGATAACATCACCCTAGGGGTAGGGCTCAAGAAGATTGTGCCGCTATTCCCCCAAAAGTTTCCCCGGCAGGAGTTCAAGCTGACCGTGGGCCAACTGGTGCCGGTTTCCCTGCAAGGCCAGGGGGTCGGCAATTGGTCTTACGCCCACCTGAGCGCTCGGGCACCGCGATTGAAAACCCGGCTGGCGGTCGGGGTGAGTACGGGCACCCGGCAGATTTTCGGACGCACCACGGTGGGGGCCATCGCCACTCTGGAGCAGCCTGTCACCAGGCGCCTGAGCTTGCAGGGAGACTGGTACTCGGGCACGCACGCCCTGGGTTTTTTGATTACCGGATTCAGTTACAGCTTGCCAAACAACACCGTGTTGTTTGGGGGCTATCAAATCCCCAATACGCCCCGATGCGGCAGGCAAGGCTTTGTGTTTGAGTTCGCCAAATACGTGAAATAAGGCCTGAGCGCCTTGGGGAAGGTGCTTCTACTTTGCCGGGTCATCGGTTGACTGGGGAACCTCAGGCAGATTTTCAGGCCAGACCGTGCTATACTCTGGCCCAGTTGTGAGGTTGTATCGAAGGGAGTTGGCCGAGGCTATGACTATTGCGTCTCCACTATGGGTTGGGTTGGCTTTGGCCTGTGGGGCAGGGCTGGTTCTTCCTTTTATCATCGGCGGGAAGCCCGCCTTGCGTTGGCAGTGGACCTCGGTACAGACCCAACAGCTTATTTGGGGAGGCAGTTTGTTCGGGTTGGCAGCCCTTTTGGCCGTGGGACTGCAACTGGCAGTGGCTCAAAGTTTAGGGTTCGCCCTGGCTGGCTTTGTGGCCATGGCGGTGCTGTCTGGCTTGAGTCTGCCGGTGGGAGTGCCGGGGCTTTTACTCGTGATACTGGCCTTTTTTCTGGGCGGGGCTGGCGATGCGCTGATTCCCACACAGAATGTGCAGGCTTACTTGTTAGGTCTGCTGCTGGCTCAGTTTGCACTGTCTGATCGCTCTTCTCGCTGGCTGGAATTGTTGTGGCCCGCTATTTTTGGGGTGGGTTCGGTCTGGATTGCTTTAACCAGCGCCCAAAATAGCTGGGCCAGTCAGCAGGGTGTACTGTTGTTGGCCATTGCCGTTGCCGTGTTGCTAAGAAGCGTTTCGCTGTTACCGGCCTTATCCGGATCAAAAATGCGGCAAGCCCTCTTTATCTCTGTCACCTCCGGTCTGCTGGCCTGGTTGGGCATTCAGAATGCCCTGTTGCAGCCCGGTCTGTCCCCCTGGGCCTTCTTGTTCGCCGGAGGCAGTCTGTTGGGATTTGGCTTAGGGGCGTTGGAGTCCTTGCCTTCCACTGAAGCCGATTCTAAACGCATCACCATCCGAATGATCCAGCTGCTGCTGTTGGGGTTGGCCACGCTGGTGGCTTCTCGGCTGTTTGGCTCCACGGGCTGGCTGGTGTTGGCCGCTTCGCTGTTATCGGCCACGGGGTCTGTGTCAGACAAGGCGGCGCCAAGTAATCTCCAATCCATTCATGACCGACAGCCCGCTGGATTGTCTGTGGTGGGGCTGGCCAGCCTGTTTTTGGTCGGGCGAGTGTTATTGCAGACGTTTATTGTGCAGTTCAATCCCAACGTTACTGGTATTAACATCACCCACCCTTACGCCAGTGCGGCCCTTTATGCCGGGTTCGCCTGTATGTTATTGCTCCCGCCTTGGCTGGGTGGGGTAAAAGCTGGCACGGAATCACAGGCTCCACTGGCCCGGCTGCCCTTGCCAATGGGCTTAGCTGCAATGGCGTTTCTGGCTGCGGGATTGGCCAACTATTTTTTACACGCCGAAGCCACTGGCAGCTTTTTGACCGCATTGTGGGTCACGGGCATTGGCGTCAGTCTGCTGGGAACGTTTGCCGATGAACAGAGCCGCTTTGCGCCACTTCAGCTGGCTTTTTTAGCCACACTGGTGTGCCTGTTGTCCCCGGAATTGATTGAAGCGGGCAATCTGGCCCAGAAGACCGAAAAATTGTGGGTGCTGGCGGGTGCCTTGGTTGCCTACACTGTCCTGATCCTGTTGCTTCAGAGGAAAGACTCAGGGCGTCAGGCGGTACCAGTCGCGTGAAATTAGTCGATCATTCCGGAAAACGCTGACCAGTATACTGTGGCGGTTGGGTTGCCGGATTGTTCGGAGAATACGGGCTGACCGCACGATTTGTTTTCCCTGAAAAGCCAATGACAAGGTGTTTCCGTTTTCAGTCACGGCAATGCGCAGGGCTTGATTCTGGTTGTTCCTGAACTTTAAATCGGCGCCGCCGTACCACACCGTGGCGTCCAGTCCCGGTGGGACACTATGAATGGTTCGTAAGTGGGGCACCCGTTGCTCAATGGGGAGATTGGCCTTTAAAGCCAGTTGATATAAGGCGGAGGAGAGGATGCAAATTCCCCCGCCCACCGTGCTGGGGCTCTCATCACCTAAATAGGACGGGGCCGCTTCATAACCCCGGGCCACGGTGCGGGGACCCACCGTCCGGTTGAAGGAAAAGCGTTGCCCCGCAGGAATAATAACGCCGTTGAGGTGGTGGATGGCCACGCGCACGTTGTTTTTTTGGGCCGGGGACAGGCTTTGCAGGGAGAGCGATTGCTGAACTACGGTTTGCGCAAAGGGGTTGCCCCACCAGCACAGGGCCAGTAGGGCGATGGGCACACTCCACAAGCCAAAGCGTTGAAAGGTCTTTTTTGGGGCTGATACTCCTTTAGGTTCCGCTTTTTCAGGCATCAAGGAAGGTTACTCCACCACCTGAATGCTATCCAGAGTGGAATAGGCCCTGATGTGTGGGCTGTACATCCCTTCCAGCTTGACCGGGTTCATCTGGAAGGTGCCGGGCATCTCCATTCGCACCAAGGCGTGGAACTCGGATTTTCCGGCAGGAACGCTGTTGGCGAACATGACCACCCGATCATCCAGAATATCCTGGTGAGCCCACCACCAGTTGCCCCAGTCGCCGCTGATGGCCGTTTCCTCGTCGGACTCCTGTAACAGGGATTCCCGTGGGTCGTTGGAAACCACCTCGCCGCCACTGGGTAAGGCGGCTTCCAGTATCACGTACGGCAGCGCCACTGGCGTGTTGACCTTCACTTTCATGACCACCGTTTCCCCGGCGCGAACCTGATTGCCGGACAGCGGGTGCATTTTGAAACGCATAGTCCCGTTGGGGCCCACGGGTTCCGCTTGAATGCGGAAGAATTTCCGCTGAATGCTGAGGCCTTGGGGCATAGCCATTTGCGGGACTGGGGCTCCCGGTTGCAGCGCTTGCCAGTAGGTCAGGAAGGTGCTGTAGAAGAGCTCGCCAGGGCCTTCCTTGCGCAGGTTCACCATTGCGGGATGCAGTTGGGCCAGGGTGGTGCTGGTGGTGAATTCCAGCTCGTACAATTGGGCTCTGGTGAAGGCGCGAGCTGCGCTCCACAAGTTAGAACTGGCCGTAAAGTTGGGCGATTCTGGACTCCGTTGGGCCAAGGTGTTTTCCAGCAAGGCTTTCAGGACCACAGCCGTGGTTTTGGTGTTATCCCAGCCGTCCTTGCCCCGTTGCAGCATCAGCCAGCGCTCAATGGACGCCAAGGTGTCTGGAGCAACCGTGGCATGGGGTTTCATGGCCAATGTGGCTCTTAGGCCCAGCGCCGTGGCTTCGGTTCCGCTAAAGCGGTAGGTGTAATTCGGGGTGTCAAAGCCCAGCTTTTTGCCCAGCTGAGTTGTGTGATCCCAGTTCACGGTTTGGGCGCTGTGGTCGGCCAGACGGTTGAGGGCACCAAAGCTTTTTTGGGCGGCTGCGACGTCTTGCTGCTTCACGAACGCCAGCGTTAGGTAGCCCAAGGCTTCCGGGGTGGCCTTGGGCAACTGATCCAGAACGAACTGGCGGGTTTTGGCATCGGTTTTTTGGCCGTACAAGGCCAGCACGTGTTGCAGATAGGCCAAATCGGTTAGGCGCTCCGCCTGCAAGACACGATCGGAAGCCAATTTGGGGTCGCCCAACTGTTGCGCCAGTTTTTTTGCGTTGGCTTGCATCCACTTCAGGCCATCCGCTTCCCACTGATCCGGCAAAATGCTCAAATCGACCGGCATGTTGAGCTGTTTTAGCGTGGCCAGCCCCTCCATGACATAGGCGGTCATGAAAGCGTCACTCTCCCCGTATTGCCACCAGCCCCAGCCACCATCCGGATTGTGGGCGTCTTTCAGCTTGCCCAGGGCCTTCAGGCTGACTTGCCGGAACTTTTCTTGTTGGGCCTGAGAAAGGGGCATATTTAATTGCTGGCTGAGCTGAACGGCCACCATGGAAGGCACCAAACGACTCATGGTTTGCTCGGTGCAGCCGTAGGGGTAGTCAATCAGGCTGGCAAAACTGCCTAAAACCGGCCCAATGGTAGAACCAGCCACGGACAGAAAGACTTTAGCCAGTCGGGGATCGGTGTCTTTCGGTATGGTTAGCGGGATTTCCACCGTCTCAACGGGTTTTTGCAATTGCCCACTGTGGGCTTCACGCACTTCAACGCCCAGTGGATGGATGGGCACTTGCAGTTCCAGGGCGTCTCCAACGGTTTGGCCAATGGCTTTGATGGCCACAGTGCCCTGTCCGGGTGCTTTCACCACGACCGGCCATTCATAGCGACTGGCCCCGTCCGCTTGGATGGTCAGCTTTTGGCTAAGGGCCTGCCGGGTTTCAAACTGGGATGAAGGGTTCAGTGTCAGGGCCACGGTTTGGGGCTGCTGGGTGTAGTTATGCACGATGGCCGTCAGTCGGGCCTGATCGTGCTGGGTGTAAAAGCGTGGCAAGGCCAGCCGCACGATGAGATCCTGTGTGGAAATGACCTTTGAGATAGCGGCCCCCACATCGGTTTGCGCGGTGATACCCCGCACGGTGGCCCGCCAGGTGGTTAAATTATCCGGCAGCTGAATGGTGGCTTTGGCCACGCCTTGGGCATCGGTTTTTAGCACGGGCTGCCAACCGGCCACATCCCGAAAATCCTTGCGCACTTTGGGCTCAATTTTATCCGGCCCGGCGGAATACTCTTCCGGGAAGGAGGACAGGGTGAGTACCGAGTTGTAAACTCTGGGGTAAAAGAACTTGCGGATGTCTTCGGCGGCATCGGGCCGGATTGCATATATGCTCTCATCCACTACGCCCAACGAGACTTCCGTGTTGGGGGCGGGCTTGCCGTTGGGGTACTTGGCGGTGATGGTGTAGGTGGCGGTGTCTCCGGGCTGGTAGCGGGCTTTATCGGAAGTGACAGACAGGTTTAAAAAGTGCTGGGCCGGGGAAACCATGGCCATTTCTGATTGGTTGTAGAACTGGTGCCTGGGGCCCACAAAGGTGGCCGTCACGTACACATTGGGGGCATAGTCGCCGGTGAGCGGAATGTCGACCACTTTGGCCGTGGCGTCCATGGGAACTACCTGCAGGGTATGGATTTTGCTGCCTTCCACCGCCACGATGACCTGCCCTTTTTCTTTTCCGCTGACCGGGGCTGTGATCAGGGCCTTGGCCACTTCGCCCGGTTGGTAAATCTTTTTGTCCAGCTTCAGGGAAAAGGCTTCCTGCTGGGCTTGTTGCCCTTCTCGCACATAGGGCTGGTTGGGGCTGGCAATCCACAGGCCGCTCTGATCGTAGATGGTGTGCCCGTGATCATCGCTGGCCCTGGCGGTCAGGTAGTAGTTGTCGCTGAAGTACTGATCGGTGGTGGGCAAGGTTACCGCCGCTTTGCCCTGGGCGTTGGTGGTGGTTGACACCGTGCCCAGTATGCTGGTGCCCCGGTATTCCTGCTTGACCCGATCCCAGTTCCAGCGCATCAGGGAAACGGAAATGGCTCGATTGGCCACGGGTTGGCCGTTGTAGTAGAGAGCATTCAGTTCCGCTTGCACCGGTTCACCGGCCCGCGTGACCGACTGTTTGGGTTGCACAAACAGGGTGAAATCTCCGGCTACCACGGACTGCGATCCGCTGCCCACCACGGCCATTCGGCTAAGGTCGGTGACTTCCGCCTGAATGGTGTAGCGGCGATCCAGGTAATCCAGACTGTACGGCTCATTGGGATCAATCTTCATGGGCTGGGTGGGGAATTCAATCAGCGCTTCCCCGGTGGCGTCTGTCTGGGCGTAGCCCTCCGTAATGTAGTCCCCGGCGTAGCTCAGGTCTTCAAACACCCCGTCATCGTTTTCCCAGTCATCAAAATAACCGTAATAATCCGGGCGAGGCATCAGGCCAAAGCGGGAAGACCAATCGGTGCTGGCGTAAACGGTATATTTCACCCGGGCCTTGGTGACGGGGGCTCCAAAGTAGTAATTGGCCCGAATGCGTGCCTTGGCTCTGTCTCCGGCCACCAGCCTGGCTTGCAGCGGCAGAACGTCCACCTGGTATTCCGGCTTGCGGTATTGGGCCACCTCAAAGCGCTCGTAGGATTCGGTACCATCCGGGTAGGTGATGGTGAGCTGGTAAGCGCCGGTTTTGCCGTCCTCGGGCACTTGGTAAAGCCCGTGGAAGGTGCCGTGATCGTTGGTATTCACCCGGCCTTCCCATAACTTGGTGTTGTCCGGGTCTTCAACGCGCAAGCCCAGACTCATACCGGCCTTGGGCGTCTGGAAGCCGCTGGCCGTTTTCAGGCGGGAGATGCCCTTGAAGTATACGGTTTGCCCCAGCCGGTAAATGGGTCGTTCGGTATAAAAGTAGGTGTCGTAGTTGTCTCGGGCGTCGTTCCAGAAGCCGATGCCCCCAAAGGCCCGGTTTTTCCCTTGCGTGCCGATGGCCAGCCAGTTGTAGTTGCTTTCCCGCTTGCGGGCGTTGGGCACGGGAAAGGAGACTACCCCCTGGGCGTTGGTTTTGCCTTGACCCATGCTGGCCAACTGAGGGTGATCCCGGTCCAGTAGCTGAATTTGGGCGTTGGACACTGGCTGCAGGGTGTCTAAGTCGATGGCCCGCACCCAGGTTTGATCCACGGCCTGTTTGACGATAAGGCCCAGATTGCTGACGCTGAACCACATGACGTTCCAGTCTGACTTTTTCTTCAGGTTGCTGACTTCGGCCACCAGCAAATATTCACCGGGAGGGAGTGGCTCATTCAGTTTGAATTCAGCATGAGACCAGTCCTGATAATCCCGTTCCAGCTTGCGACTGAGGGTTTTCAGGGGCTTTTCCTGCTTGAAGAGAATGCCGCTGTTTTTTTGGTAAGGCTTGTACAGGGAGAGATCGGCACTGAAGTCCAGCCCATTGTTATGGCTATTTTGCAGCAGGCCGAGCATGTCCTTGCTGTAAATTCGCACGGTGGCCTGATCGCTGCCCATGGCGTTCAGCCAGAAGTGGGGGATTTCCTTGCCGGTAAAGACCCGGGTGTTGCTGGCTATGTTCACGCTGGGTTCTAAAATGGCCAAATGCACTGAGTCCTTGAGCTGGGTGGTTTTGGCGTCATCCACAAACAGGCCTTGCTCATCGGCGGTGGAAAAGCCGGGGGCTCGCACGGTCAGGCTGTATTCCCCCACCGGGAGCTGGTTGATTTTAAAGGTGCCATCCGGCTTGACCCACACGCCCCGTTCAACCAGATTGCCGCCCCGTGGGCCCACGGCCAGGGCGTAAACCTTGTTGCCCTTGATGTCGTAGCTGCTTAACTGAAACCCCTCTTGCTCCAGATCGATTTTTCCGGCCAGGCTGCCGGTGGGCTTCTCCAGACCAATGGCGATGGCCCCGCCGGCAAATAACAGGGCCGCCACGCTGACGCTCAGAAGGACGGTTTGGTTGGGCTTATTGGTAAACATCGGCAACAATCCTGTACAGTTGAAACTTTTCTTTTTGGGCAATACCCGCTTTTAGCTTGGCCTGCACCAGCATGTAGGTTGCGTCTCGGGCTTCTCCGGGCAGCATGACTCCGGCTTTTCCTCCCTGACGAACCAACAGGCCATCCCGCAGGGGGTTGATGGCGGCCAGTCGGCTCACGGGTTGCAGGGCTTTGACCACGGTCACCTGCGGCTTCAACAGGGGCCATTCGCTTTTGCCGATGGGTGGATAGCGGTATTCCTTGCTTAGGGCGCCTAGTGTGGCATAAACAGTGGCCTCGGACACGGTTTTATATTGAGGGTAGGCGGAGCCCCAGCAGGCCCGTGGCTTGCCGTTGCGGCTCAGGGTGACAAAAACCCCGCGGGGCTTGGGGTCGCGGAGCTTCAGGCGGGCGTTTTGGAGCAAGTGTTGCCACGAGGGGTCGGATGCGCTTTGGTTGAAGTACAGCTCCCCCGTTTTTTGCACCAGTTGGGTGGGGGTGAGGGTTTCCGCATGTCCCAGTCCACACAGCAGTGTCACCAGCAGGCCAAGACCAAGGCTGAACCTGCCCAACGCTGAGCTTCCCCTGAGGCTGACCCGTGGGTCATTGCCCCTTCGTCCCTTTGGCAATGGAATTTTCTCTCCTAACCCGTACAATAAGCATCAACATCCACTTGCCAGCAAGCCCTTCGATTTGAGCGAGGATGAAATGCACGATTATTTTACCAGCTCCAGCCTGTCCCGGCGCGATTTTTTGAAGGGCATTGCGCTGGCTGCCGCTGGGTTGCTGTTGCCCTCCGTTGGGAGATGGCCTGAAGGGCAAGCGGTAGAGTCTGTTTCTCCGTTTTGGTGGTGTGAGTTGCGAGACGGTAAGCCCCATGGTGCCGACCATCCGGGGAATTGCTTTGGTCTGCCCGGTTCTTTAATGAAGCTGGTGGCGGCTACGGCTTTGCTGGAGGAACGCTTGCTTTCTCCCAATCAGCTTTTAGAGTGCCGGGGTACCTTACGGATCAAGGGGCAGCTGTATCGTTGCCAGCACCCGCATGGCAAAGTTAATATGCGGCAGGCGTTGGCGGGTTCCTGTAATATCTACTTTGTCCAGGCGGCGGAAGTATTGAGTACCCGGCGCTTTTTGCAGTACGCCGAGGCCTTTCAGCTCAATCGACCCACCGGGCCCAGCCGGGAGAGTGCCTATCTGTTTCCATCAAGAACGGCCTTGGCACACCCCTCGCAGTTGTATGTGCTGGGTTTGGCCAAACCCATGCAGCCCAGTGCCGCTCAGCTGTTGCGGATGACCCGGCACATTGCCTTACGCGATATCCACGGCTTTCGGCCAGCCACCTGGCGTATCTTGCAGAGTGGCATGCGTTCAGCGGTCACACAGGGAACCGCTCGGCAACTGGATCCGCAAAATCGCTGGCGGGTGGCCGCCAAGACCGGTACCACGCCATCCGGGGAGTTCTATCAGTCCTGGGTGTTGGGCTTCTTCCCCATTGAAAAGCCGATGGTGGCTTTTTGCGGACGGGCCTTGAGTGGTACGGCCAAGGACGCCGCTGTGCCCGCGGCTCGCCAGTGGTTGCAGCAGGCCCCCTGGGCCTCGGTGTAAGGCGGCAGGAGGCGATGATTCAGCCTATCGTGTGGAAGGTTAAAAGTCTCGGTAAACGGCGGGTTCTGCTTGCCGCTCTGTTGGGGATGAGCTTTTGGGTGGGTTCAGCCAGGGCCGCCTTGCCCTCGCAGGTTCGGGTTCGCCTCTTTGAAGCCCAC
>DAIDMR010000195.1 GCA_027448865.1 Vampirovibrio sp.
CCCTGTTGCCGGAGTTGTTCCAGAATCTGGGGGGTAAAGTGCAAGCTGGCCGTGGGAGCCGCTTGCGCCCCCGGCACCTTGGCAAAGACGGTCTGGTAGCGTTCCTTGTCGCTTTCTTCAGCGTCCCGGCGCAGGTAGGGAGGAATGGGCATCAGGCCCACCCGCTCCATCAGGGTGGCCACATCCCCATGCTCCGCCGGATGAACCCGCACCCGGCAGCAACCCCGATCCCCCACGGCCAGCACTTCCATGGTGGCCTGGGTGTTGGGGAATTCCACAAGGGTGCCCGGCTTCAGCTTGCGGGCCGGACGCATCAGGGCACTCCAGATTTGCCCGCTGGCATCGCCTTCCGGGTGTAACATCAAAATCTCCACCCGGCCGGTCAAGCCCTGCCGGTGCCCGTAGAAGCGGGCCGGTAAGACCTTGGTATTGTTCAGGGCCAGCAAATCGCCCGGCTGTAAAAACTGAGGCAAATCCCGAAAGGTATGATGGGTAATCTCCCCGGTGCCCCGGTTCACCACCATCATGCGGGACTCATCCCGCTGGGGCAGGGGGTAGCGGGCAATTAAAGCTTCTGGCAGTGGGTAGTCGTAGTCATCCAGATGCAGCCCACTGCGGGTCTCATCAAACATGCCGTAGCTCAGGTCAAGGGGCGAGGTGGAAGGGGTCATGGCGAATCAGCACCTGTTTTTAATGGATTGCGGAAAAATGGAGATGAGAGCGAAGAGGCGACGACACAGGAACCCCGGGTCATCTGCTGGCCTGTTGGGGCTTGCCGTGCTATGGTTTTAACAATATCCCAAACCCGATGGAAATACGAGCCCGCCGTGAGTCTGTCGTCCGCCCAGCCACCGGAACCCCCCGCCACCCTCCATAACAACCCGGAAAACCCGTTTCTGGTCATCCCGGGCAATCGTCCTCTGGTGGCTCTAAAAGGGGCCCGCAACGGCTATATTATGTTGGCCCCGGCGGCTGAGATTACCCAATACGCCGATTTGCCCTCTACTCTCTGGTTCGCCGCTCAGGCCTGGGCCGCTATTCTGGAACAGGTTGGCTCTCCCCGGATGTACACGGTCATTCTATCGGAAGTCACCCGGCACTTGCACATTCATCTGTTTCCCCGGTGGCCGGAAGATGAACTGCGAGGCACTGCCCTGTTCGATGGCCGAGACACCCAGCCCCAACCTCCCTGGACGCCAGCCTTGCAAGCCGCGCTGACCCAGTGGGCCCAGACCCATCAGGTCAGTCTGGGGTAAAGGCCCCATTCGGACGGATTATCCCAAGCCGCTTTGGATGGTTTGTAGGGAAAACTCCGCCGGGGCCGAACGATCCGACTTTTCAATCAGTAAAATGCCGGAACGCTCCACCTTGTTGAACTGCACGTCCGGGTTCAGGTACTCCAGCTCCACGGGATCCTTGGAGATTTTAAACAGGTTAATTACCGGCTTCCAGCTGCCGGTGTTGAAGTAGTAGGCATTCTGGCTGAGGGGTTGCACCCCCGGGATGTGGGTATGGCCAAAGGCAATCAGCCGATACCCTTTTTCCCGGTGAATTTTTTGGGCCGCCTTGTACTGGTACTTGTTGGAGTGGGTTCGCCGCATCAGTTTGGAGGTGAAAAAAGAAATCACCGGCAAAATCCACGGAATCCGTAAAATCAACTTGACCATGAGGGGCAACATGGGTCGTGGCCACTGCAAGCGGCGGGTCATGTAGGCCACCATGTCCGGATCTCGCAGGATTTCGGCAATCACCGCCAGCAAAATATCCGGCACGCCCATGGCCTTGCCCCGGCTCTCGGGGTGGCCTTCATACTCGTAGCCAATGGTCTGAATCCACACTGGCAGCAAGGCCAGCGGACGCAAGTACTCAATGTCATGCAGGCGGCTGTGAATGCGGGTAATAAAGGTTTCGGAATACCCTTGTTCCCGGAATCGATTGACCGCCAGTTCCACAAAGCGGTTCACGATCAGCACGTTGATGACATCGCCCAGGGGCGGTTCATTCTGATCACACTGGCGGTTGAAGGGATCCTGTAAATGCCCATGCTCCAGGTACAAGTCCAGCTCCTCGGAGGCATAACAGGGCACAAAGCGGATGCGGGACTGACCTTCAGCCTCCGGAGACAAGAAGGTTTTCACCACAGCATGGCTTTCCGGATACTGTTGCAACATGCCATCGTGGTTGCCATACACATAGATGATTTCTGTGTGGGGATGCCGCAGCAGCTTTCTCAACTCCTCAAAGGTGTTTAAATTATTTTCCATAATGTCCAGCAGCAACCGATTCAGAGTCTCCAGCACCCGGGGACGATTCCCATCCCAGGGCATGACCGGCTCAAACCAGGAGCCGGTGATGTCCATGATATCCCCGTTCAGAATGAGCTGAATGCGCTCATTGGCTTGCAATTCCTCATTCAGCCGCCTTAAAAAAAGTCTGAAATTGCGGCGCCTGGGATTTTCAGACAGATGGGCCGCGTCAAAAGGGTGGTTGTTCAAATGCACATCGCTGACAATATAGGCTTTCAGCTTTTCCACAGGCGAATACCCTGAACCCTCTGGTCTTGCCGGGCCTTCCTGTTCCAATGTGTGCGTTGGTTTCACAAATCGCCAACCGTCAAAATCCTAATGCTTTTCATTATAAGGGATGGCTGGCCGCACAACGTAAAGCCAACGCTGGAATTAAGTCAAACAGAGGAACTCCCCCTTCCCGTTCCCAAAGTAATGTTCTGGCTTTCCTTAATTTTTAATCCCTAATCCTTAAAACTGAAACCTTAAAAAATCCTTAAAGGCAGAGGCTTTAGCCGGGCCCGTTTTTATAATGAAATTGTTCCGCAAATGGAGCTTGTCACCCTCAGCGCCCAGCCCTTACGCTGGCCAGAGGCTTCTGGATATGGCAACACGCAAGCATAATTTCAGGAGGTTTTTATGAGCATATTGAAATGGACAACGCCGTTTGATGAGATGAGTCTGCTGCGTCGGGAGTTGGAAGGGCTGCTTAACACATCCGGTTACTCGCCGAACAGTACCGATTTTAGCCCCCCTGTGGAGGTGACGGAAACCGAAGCCGGTTATCGGGTGCGTATGTTATTGCCGGGTTTGTCAGCCGAGCAAATCTCCGAGCATGTACACCTGGATGCCACGCCCAAAACCCTGGCGGTTTCCGGGGAAGTTCGACCACGGGAATTGCAACCGAACGAAAAAGTGTTGGTCAACCAGTTTCGCTACGGACAATTCTTCAAACAGCTCAGCTTTCCAGATGGCGTGGATCACGAACGCATTGAGGCCGCTTATAAAAACGGGGTGCTGGAAATCAGTTTACCCAAGGCGCTGGCCATCCAGAAGCGGAGCATTCAAATCCAGACCGGCTAGGGTGCGCCGATCTTGCTCCCGGCAGCCCTCGGGGAGTGTATCGGTTCATCGCTCACTCCCCGGGAATTTCCCGGCCGGAATGAGCCGGCCGCGCCCCGAGGAATGAAGATTCGCCAACGGTCTAGGGGATTACGGATGCGCCCGAAAATCAAATTAGCCGATCGGGGGAGGTTATCCGAGCATCAAAAATGCTATTTTTTCAGTATCCAGTTCGTTGTTTCAATCAATGTTTAACGCAATTTAAATCGATCCAATGAATTAATTGAGGGTTCACCAGAGAAAAAAGGAGGTTGGATTTCATGGCTATTTCCAATGCCCGTTATGAGAAAAAACACGCTGGTACCAAAAATCGGGGCTATTTTTCCCAATTTGGCTATCCTGCTTCAAACAGTCTGGATCCCAATGAGTTTGAGATTCCCAGATACGAAGAAGTAAAATTCCTTCGACTGGAAGATTTTGAGGAATAAACCATTAAAGCGACCGTTCTCTAATGTTTGAGAGTGGCTATGCCTGCCGTTCAAATCTGTTATTTGTTAAAGTTTTTAAACGATGCTTAACTTACTATATCGTGCGTAACAAATGGGGATTTACCATAGAACCGTGGCTTGGTGTAATCACGTCAATTCCTGAAAAGCCCATTCAATCGGTTACCGATTGACTTTAGCAAAGGGGTTGGCAAACCGGAGAGCAGTCGCAGGTGAAAAGAGTCAATCCAATTTGTTCTCAAAGTATTTTTTCTTTGATGAATATCTTGTGGGATAGGCTCCACCGGTTTGAATAATGTCGCTTGCAACCCGGTTCTGAAAAATCAGAATCGGGTTGTTGGTCGCGATACTATTCGGGATTGCACCAAGCACTTTTCAAAAGGCAAGGCTGTCTTCACAACACGTTTCTAAAACTGCGTGCAGCTCAGACAAACCCTTGTTGCTTGAGGTGTTGCTTCAGGTAAAAATGCCCAGTCTGAATTTTTAACTCGCTGTACTCATAATTTACAAACGTATTGTGATGGCAGCCTCGCCTTTCAAACAGTGGGGAAGCCCCTTTTTTATCTTGCTCTCAGAGACGACGCGGGATGGAATCTTTCCGGACAGCTTCTCAGGCCATCACCCCTGAGACGTTCAGATTATGCGCGGCGTCATCGTTGAGGGAGCTGGGTGATGACAGCGAGTCTTTCAGGTTGATATGGGGTAACCCATACACCCCAAGATAGGCCACCCCTGAAATAACAATAGCCAGTAATATCTGGTAAAAATTATTTTGGGAGCAGGATTTCAGCCATTCCAGATTCGCCATAGTCACCTTACCCCTTTAGGCCCAATTACCTCATAGCAAAAGATTCAGATATATTTCTTGTTTTCCAAGCTTGTATTTCCACTTTTAAGAATTACTAAACCTCATCTTTACGGAAAGTTCACAAGCAACACTGCAGGCCACTGATATGACCGGTTCTGGAGACCCCTAAAACATTCAAGCGCGGGCTTTTAACAGGTTTGCATGAAGCTTTGTGAATGATTGGTTTAAAATAAAATTGGAGTTGGTATTTAAGTGCAAATCTGATAGTTGAGTGGCAAATCTCATCGCATTCTCGGTTATTGGCTTTTGGGTAAAGCGTGATAGAAAGGGACTGGATTGTAATGATGAAAAATCACTGGGCTTTATTCGCTGTTTTACTTGGCCTGCTGATGAGCGCCAACCCGGCCAGTTGGGCTGAGCGCAGGCCGGGTCAGGAAATTCGCAAAAATCGGATGGAAACCAGAGTGGAAAACAAGCAGGCTCGTAAAAGCACCCAACAGGAGTCACGTAATAACTGGAAGGAAACCCGTCAAACCAATCAGCAGTTAATTAAAGAAACCCTGGAAGCTAACCGTAGCCCTGAGTTATCCCGAACGGAAAAGCGAGCCAACATGGAAGCCGCCAGAAAAGAGGCTCAAGCCAATCGGCAGGGCACCCGGGCTGAAAATAAAGCCCTGCAGGAAAGCACCCGTCAAAGCAACAAAGCCAACTGGGAGGCTACCCGTTCCGAAAATAAGGCTCTGATAGAATCTGCCAGAGAAAAACGTAAAAAAGCAGAATAAAGCGTTCACAACTGCCATCACCCCGGCAGGCTCGGTCATTCGTTTGGCCGAGCCTGTTCCGTTTGTATGACAACCACGGTCTCGGACGAAATTCCGCTCCCTGATGACAACTGCCTGCTTTCTTCATGCAAGCTCAGCCTGCGAATTTGTGATGTATTTTGAAGATAGATGAGTTTTTAAGTTTTAATGTTGTTTTTATATTTTAAATATGGAATAATACAGGCATTCGAATGCTAAAGCGTGGAAAGTGAGTGAATGAAGTTCTGGACGGCCTGTCTCGGGCTATGCCTGGCATCCCTGATTGTCTTAGGTGGTTTTGGTCTGCGAACGGCAGCATTGGCCCAGCAGGGAACATCTTATATGACACAAGCCTCCACCGGGCAGGAGTATGACCTGCACTTTGGGGAAAGCTGGCAGTCGGTGCGAACGTTTCGATTACTGGCTCCTCTGGAAACCCCATTGAAAGTGTACGTGGAGACCCGCCCTAGCAAGCTCTCCCTGTATCAGGCGAATTTCAAGGATTACATTGAAGATAGCCTGCAACTGTGGCAGAAAGCCCTGCAGGGCCGCATGCAATACCAGTACACCACCAACCGGGCCGAGGCCGATATCACCATTGACTGGGTGGCGGCCTTCAGTGAGGACAGCATCGCGGGACTGACCACTTACCGGGTGGGACACGCGGATATCGAAATCAGGACGGTGGGCATCCCCTCCGCCGATATCAAGGGCAACATTCTGCACGAGATAGGCCATGCCCTTGGTATTTCCGGGCATAGTGACAACCCGGCGGATATGATGGTGGGCGTTCGCAAATGGCGCCGCGAAGGGAGCAACTATCAACCGAGGTTGTCCAGCCGGGATGTCCGGGCCATCCAGCGCCTTTACAGCCTCCAGTGGAAAAAAGGCGAGGATTTATATGCCGCTTCCGCACAGGCCGGCGTTCCCACAATGGACGAGGCCCCCATAGGCCACTCACCGCCCGGCAAGCCGCTGGTTACCGAAAAGTAATCTTTCCCTTCAGCATATTCATGCCGCAGCGAAACTCAATCTCGCCTGCGTTTTGGGGTTTGATTTCCACAATCTGGCTTTCCCGGGAGGGTAGGGGTAATTTGACATGCTCCGCTGGTATTTCCAGTACCTCGCCGCAACTGTGCTGGCCCGGCTCTTCATCCCGGTAGAATTCAATTTTGAGAGGCTGTCCTGCTTTGGCTTCAATGTGGCTGGGCTGATACCCGTTGCTGACCACCACCCGAACCTGTTGAACCCCATCCGCTTGCTGGGTTGCTTTTACCGGTTTGGAAGCACAGCCAATCAGCAAGGCGGGGCCGCCCAGTCCCAGGCCAAGCGCCACCAGCAGGGTGAACAAGCGACTTCCGCGTAGCTGAAGTAACTGTTTTTTTGCGTTCAGGCTTTGGGCGCTCATCGTTCAATCCTCTTGACCGTTTTGCAATACAGGCACATATAGTTGGGCTGACCCCAGGAGTCTTCGCCCTGATAGCTCATGGCTTCCCCGCAGCGGCAAAAGACCCCTTCCCGGACTTCTTCCAGCGTGCTGCCCTGACATTGGGCATTCATGCACTTGTAGCGGTCATCCACCATCAGGGTGCGACCATTGCAAACCGGACAACGCTGCATAGGAGTCTCCTTTTACTGCTGTGTGACCTGAAAATTTGGGACAGAGGCATTGGCCTGAAAAAAGAAGGCTTTCCCCAAAACGGGAAAATACCGGAATGGCTTCGGGCTGACTAGTCAGAACCAGCCTGAGCGTCGATTTTGCTGGCGCCCATAATGTTGCCCATCAGCAAATTGACAGCCACCCGGTCGCCGGGTTGAGGGTCGGCGTAAAACGCCTCCGGATTCACCCGCAGGGTTTGCACCCGAGACTCCCCCGCCACATGATAGGCAATATCAAAATATCGGCTCTCGTGAATGCTAATGACCTGCACGTCCACCAGGACGATTTCCAGATTTTGCTGTAAACCGGGCATGCTGAACCAACTCTCCAGAACGGCTGCTTTTGATATTTTCCTGAAGCACCCAGCGACCTGAAACATTTAGCCGGGGCATGACATGGACACTCTTTCCAACATACTACGCGCAAGGCTTTTTCTCAAGAATGGCGCAAACCGGGAAAGCGGAGTAGACTGATCGATTAATTAAACCGCCCTGCCACCGCAAAAAACATAGGAGTGTCTGCCCATGTCGCCCAGCGCTAATCTGGAAGCCCTGATCCACCAAATGCCCAAGGCGGAATTACACCTGCACATTGAAGGTTCTCTGGAGCCGGAACTGATGTTTGCCATTGCCCAGCGCAACCGGATTCCCCTGCGCTTTCCGTCCGTGGAAGCCGTGCGGGAGGCCTATAACTTCCACAACCTGCAATCCTTTCTGGATATTTACTATGAAGGCGCTCAGGTACTGCTGCATGAGCGGGATTTTTACGATCTAACCCGGGCCTATCTGGACAGAATGGCGCAGCAAAATGTTCGCCACGTGGAGATTTTCTTTGATCCGCAAACCCACACCGATCGGGGGGTGGCGTTTGAAACCGTGATCCGGGGCATCTACCGGGCCTTGAACGACGCCCAGAGCGCTTATGGCATCAGCTTTCGACTGATTCTGTGCTTTCTGCGCCACCTGAGCGAGGAGGCCGCCATGCAAACGCTGGAGCAGGCTCTGCCCTTCAAACAGTGGATTCACGCCGTAGGGCTGGATTCCTCCGAGCTGGGCCATCCCCCGGAAAAATTCAAGACCGTCTTTGATAGGGCTCGCAATGAGGGTTTGCTGACTGTGGCCCATGCGGGTGAGGAAGGGCCGCCTGAGTACATCTGGCAGGCGCTGGATTTGTTGAAGGTCAGCCGCATCGATCATGGGGTGCGCTGTTTGGAAGACCCCAGGCTGGTGGAGCGCCTGCAGCAAGAACGCATGCCCCTGACTGTTTGCCCCTTGTCCAATATCAAGCTGTGTGTTTTCCCGGAAATGAACCAGCACAACCTGAAAACCCTTCTGGAGCAAGGCTTGTGCGTGACCGTGAATTCCGATGATCCGGCCTATTTTGGGGGCTACCTCACTGAGAACTATCTGGCCGTCCAGCAGGCCCTCAATTTGTCTGTGGCCCAACTGATTCAGCTGGCCAGAAACAGTTTTGAGGCCAGTTTCTTACCCCTCGATGTTAAGCAGGCTTATATTCGGGAACTGGACGCCCTGTTGCAGGACAGTATGAGCAAGGCGGTCTGAGTAAAGCCAACCTGAGCAATTTTCGCTTTTATTTTAGGTGAGGCTGCCTTCACAACCTGTTTGTAACTGTTTGAGTACAGCGAGTTTAAAAGAATGCCTGGCACACTGGCCATAGGCGCTCTCTAATTTGTTTGAGCTGCACGCAGTTTTACAAACGGGTTGTGAGGGCAGCCTCACCTCATTTTAATGGTGGCTGAATGACGCCCCTGTGGCCATGACCTGCTTTTTGCCGGGCAATTTGTCTCGCAAGGCCTGCCACTCCACGGACAGGACGCCGCCGGAAAGATGGTACTGATGTTCCAGACTTTCCAGCGCTTCCAGGCAGGAATAATCAAAATAGTTCAACTCATCAATGTAAATGGTCAATTGTCGACCCGGGGGCTGCTGCTCCAGAATGGCCACCAGTTTGGGCAGGCTCAGGAAGGTGGCGCTCCCTTTCAGATACACATTCACACTGCCGTCCTCGTTCTCCACGGATTTCCCGGTCAAATCAGACAAGGTGTAAAGCAGCTTGAGAATGGCCACCAGAGAGCCCGCGATCACCCCTTCCAGCAGATTGGTGCCCACTACCATCACCAGGGTGACTGCGTATATGAGTACTTCTGTTTTGGCAATGCCCCACAACCGACGGATGGCGCTGATGCTGACCAGCCGGAGGCCGGTGTAGACCAGAATGGCGGCCAGACTGGCGGTCGGAATCAATTCCAGCACTTTGGGAAAAAAGCTGACCAGCCCCAGAAGCCAGACGCCGTGCAAGACGGCGGACAATCGGGTTTGAGCGCCAGCATGCACGTTGGCGGAACTGCGCACGATGACGCCGGTCATGGGCAAGGCTCCCACCAGTCCACACAGGGTATTGCCCACCCCCTGGGCAATCATTTCCTTGTCGTAATGGGCTCGGGGGCCGTCCTGCATGTGATCCACGGCGGTCACGCTGAGCATGGTCTCGGCGCTGGCCACAATGGCGATGGTCAGAACCCAGACCCACACCTGCGGATCCGCCAACAGGCCGACACTGTTGAGCGTGGGTAGGGTCAGGCCGCTCAGGATACTGCCCGGCAATTCCACGTAGCGGATGGGCAAATTCACCCACTGGGCGATGATCACACCCACCATCACGGCCATCAGGCTGGCCGGGATCAACTTGACTTTGGCGGGCAACAAATTCCACAGGGTGATGACCGCAAAAGAAATGGCCCCAATCATGGCCGCCCAGAGATGAGTGGCGTTTTCCTGAGGAAACACTCCCTTGGTTAGGGTTTGGGGAATGGACAAAATGTTGGCCAGTCCGTTGCTTTCGGGCGTCACGTCCAGCATCACGTGAATCTGGCTACCTACGATTAACACCCCGATACCCGCCAGCATGCCCTGAATGACCGCCGGAGAAATGGCCCGAAACCACTGCCCCAATTTCAGAAACCCCGCCAGCGATTGTAGAACGCCAGCCAGGATGAGAATGAGGCCCAGCCCCTGCATTTGATAGTCGGTGATAATCTCGGCCACCAGCGCCACCAGTCCAGCCGCCGGGCCACTGACTTGCAGGGGAGAACCGGCCAGCCAGCCCACCACGATCCCTCCGATGATACCGGTGATTAGACCGGTCATGGGCGGTGCGCCCGAGGCAATGGCAATCCCCAGCCGGGATGTCCGGGCCATCCAGCGCCTTTA
>DAIDMR010000196.1 GCA_027448865.1 Vampirovibrio sp.
GGTGGACGTTTACTACCCGGGCCTCAACGGGCTTTGTGGTGCCTTTTGGGCGGCCACGGGTGCGCTTGGGCTTAATCAAATCTGTAGGTGTAGGTTCTGGCATCAACAAGCACTCCATTTTCATACTTTTCTTGCGCTTCCCGCCTCATGGCGGCGATGGTGTATTCCCATTGTCCCGAAGGGATGCCGTCCAAGGAATAAAAGACGTTTTGGCCATCTGGAAACCTTATTTCAACGACTGGATCGTCTTCGACCTCTGTG
The DNA here is from genome assembly GCA_027448865.1 of Vampirovibrio sp. Lineage (GTDB taxonomy): Bacteria > Cyanobacteriota > Vampirovibrionia > Vampirovibrionales > Vampirovibrionaceae > Vampirovibrio. The sequence continues at coordinate 262 of DAIDMR010000196.1, forward strand.
TTCAAAATAAATTCGGGCAACATTACGCACTCATTTCCTCGAAACTTGGGTGGCGGCCTGGCTTGTAGATGTTTCCACGCTCAACCATGGCGTCATAGGCTTGGCGGTTGCCTTGCTCAGCAAGAGTTTCGAGGGCGCCATCGACTGAATAGTAATTGGTGACATTGTAGTTTTTACTGGTGTGGTGGTATTCATACGTTCCGAGTTGCAATAACAGAGCTTTAGCGTCTGCTTGTTTCAATCCGGCCAGTTTTGCCAAAAGGCGGGCAGCGTGGGTAATGGGCAAGCGTCCGTTTGCTTCCGCCTCTACTGCATTGTTGCTTTTGCTGAATCCTGAGTAACCGGCCATTGTCGCTTATCCTTTAGGCGTTGCCCTTAACTTGATGAATTTATTATGACTGCAAATAATTATCCCGTCAAGCATTTATTTGCCGTCATAAAAAATTACCCAATAAAAAAGCCCGGCGCTCAAACTAGGCTTTTTAAAAGGATAATTATGGTTTAGGACTCCCTATCTGCCCATCCACCGAGGATGAAAAGCCACTGGCAGAAATGGTATGCTGGACCTTGGAGATAGTCCATTCAATGTTCAATCCAGGGCGAAAATCTGAAAGACTCAATTTCCCTTCTGCCTGTAGGTCGGTTCTCCCTGGCAGAGTCAGGCTTAACGTGACAGAGCCCCGTTGCTTCCTTTCCAATCTGGCATTGGCGGCAGCTGTGGCCGCTTCTACATTGGCGTGTTTATGCCGGATGCTTTGGTTGGGCTCACCACTGCCGATGGTAACTTGTTTCGTTTGCCCGCTCACAGGGTCATGGTACTTCGCCGTCACACTCCCGGCGTTTTCCCGTTTGGCAAAGGATGCCCGCCAGGTGGTGACGTCTGAAGGGGACAGGGTGACCAGCGGGATTTTTTTCCCGGAAGCGGTGAGCCCGGCCCCTCGCTTAATGACAACCAACCGGCCTTCAACAGGTTTGACAGTTGCATTGTATTGACGTGCAAGTCTGGTCAGTAAGTGCATGTCTGATTCATCCGTCTGGCTTACGTGCGGGAGGGCAATACTGGCCAAGTCTGAGGAGATCACTGGTGCCAACCCGTGATCCGATGCGACTTTTTTCAGCAGGTCGCCCAGAGTTGTCCCGTTTGGCCATGGCCGGGTTTTTTGGGTCTGGAGCTTTGCCCCGGTTTTGGTGGCGTAGGGTGCCGCTTTTGCGGTGATGGTGATTTGATCCGGTGGCCCTGAGACTTCCACCTCATCCACGTAGTACATGCCCATGCGCTGGTTTTCGCCATCATAGCCCAACCATACCTCAAGGGTGGCACCTGTGGCCGGTAGCTCAACGTGGGGCTCCCGATCCTCAATGATGATTTCCACCTCATCGGACTGGTATCCGGCCTCATCGGTTACCCGAAGGCTGATCAGACGCTCCTGAATGGCTTTGGTGATATTCTGTTTGTTCGCCAGGATTTTAAAGGTGGGCGTCAATCCCATAGCCGGATCACCTCGGCCTTGGACTCCTCCGGTAATTCAGGGAGTTCGATCACCACACCGGCAGAAAAGACGGGGCCCAGCTTGGCCAAGCCCGGATTTGCTTCATAGACCGCTTCCACTGCGCCGGATTGCTTGCCGTAGTGCTTCCAGCAGATCCAGTCCAGCGTATCACCATCACGGGTTTTAAACTGTGCCATCGGCCTTTTCTCCGTACTTTTTAAGCTCCAGGCTGAACTCCACTTGTTTGGGTATGCCGTTTTTCAGGAAGAGATTGGCGCTGTCCTCTACCCGCTCAATCACGAAATACCCAAACACATGGCCAAGACCGCCCACCAGTAACAAGGGCTTGCCCTGTGCGGCCAGCTCCCGTAAATCGTCCATGACAGCATATCGACCCGTAACCTGAGGGAAATAGGCGCCGGCCAAAGTGACAGTTTCCTCACCCGGCCCTGTAAATTGAAGGTTGGCAATGCGGCTGATCCGCTCCTGAGCAGGCCAACGGTAGGCGGTATTGCGCCGGAATTGGTTGTAAGCTGCCAAGTCCACGGAAAAGGTGAAGTCACCCAGTTTCATCATAACGTCAGTCATTCAAGGCCCCTCTCCGCTTCTTTTCGCCTTGACGGCGCAATTCTTGGCGCAGGCTTTCCACGGCAACCTTGTCCAAGGTTCCGCCCGGGTGGACAACAATACTAAGCTTGGTATTGTCGTTGTAGGTATTGCCACCTTTCCCGCTAGGCATTGGGATAACTCGCCCCGTGCTGTCTATGCTCGCTTTAACGGGGGCAAGGTTTTGCACCGGCTGGGGGTTTATTCCCAGCGCATTACTAAGATTCCCCATGATTGGTTCGATCGCCTTCCAAGTGCCGATCATGGCGCTTTTAATGGCTTCACCCGCCTTACCAACAGCAGGCCCTACCTTGTCCCAGTTGGCAATAAGCAAGCCAACAGCCAAAGACACTCCAGCAATCGCCCAACCCCAACCCGGAATCAGTCCAATCAGACGGGAAATCAAGCCAATGGCAAGAGGAGCCATTCTGACAATAGCGGGTAAAGCCGCACGTCCAAAAGAGGCAACGCCACGCAATGCAGCCCCGCCCATTGAGCCGATGCCGCGCATGGCCATCCCGCCAAAACGGGAAGCTCCTGTTTTTAAGGCTTGTCCTATAGGGGACGTGGCAGTGAATTGACCGATTTTTGCCCCTATATCCAGACCTTTGGCTTTTAGAAATTTAGAACCTGCCCACCCGAGCAAGCCTAGTCCCCCTGCAGTTGCTCCAGCAGTCCCGATGCCTGTAACCCGGGGATGTTTCTTTGCAAAGTTATTTCCCCAGTCAAGAGCCCCTTCGGTAGCCCCCATCACTTTGTCAGTAATAGGCTCGACAGACTTGCCCACATTACCGGCAAGATTGCCAAACTTCCCAGAGATACGCGCCCACCGGTTAGTTTTCTGCCCTGCAACTTCTCCAAACTCTTCATTGATGGACTTGCCCGCAAATTTCGCCTTTTGATCCACCAAATCAAAAGCATCTGCCAGCAAGTTTACGTTCCCGACCAGCTTTTGAATTGGATCAAGAGCTTCATCACCGAACAGGCGAAGGATGACTGCGCCCCGCTTGTCTTTTGGTAGTTTGTTAATGGCGCTTAACGTCTTAAATATGATTTGTCGGGCGTGCGCCTGGTCCTTGGAAAACTCTTTGGCAATGTTCTCAGGTGAACCCATTCCAAGGTTGCCCAGCATATCCCAGGCTTTACGACCTGGTTTCGTGGTTGCAAAGCTCTTAACGAAAGGCCGGATAAAATGTTTTTGCCCAGTGGCCGCAACATCTGGAGCGCTGCCCGAGCTTAACAGGCTGGCACTGATAGCAGCTGCGTCATATTCATTCAGCACCCCTGTGTTTTTTATACCTGCGCCACCACGCTGAAGCACTTCCGCCAATTCGGACGCCCGGACGTTGCGCATCCTGTTGTCCAGGTAGTTGACAGCATCCCCCAGATCATAGGTCTGCCGCATGGTTAAATTCATACCAGAGCGCCAGGCCATCATAGAGCGCCCAGCC
>DAIDMR010000197.1 GCA_027448865.1 Vampirovibrio sp.
GGCGGCATTGTCACCAAAACAGTGACCCAAAACCCGCAGGCCGGAAACATACAACCCCGCACCACCGAACTACCCGGCATCGGCATGCTGAACAGCATTGGGCTACAAAATCCGGGGCTGGCCTACAGCCTGGAAACTGAAATCCCCGAACTCAAGGCGCTGGGCCTGCCCGTGATTCTCAGCATTTCCGCCAACAGCAGCGCGGAATTTGCCCAGATGACCGAAACTATGCTCAGCCATCCTCACGCTTCCCTGATTGACGCCGTGGAACTCAACCTGTCCTGCCCGAACGTGGCCAAAGGGGGCATCCATTTCGGTAGCGCCGCCGATTCAGTCCAGGAAGCCCTCAGCGCGGTCACCGGCATCTGTGCCAAACCCGTCTTCGCCAAACTGACCCCCAACGTCAGCGATATTGTCTCCATTGGAGCAGCGGCCATTGAGGGCGGAGCCGCCGGACTGACCGCCATTAACACCGTGTTGGGCGTGGCCATTGACATCCACCAGAAAAAACCGGTGATGCCCAGAGTTTCCGCCGGATACAGCGGTCCCGGCATCAAGCCCATCGCCTTGCACGCCATCTGGAATCTGCGCAAACACTTCCCGGAAACACCCATTATCGGAGTGGGAGGCATCAGCAACGCTCAGGATGTCCTGGAATTCCTCATGGCAGGCGCTACACTGGTGCAAGTGGGCACCATCTGCTTTCGGCAGCCCACCATCTTTAAAACCATTCAGGCGGATTTGCAGGAATTTTGCAGGACAGAAAGTCTGGACAGCTTGCATCAGCTGATTGGCTGCGCTCATGGTTAACAGTTTATTGGTAAAATAAAAAGAACACTTTGAGACATCTAAATACTGAGTTTGTCAGCTTTAACGCGTTTTAGTCCGATGGTTTATTTTAGAGGGCCCTATGAAAAAAAACTATTTTTCCCAATCGCTGTTCGCCCTTAGCTGCTTTGGCTTGTTGGTGATCAGCCCGGTGTTATTGACTGGTTGCGCCGGCAAAAAGACTGAAAACGCAGAAAAAAAGCAAACCGCTTTCTCCATGGAAGTCCTGCAGGTCGATCAGCTGGACGCTTTGGGCAAAAGAATCCCGGACGGTCAGTATGTGGTCGTAAAAGCGCATTTGAAAAATCAGGTGAATAAAAGTTTGACTCTGGCCTCCAGGGAATTCGTGTTACAAAATATCACCGACAAAGAAGAGGAGCGCTACTCTCAGCCTTTAGAAATCCAGCTCGCCAATGACTTTGGGACAGCCTATGGAGAAGCCCTCAAACAGAAGCTGGTGGAAAACAACACCATAAATTTATACCCTCGCATGGAACTGGAACGATATTTTATATTTATGGTACCCTCAAATGCGAAGATTGACGGGTATCAAATTACACATGAGCCCGAAAAAGTCTCCGCACCGTTAGTCGTCACCGGGACAACCATTATCAATGACCATCGCAACACAACAAGCCTCCCCCCAACCGAAGAAGAATGACCCCACCCATCACGCCGATATCAGCCTTATACAACGAACCAAGATTGTAGCCACCCTGGGCCCCGCGACTGCGACCCCCGAAATGGTCAAGCAACTGGCCTTAGCCGGGGTCAGCGTTTTTCGCCTGAATATGTCTCACGGGAACGCAGACGAACAGGGCGCACGGGTTCAAATGATTCGGGACGTGGCCGCTGAAATCAATCAGCCCCTGGCCATTCTGGCTGACTTGCAAGGCCCGAAACTCCGCACCGGTTTTTTGAAAGATAACCAGCCTATTCCCCTTGAGGATTATTCCGTGGTGGAATTTACCAGCCGCACCCGGGAGAGTTCCCCTGGCGTGGTGGCCACCAAATACGGCGAACTCATCGCTGTTTTGGAGCCCGGTGCCCTCATTTTGCTGGATGACGGAAAAATCCGTCTGGAAGTACTGGAAAAGGTAAACGCTGAAACCCTGAAGTGTCAGGTGGTTCAGGGCGGACTGCTGGAGGCCCGCAAAGGCATCAACATCCCCGGTACAACGCTGCCTATTCCGTCGCTTACTGAAAAAGACAAAGAGGACGTGGCCGCCGCCGTGGCTGCCAAAGTGGACTACATTGCGCTCTCTTTCGTGCAGCAGGCCAAAGATATCGTGGAATTGCGCCAGTACGTGGAATCGCTGGGTTATACCTGCCCGCCGGTGGTGGCTAAAATCGAAAAACCCCAGGCCCTCAAGGATATCGATAACATTATTCAGGAAACCGATGCCCTGATGGTGGCTCGAGGAGACCTGGGCGTGGAACTTCGCCCGGAAGAAGTACCGGTGGCCCAGAAGATGCTGGTGGCCAAAGCCAACACCGCCGCCAAACCGGTGATTATTGCCACCCAAATGCTGGAATCCATGATCCACTCCGTGCAACCCAGCCGTTCGGATGTCAGCGATATTGCCAACGCCGTGTTTGATGGCGCCGATGCCCTGATGCTTTCCGGGGAGACATCCGTGGGCGAGCATCCGGTGGCAACCGTGACCATGATGGGCCGGATTATCCATGAGGCGGAAAAAAGCATCTTTGCCAACAGCCTGGATCGTCCCATAGAAGAGAACCGCGCTATCTCTCCCAATTTCTATCACGCCATTGCCCAAACAGCCAGCTACGCCGCACGAAAAGCCAATATCAAAGCGGTGGTAGTTTTCTCTAACTCGGGGAGTATGGCCCAACGCATTTCCAAGCTCAAGCCCGCTCGTCCCATCATCGCCCTAACGCCCAAGGCCGAAGTGGCCAACAAAATGGCCCTGCTGTGGGGCGTGGTGCCCGTGGTCATCCCTCAGTCCGAACATACTGATGTGATGCTGGATAATGGTGAAAAAGCCATCTTCGAGAAAAATCTCCTGAAAAAAGGGGAAGGCGTGGTCTTTTGCGCCGGCAACACCCAGATGAAAGGGGCCGACAACATGCTGAAGATCTACCACATCGGTCAAACCGAGTAATCCCCACATTCAGCACGTTCGGTTCAGACAAACGCTGGTTTTAAACAGGCTCAACGGTCACATCAATTGTGACCGTTTTGCTTGGGGCGCTATCGCCCTGAGCCAGCATTTCCCGATAAGCCGCTTCCACAATCTGCAAATTCATCTGGTTGGCTTTCCAGAAAATATCGGCCACATCGCCGACCACCGGAATCAGCCCAATCAGCCAATCCAGAACTATATTAACCACAATCCGCATCATCACGATGCGGGGTAAACCCAATTCAAACGCCACCCATAACGCATAAGAGGACAAAAGTAATCCCAGCGCGTCTCCGCCCCCGGGCAGTAGACCCAACAAGGGATCCAAACCCACCTTCTTGCGAAGTAGCGGAATGGTCACCGCGGAATCCATCAAATTGGCAATATGCCGTAAGCGCTCAAGAGAAGGGTGCGAAGGTTTCACGTAGGTCGCTCCTTTACCGTTCACAAAAATCCGCTTTTACCCAATCAGGGGTGGTAAGCACGTTGAGGGGATTTTAAGCTACCGCTCCAGACGTTCTGCAAAATCCGTTCGTTGATCAGCATAAGACGCGGGGCTCTGTAAAAAGTGCCGAGCCGCACTCAACAGCTCCGAGATACCCTCCCCGGTTTTGGCCGAAATGGGAAAAATGGGAGTCTGTGCGGCAGCCTCCAGCATGGCCTGCTCTTCAGCGGAAAGGGCCTGCCAGCGATCGATCTTGTTGCACACCGTCCACATGGGGGGCGGTTCAATCCCCAGCTCTTCCCACAAAGTGGTCAGCACCGCCTGTACGGATTCCATCTGCTTGAGACGCTCCGGGTGGCTGATATCCCACACATGCCACAGCAGATCCGCGGAAGCGGCCTCTTCCAAAGTGGCCCGAAAGGCCTTGATTAAAAACGTGGGCAGCTTCCGAATAAAACCAACCGTATCGGACAGCAGCACTTCTTGCCCCAGAGCACCATTTTCAGACTCATCCGGGGGTAAGTACAATTTACGAATGGTGGGATCCAGCGTGGCGAAGAGGCGATCCTCAACCAATACATCCGCCTGGGTGAGGCGGCGCATGAGGGTGGATTTTCCGGCGTTGGTGTAGCCCACCAGCGCAATCAGTGGCATGTGGGACTGTTTGCGGGACTGACGCTGAAATTGCCGGTGCCGCACCACTTGCTGGGCCTCTTTTTCCAGCTGGGTGACCCGTTCCCGTAGCAAACGCCGATCGGTCTCCAGACGGGTTTCACCCGGCCCCCGTGTGGCGATGCCCCCCTTGGCGCCGACGGCGGTCTGTTGGCTGAACGCCCGCCCCCGCCCTTTCAGTCGGGGCATTTCATATTGCAACTGGGCCAGTTCCACCTGAATTTTTCCTTCCCGCGACTGGGCCCGCTGGGCAAAAATATCCAGGATCAACTCGGTGCGATCGATCACCTTGGTGCGTAAAATTCGCTCCAAATTGCGCTGCTGAACCGGGCTCAGCTCGTCATCGGCAATCACCACATCGATCTGCAACTGCTGAATCAGGAAGGCAAATTCATCGGCTTTGCCCGAACCAATATAAGTTCCCGGATCGGGGTGCTTGCGAGCCTGAGTGACCCGATCCACCACCACCGCTCCAGCGGACCTGGCCAATTGGCTCAACTCGTCCAGAGTGTCTTGCAAATCACTCTCAGCCTGCGCCCCGCCAGCATGGATGCCCATTAATAAAGCCCGCTCTCCCGATTGCGCCAATCGATGCGGCCCCCGTGCAAATACCGGCTCCGTCCACTCGATCCACTTTTCCAGAGATTCCTCCGCGGCTTTGCCCACGGTGGTTAAGTCGCCCACCTCACAGGAGCGCCGGGTTTCTCCACTGGGTGAAACCTCTTGGGTCGGACTTAACAGAAAAAAGCCATCGCAGAACTGGGGCTGCTCCCCAAACTGGCGACTAAAGCCCCCCGGATGCTGCGGCGACAGACCGGCCATCAGGATTCCCAAAACCGGCAGGTGAAACTGCAAAACCGTCACCTGCTCTGCCAGCGTGGGGGATTGCCACCCCAAATGGGTATGCAGACAGTAACGACGGGCCAGACCATCGGTACTGGCAGGCAGAGCAATGGGCAACTGATCCAGATCATTCAGCGGGCCCAATACCACCAGCTCCACGCGCCCCTGAAAATCCAGAAACACGGAAATTTCCCGTTTTAGCTGCAAACTCAGCTCACACAATTCCTCTGCCAGATCGCGCGAAAGAAGAACGCCCCCTTTCACCCGACGCTGATACAGCTTTTCCAGCCGGTGAACCAGACTTTTCTTGACGCCATCAACATGGCCAAGTATGGAGGGCATACAGATTACCTTCAAGTCAGTACCCGCTTATTTTAGCCCAATTCCCGGCATTGTCATGCTCGCCGAGTATCAAAAAAGGGAGCCCGATCAGGCTCCCCCTTGAAACAGACATAAAATGGAAGGTTTCAGTGCCAGCTTTCCGCTTTACGAGGTTGTCTCATGAGTTTTCCACGCGTGTTCGCCTTTTGACTCAGCTTGTTCAACGCTTCGTGAGCTTCCTCTAAAAACATGATACCCTCTTCGGCTTCATCGCCCAGCCCCAGGGAATCATCCAGTACGTCGTCATCAAAGTTAAAAAGCTCGCCCCATTTTCCATTCTGCGATTTCAAGACACGAACTCCTTCTTGTTCAAGTGGGATGGTTACCGACAAAATTTGCCGTATCCCAGCTATCGGACAAGCCTACAGAAACTTGAGTGCCAAATGGATGATTTTCAGTTTGTTTTTACAGAAATTCAAAATCCCGTTTACCCAAAAAGGACGAATCACCCCGGGATCATTGGCCCTTTATCTCTGGCAGCCGTGCTTACAGAGACGCGGGTAATTCATTGATTTCCGGCACCCGATGGCAGTAGGCCACATGCCCCGGTAAATATTCAATCCCGGTGGGGACTTCGGTTCTGCACTTGTCCACCACGTAGGGACAGCGGGTATGGAAGCGGCAGCCACTGGGCGGATTGGACGGACTGGGCAAAT
>DAIDMR010000198.1 GCA_027448865.1 Vampirovibrio sp.
GGGTGACTCGAAATCCAGCCCGGCAGCCTCCAGCCCATGTTCAATGCGGGCGAGAGTCTCGCTGGTCAATCGGAGAAAGTCAGTTTCGTTCATGTGGGATCCTGGCAAAGTTGGCTAGATGGCATTTTGCCCGTGCGCGGCGGCAAACGCACCGGGTTTGTTGCGTGATAAGATTTCAGCCATGAAATCTCCCCTCCCATTCCTGCTGGCGGTGTTGTTGTTTTCCACACTATCCAGCACCCGACCCAGTTCGCTGAGGTACACGGGGGAACCGTTGCGGTAAGCCACAATCAGCGGACGGTAATCGCTGGCCTTCATTAGTTGGCCGCTGGCTTTGACCGTATAGTTTCTGTAGTCTCCGTACAGCACCCCTGTGGGTAAGTTCACATTTCCTTTCTGAATGGCGGTGGCCACTTCATCAATGCCCAAATTTCGGCTGGCCAATGCTTTGGGATCGACCTGAACCCGCACGGCGTACTTTTGCGATCCAAACACGGAAACCTGCGCCACGCCATTGATCATGGAAAGCCGCTGGGCCACCACTTTCTGGGCATATTCGTCCACATCGGACAAGGGAAGGATGGGCGAAGTCAGGGCCAGATAGATAATGGGAGAATCCGCCGGATTGACTTTGCGCAGCGAGGGCGGTGAGGGCATGTCATTGGGCAGTTTTCGCAAAGCGGCGGAAATGGCCGCCTGCACATCCTGAGCGGCAGCGTCAATGTTTCGGTTTAAATTGAATTGCAGGGTGATGGAGGTGGAGCCCAGACTGCTGGTGGAGTTCATGGAATCCAGACCGGCGATGGTGGAAAATTGCTGTTCCAGCGGGGTAGCCACGGAGGCGGCCATGGTGTCCGGGTTGGCCCCGGGCAGGCTGGCGCTGACCTGAATGGTGGGAAAATCCACGTTGGGCAAATCGCTGACCGGCAACTGACGGTAAGCCAGAATCCCAAACAACAGAATCCCCAGCATCACCAGGGTGGTCATAATCGGTCTGTCGATAAATAGTTTGGTGAAGTTGTTCACGTCACAACACTTTCATGCGTTGGGTAATTACTGATTGGACACCGGCTTTACTTCAGATGTACCAGTTTTCACCTGGAGTCTGGAGCCGTCGGAAAGCTGAAACTGTCCATCGGTCACCACCTGCTCCCCAGCGGACAAGCCACTGCGAATGACCACCTGATTGCCCACAATGCGATCCACCACCACGGGCCGCATTTTGGCCAGCCCCGCCCGGGCCACGAAGACATAATCGCCCTGCTGGCCGCTTTGCAAAGCCAGTAGGGGAATGACCACCGCATTGGCCTGCTGGGCCAGTTTCAGAACCACATCCACATACTGACCCGGCCACAGTTTGCGGGCCTCATTGGAAAAACTGGCTTTCATGCGTATGGTGCCGGTATTGGTATCCACGGTGTTGTCCAGAAAATCCACCTGTCCGGTTAAGCGGGTGGGCTGGGTTTCCCGGGTTTCCACCCCCACCGGGAAGCGGCGGGCCTTTCCGGAGGCGCCCAGGGACTTCAGACTCTGCTCCGGCACGGAAAAACCGACGTTAATGGGGTTCATGCGATCCAGTCGCACCAGCTCGGTGTCCCCCGCCTTGACCGTATCGCCCACATGGATTTTCAGGCTGCCAGTTCGACCGGAAAAGGGCGCCCGGATGGTACCGTAGGCCAGCTTGATGCGGTTGCTTTCCACCACGGCCTGATCGGCTCGCACATTGGCCAAAGCGCTTTCAATACTGGAACGATCCGCTGCCACAATGGCCCGGGCATTTTCCAGAGCGGAACGATCGGCCAGCAACGTGGCTTCAGCGGCCCGACGCGAGGTCACCGCCTGTTCATATTGATCCTGACTGATAAAGTCGTCCTTGAGCAGGGAGGCAAAGCGCTTCTCCTGTGCCACCGCGTACTCCAACTGAGCGGCGTCCCTTTCGATATTGGCCTGAGCCTGTTTAACGGCACTTTGATCGCGAACCAGATTGGCCTGCGCTTGCGCCACCAGAGACTGATCCTTGCTGACCACCGCCTGAGCCTGAGCCAGTGCGGCCTGAATGGGCTGGGTATCAATACTGAACAGCAATTGTCCCTGCTCCACAAAGGCCCCCTCCTGAAAGTGAATCCCGATCAGGCGGCCTTCAATCTGGGGCTTGAGGGTCACCGTGGACACGGGCTCTACGGTGCCAATGGTCTGAATCTGAACCGGCATGGTTTGCAGCGTCACCGGAGCCAGAGTCACTGGAACCGGCGCGTTTTTCAGATTACCCATGCCCATCTTGCCGCCCGCAGGCTGATCCTGCTGCCGCGTCCAGACAAAAACGCCCAGCAAAAGGGCCACCAAGACCAAAACACCCCACAAGCGAGGCATCTTCAGGCGACCGGGACTAGCACTCAATGAACTCATAGAGAGACTCCTGTGACGTGAACACGTAATCCGCTAAACAGCAACTCCAGCAATTCAGCGGCCTGATGCTGCAACTTGACCCGGGTGGCTGAAGCCTCGTAAGGGGGCAACACACCCCGCAAAGCCAGTAAAACCAACTGGGCGCAGTGGGAAACGTCCAGAGCCGGGTTCATCTCTCCCTGGACCTGGGCCCGTTGCAACAAGGTTTCCACCAGCCCCAGCCGGGCCTGAAAAAAGGGGGTCAGCAAAAGCCGAGCCCGCTCCCCACTGGCGGCCATCTCCTCCGGACTGCGACGATTCCGGCGAACCGAGTCAAAAACTTCGCCCACATTTTGCACCAGCATGATTTTCAACAGCGTCAACGCCGATTTATCCGTTCGGGAGACCACCCGGCGCATGCCCTCAAGCTCAGCCCGCTTATTTTGCAGTATCAGGGCGAACAAAATAGCCTCTTTACTCTCAAACTCAAGGTAAACGCTTCCTTTACCAATCCCGGCCCTCAGGGCAATGTCCTCAAGTGTGGTTTTTTGATAGCCAAAGCGGGCAAACAGTTCCGAGGCCGCTTCCAGAATCAGCGCGGAGCGGTTTTGCTGAATTTTTTTTCGTCCCATTAAGTGCGCCTTTTTCTTGTTGAGAGCGGGTGAGGAGCCAAAGTATATATTTCTTGATATGTATAATTCTTGACCCATTTTGCGATTTGGTCAAGAAAGTCATCCATACCACCCGGAAACACGGGCTTGATCCTTGTACCGGGCACAACCGCCAAAAGTTTCAACTTGAGAAAGCTCACAGTCAACCGGCTGCTTCTGTCTTTGGTGCTTCTATGCCAGTGCTTATATTCCCGGGATATTTGCGGTATGGTGTGCTGGTCTCCTGTTTGAGGTTCCTAACACAGGCGCGCCTATGTCTACCTTGTCTACCCCGCCGCAGCTCACCAGCCCGTGGACGCAGACCGCTCCAGCCAGCCGGTCTTTTATTCCGATAAAGGCTGACCTCTCGGGGTGGAGCAAGACAACCCTTCCGGCCAAGCCCGCTCACGGACTCCTGCCAACAGAGACAAAACGCCCTATCCAGGGTGCTAATCTGGCCTGGGCTGGTCTGTTATTCGCCCTGGGCCTTGCCACCCATCATTTCCCCGGGAAGGCCGCTGGCGCCAGCACAGGCAAATTCCTGTTCTCACCCGACTGGAAAAGCTGGGCCCGAGTAGGCTTGGGGGTAGCAGCCGTGGGGCAGCTGAACAAGGGCTTTCAATGGAAGCCGCCCGCTTGGCTCACCGGCCTCGAATCGGCAGCGGTAATCACCCCCATGGCCCTCCGTTTTAATAAAGCCTCCGGCCTGACGCTGCTGATGATGGCTCCGCTGGTGGCCACAGCCGTTCAGACCAACCAGTGGGCCCAAAAATTTTTTGTGAACGATTTAAAGGAGTACTGCAATCTGCCGGAATCCGTCTCCCGCCTCGGGGTTTCCCTGTCCGTGGGTGGTCTGGGCATTTTGGCCTCACTTCTGGCCCACCGCCAATTGCGCAATTTGCCCATTGAGAAATTGCCCCTGAAAAACTTCCCCTGGCTGCAACACAAAGCCCAAACCCTCAAGAAAAACCTGACCGAAGTGTTGGGGACGGGCGCGCTCCTGCAAACCTGCCCACGTGGCTGTAGTCCCAGCATCATCTGCATGAGCGAAATCGGCGAGATGGTTGGTGGCCTGTGGCAGGGGCATCAACAACAAACGCAACACAACCCCGGAAAATCATCCGGGTTATCCCAATAAAAGGAGGTGAACATACAATGAACGTCCAATTCAAAGGCAACAACCCCTTGTTGGCCCTGCAACAAAAGAAAGTGGCCCAGCAACAGCAAAAAGAGCAACAGCAAGCCAAATTGCTGAACGCCCTGCAAGCGGATACCTTCGAAAAAAAAGGCCCCCAGTTCGGCGGTAGCTGCTGCCGTTAGTGACTGCACCCCGGTTGGGGAATGATTCCACCTGCGTCGGCTCCGTTGCCTCCCAACGGCGTCGGCGCACTTCCTCTTCCCCCTGTCTCCAACAAACTGTTGCCATCAAACAGTCGCCATCAAAGTCATCCCGCCTCCTGAGCCAGAATGCCATGCTGACCATTTCCAACCCACCCAATGCCATTCACTTCAAGGGCAGTTGCTGCGCAAAAAAAATCGCGCAGTCCAAACCCGATCCATCTTCCCCCAACGGTTCGCCTCAGGACACTAAGCCCCTCACGCCGCCCTCAAAGGCCGATCCACCGAGCGGCATCGTAGCGTCTCTAAAACAGCAGGTGAAACAGTGGGTTCAAGAATTTTGGCGAATTCTAACCACCGATTTCTGGGCCCTGTTCCGGGGGAATCCTCACTCTCCGAAACAACCACAATGAGACAGAAATCCAGCCAGCCGAATCAGGCCGGGGCAGTCGGCTGCGCATCCACCAGATTCCAGGCGGATGACCGGCTAATCCTCTGAATCGCTGAACAGAAATCGCTTTTCAAACAATGGGGCCTTGTACAGGCTATCAACCGTAACCGTCTGCACCGTGCCGGGGGGATTGAGTTCCTCCCAGTTCACGTCCGGTTTTCGCTTCAACACCAGCCGCACCAGAAAACGGGGACGCAACGGCTTGACCGCGTACTCCTGACGCATGCGCCCGATGAGGGCAGGCACATCATCCGAATTCTCCCGAGCGGCAAACAGATTCAGCACCACCCATTTGGTGCAATTAAAACTCAATACCGATTCCAGCGGGGCCACCAGATTGTAATGATGGTGAACGGGCAGCAGGGACTGAAACGGGTTGGCCCGCAAGCGCTGCAACAATCGCTCTTGCAAATCCATGGGCGGCAACAGCAGCAAGGCTTCCTTGCGATCGTTAATTTGTCCGTAGAAAAAATCCTTGATACTCTGCCGCCACAATAATGCCGTCTTCCGGTTGTTGGCCGGATCGGAGTACAAGCTGTACGTAATCCACTCGCCGGTTGCAGGCTCCTGAAAGACAAAACCCGAATGCGTCATACCGGTCGGATCAAACAGGCGGGTAAAAACCGACCCTTGCCGAGCCAGCACCCCAACCCGGGCGTTCTCCCGTTCAAGGGTTTCCACCACCCAATGGCTGAGCGTTTCGGCCAAAGCCAGCTTCCTGCTGTTACTCCAAACGTAGGGTTTGACCGGCAAGGCGGCATAAGAGGCCGTGAGAACAGAATCGTTTGCGGAGGAGGCCTGAGGTTCCGTCCAGCCCGGGAGCCTTGTTAGTGTCAGAGTGAACAAAAACAGCCCAACAAACCACACGCCTTTTTTATGGAAACGGTATGGATTTTTCATAAAGCCCTTACATCACACCTTGCCCGGAAAGCGCTACTGTCAGCATCCCCACAGCATCCCGGAGAAACAGGCGCCCTTGAAGTATGCATTGCAATACTTTAGCACAAGGCACCCGCTTCCCAGGGGGCTTGTTCCGAAGGATCAGATGGCGCTTCCCAAAAAATCCTGTCAGGAGTCAGTCGCTTGACACTAGACGATATGGGAATAGCCAGTCGGTAAAATCCATTTCAAAATATCAAGACAGAATCGACTACTTCAGAGGATTGAGAGGGAGCGCCTGTCCATGACTCAAAAAAGCAAGCCCCGGAAAAAAACGGGGGCCAGCAAAGCGCACAAAGCGACAACAAACCGTCCGGAATTACCGCTCAGTGAGAAGCATTCCAGCCTGGAGCTGGATGAATCGGTCAGCCGCAAGGGGTATGACATTAACCTGGGTGGCAAGCGCATGGGTGGGCCAACCGGCGGGGATTTCGCCGGTGGTGGCAGCGGCCCGGCCATTGGCAGCAAGCACCCGGCCGATGACAGCACCGCCGATCACTATGGTTCCCGAGAAGAAACCAACGCTGCCCTGGAGGATAAAATCGCCATCCAGAACACCCTGAAACTCCACGAATATTAAAAACGGCTATTTAGCCTTAACAATCCCATTGGCCCGATCGATCTTTTGCTGCATGAGGGCCGCCAGAACAGTCTGGGCGGCTCCGGCAAAGCTGGCCATGCCCAGCGACCAAAGGTAAATCAGCGGATAATTGGGGCGAGCGGCTCCGCCACTGTTGAAACGCTTCAAGAACCGGGTGAGCCGATTGAGGAGCATGCCCGACGCGCCCTCTTGCTTTGCCCACTGGTCAAACTTGCCAACCAACCCCCGCCTGCAGGACTCCACAAGGGACATGCCCTTCAGCTGTTGCCCCAAAACAGCCCTCTTCAGGCCGAAACGGCTGCGCTGAATCTCGTCCAGAATACTTTTCTTCCGATCCTCAAACGTCTTTTTCTGATAACCGGTGGACTCCTTGAACACGTGATTCAGAAATGCCTCAGACAGGCCAAAAGCGCCGCAAATACCAGCCCACACGGGTACCATGGACCATTCCTTGCCAGCCGGTGTCAAATCCTTTTCCCGGCCCATGAGCTTGCGGGTAAATGCCATTAATTTTTGGGTAAACGGGGTATCTTCCTTGTGAATTTTAAGTGCGGCAAGGGCCTGAGCCCCGGCCACGGCAGCGGCAATCCCCGAGGAGATATAAATGGGCACGCCAAAGAAAAAAGCGTTCACTGCCCCGGTCACCACCAGCGCGGACGTGATTTTGAAAGCGCCAATCAGTTTGGAGCCATTGACTTTGGGCTCCGCTGGGGGGTGGGTCGCATTCCCGGCACTATCCGTCGGCTTCTCGGCGATTCGAGTCTGCCGGGCGTTTGGAGGCTGGGCGTCCAACCCCTGGGGAGGAAAGCGTACTTCCTTGGGAAACGACTCGCCCTCCCTCTGGAAACTCAAGGCTCTGGTGCGAAACTTGTCCTCCCCAGCGCCCCCTGCCCAGTGAGAACCTCCGGCGGCTTGAGCCAGCGGGGGCGTCTGAACGGGAGATGCCGTTGGAAAAGCCGTAAAGGGAGAGTAAGACACTCGCCCCCGTCCGTCAGGCAAATTAGGGGAGTTTAACATGAAGCAGGGACTCTGTTCGGGGTCTGTTAAATCTCTTAAAACCCGTCAAGTGCATTTAAGACCGAAAATATTAAGAACGATTAAGCATGTACCCACTTTGATTCCCTCTATATTACCCCAAACGCATATAGCACACCTGGGCGACAGCCACCTGTCGATGATTCATGTCGTATAAGTCCACATGCACCGGACACAAGCTCTTTCCCAGCTTGATAACCCTGGCCACGGCCCGTACATCGGTCAGGCAAGGGGCCAGAAAACGAATACTCATATCGGTGGTGGCCATCCGCTCGTCCGGGCCCGTTTGGGTCATAATGGCAAAGCAGGCAATCGTATCAGCCACAGCCATCAACAAGCCCCCGTGAAAAGACTCAAATATGCCATCAAACTCAGGATCCCGGGGCATTTCCGCCTCGCACAGACCGGGAGACAAATCAATAATGCGTAAACCAAACTTCTCAAACGCAGGAATCTGGCGAATCCGCTCCAGAATCCGCTGCTCCAAATCACCAGTCAGCATAAGGCCCTCTTTCTTCTCGGGACGACACCCAACACCATAGCGAAAACAAAGCCGTGTGGACAATAGGGGAATACCCCTGAAAGACTGTCCGGCAAGATTCCATTCCGGGCGTCCCTGGGGGATCATGCCCTGCAAAAAGAAAAAGCCACCCTCAGGGTAGGTCATTGGCCCGGGGTGGATTAGAAATTGTTCCCGGTTCATTCAGTTGAACCGGGCGGTTGTTGTGGTGAAAGCGTCCTCGTAAACGTATAGTTTTGAAAGGCTTCAGGGGGCAAGCAAAAAAACAGCAGCGCCGTGAGCCGAACATCGCGGTTGACAGGACGCTTTAAACCGCAACCGATGGATGTTCAAGTGGCGTCAATCATACCCGGAATCTCGGGCCAGTCACAATTAACCAGCAGTGTAAACCCGGATCTATACAGGTCTAATAAAGCAATAACACCACTGGCTATCCTCAGGTGCCAAGCCGGGGGAATGGCCTAGAATCGAAACCCGTATCCTTGGCAACACCCAGTATAACCGCCTGGGCGGCAGCCACTCTGGCTACGGGTATACGCAACGCTGAACAGCTCACATAGTCCAGCCTGATCTGATGCGCGAATTGAACACTTTGCGCCTCGCCGCCATGTTCCCCACAGAGACCCAGTTTCAAATCCGGTCGGGCCTGTTTACCCTGATCCCGAGCCAGAATCATTAAGCGCCCCACCCCTTCCGTATCCAGCGTTTCAAACGGATTTTTCTCAAGAATATCTTTTTCCAGATAGCGGGTCAAAAAACGGCCCTCGGAATCATCCCGACTGAAGCCCAGCGTCAGCTGGGTCAAATCGTTGGTACCAAAACTGAAAAACCGGGCGTACTGAGCCAGTTCATCAGCCACCAGGGCGGCCCGGGGCACCTCAATCATTGTGCCGAACCAATAATCCAGACCACACTGATGCTCACGCATGACCCGCTGAGCCACGGCGTCCAGCTGTTGCTGAATTTGCTTCAGTTCACTGGCAAAGCCCACCAGCGGAATCATAATCTCCAGGCGCACGAGCCCGCCTTGCGCCAGCACCTGGCAAGCCGCCTCAAAAATGGCCCGCACCTGCATCTCGTAAATTTCGGGGTAAACCAGCCCCAGACGACACCCCCGAAACCCCATCATCGGGTTCACTTCCCGCAACTCATCAATCTTGCCTAATAACCTTCGCTTCTCCTGATACGCGACCTGATAGGGATCCGCCTGCTTCAAGGCCAGCATCTCGTTATGCACTTCTTCCCGGTTGGGCAAAAACTCATGCAGGGGCGGGTCCAGTAACCGGATGGTGACCGGCTTACCGGACATGATTTCCAGCAGGCTTTTAAAATCCGCTCGCTGCATGGGTAATAGCTGAGCCAACGCCTGGCGCCGCTCCCGGGATGATTGGGCCAAAATCAACTGCCGAACCACTGGCAGACGCTCTTCTCCCATAAACATATGCTCGGTCCGGCAAAGGCCAATCCCTGACGCCCCCATTTCCAGTGCCTTCAGCGCATCAGAAAGAGTATCCGCATTGGCCCTCACCTCCAATCGACGCAGCTCATCAGCCCAGGACAGCAGAGCATCCAGGGCCGTATTACAACTCGTGGGGGTTTCGGCGTCCAGCGCACCCTCGTATACCTCTCCCGTGATGCCATCAATGGAAATCACCGCCCCCTTGGAAAAGGTTCTTCCCTGCACTGTCAAAGTCTCCGCGCGCAGATCAACCTGACAGGCCTCACAGCCCGCCACGCAAGGTTTTCCCAAACCTCTGGCCACCACGGAGGCATGACTGGTATTTCCACCCCGGGCGGTTAAAATTCCCCGGGCGGCCAGTATGCCATGAATGTCATCCGGGCAGGTTTCCACCCGGCATAGAATAACAGACTCGCCCCGCTCCGACCACTGCTGGGCCTCATCCGGATCGAAGACCAGCTTGCCGGTAGCCGCCCCCGGTGAAGCGTTCAGCCCGACAGCCAATAAGCGCCCGGAACACCGGGCCCTGGCCTTTTCCGCCGAATTAAACGCCGGGACAAATAACTGGCTTAGCTGATTTGCATCAATTCGCAGTAAGGCCTCCTCCCGGGTTAACAGGCCCTCCTCAACCATATCCACCGCGATTTTTACCGCCGCCTGCACAGTCTGCTTGCCCGTACGGGTTTGCAAAACAAACAGCCGTCCGCGTTCCACGGTGAACTCCATATCCTGCACATCCCGATAATGTTGCTCCAGTCTGTAGGCAGCCTCGGATAATTCCTGATAAATTCGAGGCATTTCAACCGCCAGAGCAGACAACTTTTCAGGCGTGCGCAACCCGGCCACCACATCCTCTCCCTGCGCGTTCATCAGGTACTCCCCATACAACTCCTTGTCTCCATTCGCTGGATTACGGGTAAAAGCCACGCCAGTGGCGGAATCAGCTCCAAGATTGCCAAACACCATGGCCTGAACGATGGCGGCTGTCCCCAGAGCATGATCGATTTTTTGATGATTCCGGTAGGCGATGGCCCGGGGCGTTTGCCAGGATCGAAACACCGCCTCAATGGCCAACCGCAACTGCTCCTGTGGCGAATCGGGAAACGTTTGCCCGGTGCGATCCAGAATCACTTCCTTGTAAGCATTGACCAGCTCACGCATCATGGTCACGCTGAGTCCAGTGTCTTCCGCAATGCCCCAGTGCCGTTTCTGATGGGTCAGCAAATCATCAAAGTACTCCTTTCGCACACCCAGCACCACACTGCCAAACATCTGCACGAAACGACGGTAGGTATCATAGGCAAACCATTCGTTACCAGACTGACGAATCAGTCCACCCAGAGTTTCCTCGTTCAACCCAAGGTTCAGCACAGTTTCCATCATACCGGGCATGGAAATTTTTGCTCCGGAACGGACAGACAAAAGCAAGGGTTTTTCGGCGTCCCCGTAGACTTGCCCCAGTTCATGCTCCACCAGATGAAGCGCCTCGTAAACTTCTGCCATCAACCGGTCAGACAAACGCTGTTCCATCGATAAATACTGATTGCAAACCGCCGTGGTCAAAATAAAACCGGGCGGAATCGGCAAGCCCAACTGAACCATCTCTGCCAGATTGGCCCCTTTGCTCCCCAGTAAATCCTTCATTCCCCGATGCCCGGATTTAAAGGAGTATACCGATTTCAACGCGGTCTGAATCATTGGACGTCTCCTTCCTGAATAAGCTGTAAGGCTTAATGCACGACCGGACTCACCTGTTTGGCCAGTCGGGGCGGCTTATAAGACCGGAGCCCGGTGTTGCGCATCTTGTAATCCGTGGGTAAAAAATCGGAGCGAATCCCCAGGTGGACACGTGCCGTCGGCTGGCGTCCCTCCGGCTCAACCTCTTTACGGTTCCCCAAACCAAACCCCACATCCACAAACCCTTGCAGATAACGACTCAACTGAGTCCTGATGCCAAATCCGACTCCCTGCAGCAAGGTTGTCTTGGCCAGAGTGGCCGTTCGCCGATTGTAGGCGGGATTACTGCTATCTAGCCAGACCTGTCCGAAATCGTAAAACAGGGAGCCCTGCACACGTTGACCCATCCAGGGACTAATCCGTCCCAGACCGGGAATGGGAAAGCGATATTCAGCCCCCAGATTGTAGCCCCGATCCCCAATGAGTACCCCTTCCGTAAACCCGCGAACGCTGTTATACCCTCCCAGCTGGAACTGCTGAATGGGTGGCAGGGCATCCGGTGTCCACTGTCCATAGGATTTTAAAATCACGAGATTGTTTTTGGGTAAAGCAAACACACGATAAAAATAGTTCTCCACTTTCCAGAAACTATCCCGGGAACCAGCGCCTTTGAAGGCGACTGTATTTTGCACCCGGTTAAAAGTTCTGCCCCACCGATCGTATCGATCAAAGTTCAAGCCAAGCTGAAACGAATGTACATCCGTCCGATTCGTCTGCTCCCCCTCGAAAAAATTATCCGTTCGTTGCCAGTTCAGCCCCGCGTCAAGCTGCCAGTTGCGGTTTTCTCCCAGAGGTTGACTGAGCATGACACCCGCGTTATAAGAGCGCCCGGTAATCGAGGGCGCATTATTGACTGGTAATTTGACATCCACGTGGCTAAATGCCCAACTACCAGAAAGTTCTGTACCCCACCGATTCAGCGGAACACTGTAAGAGGCCATGCCCACCTGCATGCCCTCAGCACCGAGATAACGGGCATACAGGCGATCACTTTGTCTGAGCAGGCTGTTATTTCGAATCTCCAGCCCGGCCCGGTACAAACCGATAAAATAGCGCCCCTGATTGTCCAGGGTAGGGCTGATTTGCCAGGGCTGACGCTCGGCCACCTTTAACTTGATATTGGTCTGTCCCGGCTCCTGTCCCGGCGATAAGAAGGCCTTGACCTTAATGCCGTCTTCAAACCGGTTAATGGCCTTCAAGTCACGCTCCAGTTGCTTCATGTTGAGCAGCGAACCAGGTTTCTGGCTCAAATATCGATTAATCACCCGTGCGCTGTAGAAGCGTCCCCCTTCAAGACTGATGTTGCCAATCACCCCCTCCTGAACTTTTACAATCAACACCCCTTCCCGGATCTCCTGAGGCGGAAGATAGGCCTCCGTGGTTAAATAGCCCTTTTCCCGGTAATAGCTGGTGATTTGAACCAACAGTGGACTCAGGGAATGGAGGGTCTGAAACTGACCCTGATACGGTTGCACCAACGGTTGAAGCGCCTGTTGATTCAGGAATGAGGCTCCTTCAATACGAATTTCCCGAATCCACAACCGGGAGGCGGACAGATCCAAAGCCGTCGAAGCCGGGGCCGGTTCCATCAGAATTTCTTCCTGAATCTGCACTTCCGGGGAAGTTGCCGTCGAAGAGGAAGAGGATGAGGCGGGTGAAGCAGAAAAATCCTCCTTAGGTGGCAAAATTTGTATTCTGGCGCCCAGTGGGGTCAGCAGACCTGAATTCAAATCAGATTGCAAACGCGTTGCACCATCCAGCGTCTGGGCGTAAGCCGCACCGAAAAAAGAGATAAAAAAAGCCGCGAAAATCCCACAGAAAACTGTTTGCGTTCGTATCAAACTGACTCTCACGAAAATAGCCTCATCCTGCCGAAAGTTAATGGAAATAACCGAAACAGGATTCACGGGCCTACCCGACAAGCGACCCTTCAATCCCCCAAATTACAACCAGAAAAAACAGATTGCCTACAGTTATAAAGCCATTCAACCTGAAAATAAATACCCGTTCAGGTTAATGGGCAGAGCTTTACCACTAACCACAAAGACATTAATCATAGTACCAATAGTCTTCCTGATTTTTTTTTGACACAGTCTAGCTCAATGAGGGCTGTGACCAATAACAAAATCAGAAGAGAGAATTCACCCATTCATCTCTTCAAAATCAATGGATCCAACAACGCTAACTCACTAGTATCCTGTTTCATTCTTCAGGCTCTCACGTGAATCCGTTAATCACCTTCAGTCAGACCATTAACAGTACGAAAGGAAATGCGCCATGACCGCAGCACAAAACAACGTGCCTCGATTGCAATGGGTCACCCGGACAATACTGGCAGGACTCACAGCCATCTCTGTTCCCATTGCCTACGGGGCACCCGGAGACGTCAACTCCATTAATAACGGGCAAGAAATCCAGGCAGGCACCTATTTCAACACACCCGGCTCCCGAACCACGTTTCAAAACAACAACGGCAGTTTGCGCCTGAGCAGCGGCAATCTGGTAAGAGGGCTTGAAAGCAACAGCAACGGGGTGCCCACAGGCAATGGCGGCAACCTGTATTTCCGCAGTAACGTCGTCCGACTGGATGGCAATATTGATGTCAGTGCCGTCAGAAACGGCAGTTTATACACCGGAAATGGGGGTAGCGTGGTTGTAGATTCCAACTACCTGTTCCAGAACGGAAGCATTTTTGCCAATGGTGCCAACGGTGGATTGGTTCAATTCAATGTGGGCGCATTAACACTCGGGGGCAACGCCCAAATCACAGCACAAGGCTTCGGGGGCAATGGCGGGGCTGTCAACATAAACAGCCCCGGCGTGGTGGACTTACAAGCGGGATCGATCATTGATACCTCTGGAAAAGTAGCGGGCACATTCGACACCAACGTAATCAACATCGAAGGTGGTGCTGTCAACACCCAGGCCATCATTCGGGCCAATGGCCTGGCCGGTACCGATCTCAAGGGAGATAACGGAGACGCCACGGTCATGGCAAACAATCCGCAACTGGCAAACAATCCGGTGCCCTCAGCCCCCACCGCGGGAACTGGAAGAGGCGATACCAGCATGCCGAATATCCTGTTTAATACCCCTGCCAGTGCGGATTTCCGGGGAGGGACCGTTCGGCTGGTTGCCAGTGGGCAAAGCCTGTCCGTTGCCAGTGACATCAATGCCAGCCCCGTTTTTACAGCCGCTGAAAAAAGCACCATCAACAACCGCATTAGCCAGACCGTCGCCAACAATGAAGGCGATGTCGTACAACGCGGTAGCATTTTTGCCAACGGCGCCTTTGGTAAAAATGGGGGAACCGTCATCCTGTCAGCGGCGCGTAACGTCATCAACAACGCCACCATTCAAGCCAATGGGGGCAACTCGGTGGACGGTGTGTTCAATGCCAACGGCAATGGTGGCAATGGAGGGAATGGCGGCACCATCGCACTGGCGGCCCTGAATAACGTTACCAACAGTGGCACTCTGCAGGCCAACGGGGGCAATGGAGGAATTGCCGCTACCGTCAATGTCACAACAGGCAGTGGCACGAATGCCAACGCCACGGTCAACGGTGTGGCAGGGGCAGGCGGCACCGGTGGCCTAATCGCCTTCAGCAGCAACAGCAGTAGCCATACCGGGACGATTCAGGCCAACGGCGGGCTTGGCGGCGGTGGTGGACACGCCAACAGCTTCGATATTGAATCATCCGCCGGGGGAACACCAACCGCCAACGCAACTTCCAATGGGGGAGCCGGTGGCATAGGAGGTCGTGGGGGATTGGTTGTTTTCAGCGGCAATAGCAATCCCACGGGGACAGGATCGATCAGCGCCAACGGCGGACAAGGCGGACGAGGCGGCAACGCCTGGGCCGACAGCAAAGCCATTAGCTCCACTGGCAATCCCATCGCCAATTCCACAGCCAACGCCGGAGCAGGTGGAAACGGTGGGGCAGCCGGAGCTCTGCTGGCAGTAAATCCCGGTGGCTTTAGCAATGTATCCACTCGGGCCGGTGGACTCGGCAACAGTGGCAGTGCGTCATTCAGAGAGACAACGGTGTTGAATAACATCAGTACCGTCCAGACCGGATCGACCCCAGCCACTGCGGGAAGCGCCACAACCGGTAATAACGTGAACCTGTTGGCCACCCGACGTAATGAATACTTACAGCACGCTGAAAACGGACTGCTACTCACTCAGAACAACGGGGCAGGAACGCTGTTCACCAACCTCACCGATCGGCTCAATGACAGCGTCATTCGCACCGTCAGCAATCCGGGCGGCAGTGGTGGCGGAAATGGCGCCGCGCTGGCTAACGCCGAAGGCGTCAGTAACTTTATATTGGCCAGCCAGGCCAACGGACTGGCGCTCAACAACAACCTGACCAACGCCAACACCAATCCACTCTTTTTCACCCTGAATACATACACGATCCTGAACCAGGGAAGCATTCAAAATAACACGCTATGGACACCCGGTGTACACCTCGTGGGGGAAGGCTTCCACGATTTGACATTTTCCCTGGGAGGGGGCCACATCAGCTGGCTGGCCAATGGCAGTATCACCAACAATCAAATCACCATGACCCGCGGGTTGCGGACCGGAGGAAGTATTCATCTGGCCGCAACTCAGGACATCACCAACAATAACGACTTTATCACCATCGGCCCCAACAAGGCGTTATTGTCGGCGTTCAACACCAGTGGCCCGAAGTATGACTTCTCGCACTCGGGCAGTTCCACATTCAAAGCGGGTCGGGATATCGTGAATGCCAACACGGGAAAAATCCAGAGCAATGAGATCTTTTTTGACATTCACCCGCCACTACGACAAAACCCTCCCATTGACTGGCCAAAATTCCTCAACGGCGCCCAGATCGGGGCCAAAATCTACCTGTTGGCCAATCGAAATCTGACCAATAATGGACGCATTCAATCAGACTCATTAACCTATCGGAATGGTCAGGAAGGAGCCCAGAACCCATCCCTGGCCATGGGTGGCATCATCATTGGACGTCACACAACCGGCACCTTTAGCAATAACGGACTCATTACAGCAAACGGGAACGCGTTCTTCAGTCCAAATGAAGCGGACGGCCCACGTTTCAACACCAACACCTTCCCTGCCACCACCAGCTTCAACGGCACCATTAACATCCCGTAATAACCAATACAACCAATCAACTTCAATAGCCGTCTCGCTTCGGGGCGGCTATTGACTGTCGGTAACTCACTCACCACTGCCGGATAACAAAAAAGATTGCCACAAAGCGAATTCTGCTTAAAGCCGCAATCGCGCACATCGGAAAACGTCAGCAAAAGGGGAAGTCAGCCAGTGGGTAAAATGAATGATGGAATGGGCCAAGCCACCACCGAAACGCACGAAAAAAGGGAACGTTGCTTCAAAACACATTTATAAATATCAGAGAAGATCCATTGGAAAATAGTGACGTTACAGCCAAACGGCCAGCAATTCCAAGAAATGTGAAAAATTGGACTTTTTTAGCAAGCAGTCTTGTCAATCTGCCGCAGACGAACACCCAACCTGACAAGCGTAAAAAACAGGCCTAGACAGCAGTCAGGGTGTGGGACTCCAGAATCTCAATATGCCCACAGTGCAAACACTCTCGCTCCGTATGATGCCTGGAACTGGCCAGCGCCATGGTTACCGTATTAATTTGCCTCAGCTCGACAGCCTTGTTAACCACAGAGCTGCTACGACAGCAAGAACACTTGGAATCCGGCATTACTACCCACTTTCAGATACAACAAACCACAACAACCACACCTAATATTGGCTAAAAGCAATCCAACTTATATTACCCAGTAGAGTAATGTTTCTCAGGAAAAGCCCCTAATAAAGGACTGTACTGAAAAAAACAGTCCCCAAATCCCCCCCCAAGTACAAAAGTTCAAATCCTACCCTGAATTCCGAAATATCAGCATCACAGCGCAGTTTATACCACCGTCATTGACAGGGAAGGCTGCCTATACAGCGCAAAGCAGAACCCGGCATAAACTCACCCTGAAAATATTGCTAGGGCGTTTCTACAGGGGGTGGGGGGGTGGACAACGCCCCAGCACCATTGGCCTCCTTATCCCAGGAAGCGCTATAGGTCGGCTCTTCAGGCATGGAAATCAGCCCGTCCCCATCCGATACGGATGGCTCCTCCGGCATTGTCATGACACTGTCGTAGCCGGGGCTTGTTGACAGGCTGGAACTATTATCCAGTTTGACTTTCATCTTCTTCTCAAGCAATTTTTTCATACCCGCACTGGCCCCGGGAACAAGCACATCTTTTACCAGAGGCTTGAGAAGTTCCGCCCAGCTGGTATCGGCATAGGAAGGCCCCGGGAAGATCAGGCACATTTGAGAACAGGTAAAAACAAGGCAAAATACAGCCAAAAACCGATTGCGGCAAAACAACAAAGACATATATTCACTTCCTATGCTTGGCTCACATAACGTACATAAGCAATGAAACGAAGAGCTTCACACCTTAAACACTCAAGAACTACTCAGACATCAAAGACTTAAACGACATTGTGTCCTTATAGTATAAATTTTTATTTTTTTTGACAAGCCCACCTGAAACCTCAGCAATGATGTCACAAACTCTGAATAAAGCCATAATCCGGAATTCCCACTAAAAGAAAATACTGATACTCAAAAAGAGTAAAAATCAAAGTAAAAAAGAGCATCCATTAGGCAAAGGATCTTGAGGCGAGTCTTTATAATCTATAGCTCAACCATGCATAGCTCAGCCATTTCGCAGACAAACCGAGGATCCACCATGGAACGAAATGGAATGGAATTATCGATAGACATCTGTCTAGATTTGCTTACACGAACAGAGAATATCCGGCACTCAATTTTTAAAATAACCTGAGACCTATCCATAAAGGTAGTGTTTATTCTACCCACTGTATTGCAACGACGAAGAATAAATTAGCAATGGCCACAAAGTGACGATTGCTTCAAGCAACCGAGCAGTTGCTCAAATCGTTTTGGATGATTGCTGTTAAGGAGTTCTGATAATGTCCACCGAGACTTTACGGGTACCTTCCAAAAATATCGCGGAAGAAGCGCGAAAGATAAGCACATCAGACTTCCACAGAGTCTTGGAAGATCCGCTTTCCATCGCCATCAATTACAATGTTTATGATTTAAAGCCCTATCAGTGGTTCATCAAACGAGGTATCGACTATCTCGGAAGCGGCCTGGGGTTGTTGATGATTCTTCCCCTATTGCTGCTGGTGGGGCTGATCATTCGTATGGAGTCAGAGGGCCCGGTCATCTACAAGCAAAAAAGAGTTGGCGTGAACGGAAAAGAATTTGAAATTTACAAATTCAGAAGCATGCATACAAATGCTGAAAAACTTTTATACCAATTGCTAGACAGAAATGAAGTCAGCAGCGGGATGTTCAAAATGCAGAATGATCCCAGAGTCACCAGAGTTGGAAAATGGCTGCGCAAGTTCAGCATTGATGAACTTCCCCAGTTATTGAACGTTTTAAAAGGTGATATGAGTCTGGTTGGGCCAAGGCCACCGATTAAAACAGAGCTTCAGGATTACAAACACTGGCACTACTTCCGGTTCGCCACACTACCGGGTTTAACCGGGTTATGGCAGGTCAATGGACGTTCCAGCATTAAAGATTTTGATCAAGTCGTAGAACTGGATTGCGAGTACATCCGAAAGTGGAGTCTGTGGCTTGATTTCAAACTCCTGCTGAAAACAGTGCCCGTTGTCCTGTTTGCAAAAGATACAGCCTGAGCGTCATGGCCGAATACACCCGGACAGGGCATAAAACATCCAGGCCTGCCCCCAGCGAATGTATGGAATTTTATTCCAGCCGCGAGGCAACTTTTGATAGTAAAAATAGCCCGCTTCGTCCTGAAACTGAACCAGAAGATCAATTAGACTTTTCTCAATAACCAGCCTTCGGGATGGTTTCCCCTGATATCCCTTTTCACGGAGCAGGCGCAGAATAATAATAGATTCAGCCAAAACATGCACGTCAACAGGATACAAGTGATTGCTATAATACTTGGGTAAACCGGCGTCATCAAACAAATGATCCAGATAATACGAAATCACTGAATCAAGTACTGCGGTGTAGTCATCCAGCTGTAAACAGTCCTGAATCGTTTGCAGACTTTCAATGTTGAAACCGGTATGAAAATTGTCCACCCAACGGTGAAAAGAAAGTGTTCCATAGGGCCAGGATCCATCCGGATTAATATCGGCAATCGAAAACCGAACCGCTTTCAATATTTTTTGGCGAATCATCGACTGTCTGCTGCCAGAGAAAAAGCACAATGTCTCTGCCAGATAGGACGCGGCCAGCAAGTTCGCGTTGTGAACCTCCGTGTCTTTGGCGGGGATGTAGCGAAAGCAGAGCATGTGGGCATCCTCATGGCATATCATTTCGCTCAATATAAAATCAGTCACCCCTAATGCCAGTTCCAGGGCTTGTGGATCGTGAAAACACCGGTAATAGGCAATCAAGGCACGTCCGACAAAAACCGACGTCACCAGATTCGGGGTTCCCTCAGGGACAAAAAAAGCCCGGGCCTGCCAATCAAAATTATACCCCCAGGCATTCCCAATCATTCGTGTCTGAACCTGATGCCTTAAACGCTGAAACAGAATGTAAGCTTCATTACTGTAGGCTTCCTCTCCATACGCTTCAAACAGTTGAATCAGCCCCATCAGAAAAAGAGCACCCCCCTTGGGATTAAACCCTCTGGCAACCCCCAATAATGGTCGCAGGTTGACAGGAGACTTCTTGCAAAACTGGATCAGCGCAAGCCGAAAATAACGACTTCGGTAGAACACTGTTGATTTCAATAACGGACTATTCAGGCCGTCAAACAAATCATAACCTTCATAATTAAACGATTGAGCGTATTTCAAGACCGATTTTATCCGGGGCAAAAGATTAAATTTTGAAAACGGAGAATCAGTAATATCAACAGTGGCCATTAGCTCCGTTGATGTCTCCACCTGCTCATTCAAACTCAGTAAACTCACGGTATAAAGCCTCTAATTGCTCAATAATAATGGGAAGATCAAAGCGGGATTTGGCAAGTTCGTAGCCGGACTGCCCCATCCGTTTCCGAATGGTGGCCGAAGCGCTCAGGCACTCGATATGCTCAGCCAACACCTTGCACTGGCCCGGTTCAATCAGTAAACCGTTTACGCCTTGTTCCACCGCCTCTGAAATGCCACCGACACAGGTGGACAGAACAGGCAGTCCATAAGACAGGGCTTCCAGAACAGAGATGGGCAGTCCTTCATTATAGGAGGGCAATAAGAGAACATCAGCCTGTCTAAAGGCCGCATCTTTGGCTTCACCATCGATCCAGCCGTACAGTTTAACTTGAGTCTGTAACCTGTTCTTTTGAATCAACGCCGCGACAGTGGCCAGATCACCATCACCGTACAAGTGGATCTCAAAATTCCGGGATTGAACATATTGTAATGCTTCCAGTATGTCGTATACACCTTTACGCTTTCCAATGCGCCCCATAAAAAGAAACCTGACCGGAGCATGAGAGCCTGAAGCGCTGTCATCTGGAACGGCCGGTCGAACAATGGTCGGGTTATAAACCACCCGAATATCAGAAGTCGGAGAAATCCGCTTTAAATCCCGTTGCCACTGATAAGACAAAGCCAGTAAACAGTGACATTTGTTCAGTACGGCTCGAATGTAAAATTTCAAAACGCTCGGAGCGTTCTGATAAAAGAGGATAAACTCCGCGCCATGAATGTGCAAAATGACTTTTTTTCCAAATAGCGCCGATAAAAAAACCACCATGGACTTCCGCAGAAAACTAAAGTAAGAAGCCGTATGAACATGAACCACTTTAATGGAGGGTAAGGTCAGCAACACCTTGAAGAATCGCACCAGAAAAACGCCGTAAAATATGATTTTCTCGAAGGCATTACCATCCCGATAAGAGGCCAAATACAGAACCCGATGTAATAATCCCCCTGTATCGTACATGCGAATCACGGAAGAGATGCCTCCCCGGGAGTCGGGATGTGTGCCAATCATCAGCACTTCAGGATTCACGAAACAGGCCCTCTGCGACATCATTCACCGCTTTCAGTTCAAGGACATATTATTGACAATGTTGATAAATTTGCCGTTCGGGCCTCGTGGTATGTCATCCACTTCAATTACATTCACTTTCATAAATGGGGATGTATGCTTTAACGTGTTGGCAACCAGTCGCTCCCGATCCACCTCGGTGAACCGTCCGTTGGTTAATACTTTCAAAGTCACTTCACCAATTTTTTCCTGATAAAACTGGGCTTCAATCACATTGTCAACCCCAACGGGAATATGGGCGGTAATCGCAATATGGTATCCCTCAGGCGTCAAAAGATAACCGTATGAACGACCCAGAATACGCTCTACGGTTCTAAAGTGAGAGCCGCATTGACAGACAACACCTGAGAGCAGCTCGGATCGGGAGTCAATATAATCAAATGTACGATAGCGTAACAGGGGCATGACATAATTATGAAGCTGCGTCCCTACCAACTCATAGCGATTCTGCTCTGAGGTAGAAAGAAACTCAACAATCGAGTAGTCCTCCTGGATATGGTAGCAACGACAAATCCTATTCTCGCCAATCGCCACAACCCGCTCAGCCTGACCGTACCAGTCAATAATTGGACTCTGAAAAACAGTTTCAATGTACGAACGAACATCCGTTTCCAGTGATTCTGAAGAAGTAAAAATAACGTCAAATCGATAGTCTACCTGATGGTACTTGAAAAACTTGGCCAGCACATATCCCATGGATGGCCCACAATATAAAACCCTGGGCTGAAACTCCAGAATCTTGTCAATGTAATGCACGCTATTATCGCGAGATAAATGATAACTCGACATCTGAAGTTCCTGATTCGCCGAATTGTAATGCCAAAACGGAGGATGGGTCTGGGAGGCGGGAACGATGATTTCACCCCGAAGGGAAATACGCCGCTTTCCGAAATCACCACTATTCTGCCAGTGACGCCACACAATTGCATGCTCGAAATTAATGGCATCATAGTCACGAATGAATTTACCAGGCATACCTGTGCTTCCGCTGGTTGTCCCCATATTGCATAAAAAATTATGATGTTTTTTTGAGATCAATTTATCGTAATTTTCCTGAACCGTCTTCTTATCCAGAAAAGGCAACTTTCTGAGATCTGCGGACGTTTTAATATCACCGGGCAGCATCCTCAGTGACCGAAACAAGTCCTGATAAAACGGCACATTCTTGTAACAGTGACTCACCATTTTATGGAGCGCCTGATTCTGATACTGCTGCAACTGCTCAGGTGTATGAAACTGGCTATGTCTGAGCATCTGCAAGTATTTTTGAAACCGAAACCCCCGGCGATACAATCGCTTCAGCCAGCATTGAACTTTAAAAGATGCTTTCATCTAGTTCATTGCCTCCAACTTGTTGATGATGTTGATAAACTTGCCGTTCGGCCCTCTGGGGATACCATCAACCTCCTTCACGATGACACGCATGTTGGGGGAAGTATGGGCCAGCGTATTTTGTACCAGACGTTTGCGGTCCTGTTCTGAAAATTTGCCGTTGGTCAGAACATTGATAATCAACTCTCCCTGCTTCTCCTGACAGAACTGGGTTTCCAGAAGATTGTCGACCCCGCGTGGAATATGATTCGTAATGGAAATACGGTACCCCTCCGGCGTTAAAATATACCCATAGTTCCGCCCCAGAATTTTAGCCACCATACGAAATGCCGAGCCGCAACTACAGTTTTCTGAAAGTGAGGTCACATAATCATTGGTTCGATACCGCAAAAGTGGCATGACAAAATTGTACAAATGAGTTCCCACCAGTTCATCCCCACAAGATGTATTGATTAACTCCACAATTGAGTAATCTTCCTGAATATGGTATTGCCCAGCCGGGCATTGAGCGATAGCCGCAACACGCTCGGCCTGACCATACCAGTCATAAATTCGGGAATCAAAAGTATCTTCGATGAAAGCCCGAATATCGGGCTCCAGAGACTCCGAGGATGTAAAAATGGAATCAAAACAGTATTGCTGGGCAGAATGTTTAAAGAATTTGGCTAACAAATAGGCCGTTGAGGGGTAACAGTATAAAACTTTTGGCTTGAACGCCATCAGGGCATGAATATAAGACGGCGCATTATCCAGCGACAAGTGGTATCCGGACATCAGCAGCTCCCGATTGGCGGAATTATACTTCCAGAATGGAGGAGACGCCTGCCTGGCGGGAACAATTGTTTCTCCGCGCAACGTCACCCGCTTTTTTCCAAAATCTCCCGCCTGGCGCCAGTGACGCCATACCGAGGCGTTTTCAAAATTAATGGATTCATAATCCCGGAAAAAAGCCGTGGGGCTCCCGGTACTTCCACTGGTACTGCCCACACGACAGAGTATGTTCTTCCGTTTCCAGGCCACCAATTTCTCGTAATTCTCGATTACTGTACTCTTGTCCATCAAGGGTATCTTTTGCAAATCATCAACCGTTTGAAAGGACTGGGGAGTCAGTTTCAGCGTCCGAAACAAGTCCCGGTAGTAAGGCACATTGAAGTAGCAATGATGAATGATCTTTTTCAGTTGCGTATTCTGCAACCGTCGCAATCGCTCGGGCCCATAATGCGCCGAACGCTCAAGGCGTCTCAGGTATTCTGAAAAAATGGGGCCTTGTCGATACACTTTTTTCACCCATCCCTGCAACTCAAAAAATGGCGCCATGAGAAACCTCCCCTAACACAGAAGCAATGGGTGAAGTATTTTTCAACAGGGTTTTTTGATACAAATCACAATACTGCTGCCTCATAACTGCGATATCGAATTTTCTGACAAAATCGAGAGCGTTTTTTACCATAAGATCAGCATTTTCAGGATACTCGTACACGTGGGAGATCGCCAGAACCAAAGAGTTCACGTCGCCACTCTGAAAGACAAGACCGTTTTGTCCGTGGCAAACCAGCTCCGCCGGGCCGTCAATGTTGCTGACAATCACGGGAACACCCGCAGCCATGGCTTCTAGAACCACCAAACCCAAGCCCTCATAACGAGAAGGCAAAACAAACAAATCAGCATCATTCAAGACTGAACTCACGTGAGTCTGATTCACGACAAAATCAATCTCATCTTGCAAATTGAAGTCTGCCACCATTCTTTTGAGTGTCTGGTACGAATCCTCACTGTAGGAATAAACCCCTCCCATCAATGTGGCATGAACAGACATGCCCTTTTGTTTGCACTGCGCAATGGCCCGAATCAAAATATCCTGACCCTTCTTGGGATAATACAAACGACCAATCTGTACAATTCGCAGAGGATCTCTATGAAAAGGCGCTGCCTTTACCCGCTCCAGCATTGAATTTCGTCGTGTATTCCGGTACCTTGACAAGTCAATTCCGTTGTAAACCTGGGTCACCGGAACAAACCCTTCTTCCCGGCAAAGGCGCTCAACTGATTTGGATACAGCAATGTAGCGATCCAAAAAAAGACGTTGCAACAATGTCAGGAAAACATTCTGTCGAATGGGCGCGGTGTCATGCACCGTAAAAACCAGCTTGAGTGAAGGTTTCCATAGTCTGCACAGAATCGCCCACCATTTACTCCCTGAATTGTGACTGTGAATGATATCAATACCCTGCTCCGAAACAACTCTCAGTAATGCTTGAAGGTACTTCCAATGCAGATGTCCTTCGGGACGATTCAGAAAATAAACCCTGCAATTCAGTTGCTGTAATCGCGCTTTCAATTCAGGGTTCACAGCCTGGTTCATAACCACCACTGTAAATGTCACGGACGCATTTTTCTGTTTTTCATCCAGTAAGTCCAACAACAACTTTTCCGCCCCTCCCACTTCCAGGGACGAAATCAACTGCATCACCTGAATCGTCTGCTTTGCCATACTAAGACCCCACCACCCATTGCGGCTCTGTCTTTTCATACACAGTTTGCTGGTATCGTAAGTAATGCAGGC
The DNA here is from genome assembly GCA_027448865.1 of Vampirovibrio sp. Taxonomy (GTDB): domain Bacteria; phylum Cyanobacteriota; class Vampirovibrionia; order Vampirovibrionales; family Vampirovibrionaceae; genus Vampirovibrio. The sequence goes on from DAIDMR010000198.1 coordinate 25,124, forward strand.
GAACTTTTAAAAGGTAAAGCAAACGACCTATCAAATTGCTCACCGCCGCGCCATAAACACCCCAAAAAGGAATTAAAGCGATGTTAAACAGAACAATAACAGCCAATTGCCAATAGCGAGAGGCACACAAAACATCAGGCTTTCCCAAGGAATACAAAGCCTGCTCAAATGGCATACTCATTAAACTGGCCGCATAAGCCAAAACCAAAATCTGGAAAATACCAACAGACAACTGGTACTGTTTTCCAAACAGGAGGGGGATGGCCATTGGGCTGATTGGAATGAGCATCAGGGCGGCAAGAACCAGAATCAGTGTGTAGGGAATAATTTTTTCAGAAATGTGAAATACCTGATGCTTATCCAGATCAGACAGTGTGGGTAACAGCACTTTCCCAAGAACCAAAGGCAAAAATGCAATAATCGTGCAAAGCTGAACCGCAGCGTTATAAATTCCTAACTGCGTATAGCTCACCCACAAACCCAGCATCAAAAAATCAAGACGGCTCAACAGATTATTGGCAACCGAATAGATCAGCATCCATTTCTGGTAGCTGGCCATCTCGGTCATCAAAGCTCCTGGGAGATCACTTTTCCAAAAAGCACTGACAAATTTTATGTACTGCCCTAAAAACAGCAATGAAAACAAAAAAGGAATCCAATAAACATAAAGCACCCACTGTAAAGACAGCGCATTATAAAAAAAGAGCATTCCGATGAAGAAGCAGGAAACTGAGAAACGGATGATATTTAAAGTCGCCCGCAGCTGAAACCATTGATTGGCCTGACAGTAGGTATCATTTACAAAAAACAGTGATTCACCCACCAAACCCACAATCAGGAATGGCATGAAAACCATCAGCTCCGATTTGTTCAAGGCGGAAAAGAACCACTGCTGAGCCAGTACCAGAGTTAAAACAACCACGCTCAAAATTCCCAATTTCAGCAGGAGATAAAGCCCAAACACAGAGTCCATCCGTGTCTTATCCCGAGCCGAAAAACGAACCGCCGTGTTTTCCATTCCAAAATCGAACAGGGCGCTCAACACGGAGACCGCCACAAAAATAAACGCGTATTTCCCGTAGTCTGAAGGCCCCAATGTACGCGTCAGCAGCAGAATCAGGAAAAAATTCAGCCCTCTGGTGATCACGGCCTCAAAGAATGTGAGCCCCAGGTTACGGATCAAAAGACGGGGCTTATGTGCTGAATCAGACACAGTGCCTGACTGGAACATCTTTGACATATAATAAGCTCAGCAAAACAAAAACGAATACTTTGTAATGGGGCGAGGCAAAGGTGTGGTCAAAAATACTGACAAAAAACACACCCACCATGGCCGAACTGATCAAAATGGCGTAGGTCTTATGCCCTCCATTGGAAGCACGATACTGGGCCCAGGCGTTTAACCAGAGAAACAATAAGAAACTGAACAGAATGGCCGCCCCAATAAATCCAGACTCCATGACCGTTAAAAGATAAAAGTTATGGGCAAACCAGTTGTGATACTGTGACAAAGGCACAAAGGCCGGGATATAAGGCCAGGCTGCCAGAGAATAGGAATTCAACCCCGAGCCAAACCAAAAGGCTTTGTTACTGGAAGTAATGGCCGCCCATGGCACTTGCCAGATCGTTAAACGCTCGCTGTAACTGACGGTTTCCATATAAGAAGAGTTGGACAAGGAGGAAACCAGAGGAAAAATCACCAGAAACAGGAAAGCACCAACCATGAAGAGTGAACGCTTCCAGTTCGGCTGACTGACGGCCAGATAAAAAATCAACCCGGCAATCAAACCCAGCAGAGTCCCTCTGGAGTAGGTGGTAATAATGCCCAACAAAATAATAACCGCCCAAAGAATCGCTCGTTTTTTGCGTCGAATATGCCGAAAGAAAACAGGCACAAAAACCAACAAACTGACCACCAGAAAATTGCCCAGCGTGTTGAAATGCCAGGTGGTTCCCTTGCCATGCCAAACCATGTTGGAGCCCAAACCCAGATATCCCAGATATCCCCGGGCGGATCGAAAGTCAGAGCCAATACCGGTCACTGACTGAAAACTCCCGATGGATGCCTGAAACAGGGCGGTCACTAAAATGATCCTAAGCACGTCCGCTCGGGTAATCTGCCGCGTGCGCAGTAGGTAAATGCCGATATAAAACATGGCAAAGGCTTCCACAATTTTAAAGAAACCCAGCATGCCGGTATGACTCATGGAGAAAAATCCGCACCCAAAAAACAAAAGGGTCAGCACCAGAATCCAACCATCCAGTGACGTTCGCAAGGACACCCTGGGAGCGGTCAGTAACCCGTTCAACAGGCAACTGCCCACCGCAAAAAGAATGATCACTTCGTTGATTGAAAAGCTGATGGGTAAAACCCGAATCCGTTCCGTAAAAGGAATGGTAAAAACGGCCAGAAAAAATGTCTTGTCCGGATTCAGGAGTAGGTAACTCAAGCCCCCCAGCGCCAACAAGCCCAAAGCGATCCAGTATACGGGAACGATCAGACTCAAGGCCCCGAACAGGGCGGAGACGAGTACGAAAAGCCATATCCATCTCCGGGCCTGCACGGAATCTGCCATTGTCAGCAAGCGACTACTCATGAACGACTGCCCACTGCCGGGAAACGGCCTTGCCCGCCAACATCAACCCAAACTCCGCGTTGGTGAACAAGTAGCGTTTCCACATGCGGCGTGGCTCCTGAAGCAACCGGTAAAACCATTCCAGTCCATACTGCTGCATCCAGTCAGGGGCCCGTTTCACCTTGCCCGCAACCACGTCGAAACTACCGCCCACCCCCATGACAAAAGGAACGTTCATTTCCTTTTTGTACTCATTAATAAAGGCTTCCTTTTTTGGGGTACTCATGGCCACCAGAAGAATATCGGGCCTTGCCTGACGGATTTTACGAGCCACCTGAGCCTCTTCCTCTTTGCTGAAGTAACCATTGCCATAGCCGCAAATCTCAAGGTTTGGATAATGCTGCTGATAATGTGCCACCACATCCTCCACCACCGCTTGGGTAGCTCCCAGGAAATAAACGCGATACCGTTTCTGGTTGGCCACCGCTATCAGGTTTTCCATCAAATCAATCCCGGTCACTCGCTCGGGAATATTGATACCCAGCAGTCTGGCACCCAGAACCACACCGGCCCCGTCAGCATTAATCAAGTCACAGCCGTTGACCATCTCACGCAACTTTTTATCGTGACGCATAGCCACCAGCTTGGCCACATTCACCACCACATGCTGTATGGACTGCCCCTGATCGATGCTTTCCGAAATGCGTTCAACAGTTTCAGACATGGTCAATGCATCCACGTAGGCTCCCATCACTTCAACACGACGGGAATTGGTAAGGGGAGATCCACCCAGGGCCACGGTCAGACCGCCTCCCCCTCTGGGGTTCTGCCAGTCCTCGTAGACCGATTGCTGAAACTCCAGTTGCCGGTTTTCCTCACGAACAATAGACCCCAACAAGGGCACACCGGCAGCGCGAATCTTGTCCCGAATGGACTGAAGGCCCTTGAAGGTCGCCTGTCGATCCACGAACAGCACCACGCCATCCGAGATATGGGCAATGGCCATAAACTCGGGCGTAATAGCGCCAGCGGGCGTATCTACAAACACCCAGTCAAATTCCCGTTTCAACACCTGCAAAACATGGCTAAATCCACGGCTGGCGAAATAATCATACGGGCTCTGCATCGGGCGACGCGTCAAGGCCAGGTGAATTCCATTGACATCCTGCCTCAGACTCCGCAGGACTTCATCCGGAGAAATAGCCTGATCACTGCGCAACTTCAGATCGGTCGCCAGAATCAAGTCACTGAGATCCTGAAGATCGGCAATGTTTTCCAAAAATCCGGAAAGACCCGAAGGACGACAATCGGCATCAATGAAAGCAACTGTTTGCCCCAGACGGCTCATGCACTGCGCCAAGTGATAAGCCCCGCCAACCAACGGTTTCTCAAGCGCCGAAGAGGTGAACAGGATGACATTGGCTCCCCGTTCCGTCGCTTGAATGCGCAAGTTACCGATAATATGCTTGCAGGCCAGGTCATTGAGGCTAAACATGGAGGGCTCAAGGGCGGCGCGCTGTTCCGGCGGCTCTTCCAGCCAGGGAACCACCCCGAGTATTTTCCCCTGGGTCACTGCGGCCACCGTCTCCGCTCCTTCACACCGATCCGCCACCCGGGTTTTAAGCACGGACAGTCCCATGCCCACGCCCAAACCCATCAACATGGACAGAACCACCAGATGGGCGCCCGTGGGAAACGACTGCTTCAAAGGCACACTGGGGGCATCCACCACAAAAACGTTACTGGGGGTTTCCGCCTCTTTAATCCGGGTTTCAATCTGCATTTTACGCAGTTCATCATAGGCCAGCGCCAGGGCTTTCTCTTCTTCTTTCAGCCCGGACAGCACGTAGCGATTCCGGGGTATTTCCCTCAGGGCGGCATCCACTTGCTGAATGGCCGTGGCCAGACTGGCCGCCTCGGAATTCAACCCGACCGAACGGGCGCTGGAAGCGGCCAAATCCTGCACCAACTGGCTACGAACAGAGTCAAAAATCAAAGGCCCGCTCACCGACGATCTCCCGGTGGTCTGCTGAATTTCTCGGCGCACCTGAGATTCAAGCGCCTGAATTTGCGACCGGGTGGCCTGCATGGTGGGGTTGGTCGCCGCCAGCTTGACGCCATCGCGTGCATACTGCTGTTTCAGCAGCGCCAGATCGGTTCGCATTTTTACCAGATTTTCATTGCCCGAACCCAGAGCCACAGCCCGCAAAGCCTGACCGGGATTCATGGCCAGGTGGCGCTGGAGGGCTGAAGCGTTGCCCATGCTGTTACGACGAGCGGCCTGTACCGAGGCCAACTGCGCGGTCAACTGGGACTTCAGGCGCACCAGTTCCTGAGTCTGGGCGTCAATATCCACCGCCATGTTACCCGCCTGAAACTGTTTGATGCGCTCCCGCACGGCCAGTAAATTTTTCTCGATCCCGCTGATCTGCTGGTCCACATATTGTCGTTTATGGGTATAAATTTGGCGGTTGAAAACAAGATTCGTCTCATCCAGTTTTCTCAAAACCGCACGCAACATATCACGGGCTAACTGCGGGTTATTCCACTTCAGAGCCACCTGCAACACATCGGTATTGGGCTCGGTCTTTACTTCAATCAACTCCCATGTATTGGGTTGTCCATTAAGGGACTTGGCCCACTGCGAGCGGGATTGATGACGGGCCACGAAATCAGACAGGTAAGTGGCCATTTCCCTGT
>DAIDMR010000199.1 GCA_027448865.1 Vampirovibrio sp.
CTGAACGTCGGCGGGCTGATCCGGTTGTTCAATGACCACCAGTGTGGAGCCCGTGGTTCTGTCTCTGTCTGAAAAATCAGTAGGCTCACCGTTTTCGGGGAGGGCTCTGCCCAATACCACGCTTGGAAGCTGGCGAGGGTGACCCGACCCGGGAGAGGTTTGCTCCGGATGACTGGGCCCGGAATCGGTGTGGTCTGAATGAGCCTGCTCCGTGGCCGGTTGGAGGGCCTGTCGGGTGGAAGGTCTGGCCTGAAAGCGGACTGTGTTTGCTCGCAGGGTGTGGGGTGATCCATACAGGGGCAGTGGACCGGGGGAAGAAGGCGAAGATAACATGAGGAGGCTCCAGGCAGCTTGATGAAAAAACAGAAAAAATAGAAGGGTCAAAATGAGACGGACAAGAAAACTTGCTAGTGTTGTAGCATTCTAGTGGAAAGTCAGGATCGCCTCAATAGGGTTATCTGGGGGGGGATCTGGGGAGTTATCTAGAAAGTAAAGCGATTATCATAGAGGCCAGCAAGCCCCGATTCAGAGGGGACGGTTTGCCCATAAAAACGCCCTCCAGCCGATTTGCGGGGAGGGCGTTTTTTGATCGATTCAATGGTCTTGTTGGGTCAGACTGAGTCGGATTCCGCTTATTTGTCTTTGGATAGCCAGTTAATACCACCCCAGCCCATTAAGGTCGCGCCCACACCCGCCATAATCAGGCCGGGGATGATGCCGATGAGGGTCATTTTCAGGGCGATTCCACCGGCCAGCAGGGCGGCACCCAAGCCTACCTTGGTTTTAATCCAGCCTTTCATGATGCTGTCCTCTTCCTTTGCCGGAGGGGTTGGCGTTGGCGTGGGTGTTGGTGTTGGCGCAGGCGTTGGTGTTGGCGCAGGTGTTGGGGTTGGCGTGGGTGTTTTGCCTGGCGTGGGTGCTGGTGCAGGGGTAGCAATTTCTTGCCGAGTCTTCAGAAGGTTCTCAGTTAGGGTAGTGGCGTCTACATGCTCTCCAAGGTTGAAAAATTCACCAGCCAGGATTGATTCGTTGAGGTAATCGGCTGCTTGTTCTGCAGAAAGTTTTGGCAGAGAAATTTTCTTTTCTTTCGCTAGCTTTTCAACTTCTGTGCGTAGAAAGGAGGGTATGGGGCGTTCGCTTAAGATCTTTTGTCGGGTTTTCAGAAGGTTCTCGGCTAGGGTAGTGGCGTCTACATGCTCTCCGTTGTTAAAAAAATCTGCGGCGATTTCCAATGCCTTTTCGTATTTCTTTTCCTCTTCGGCAGACAAGGCCGGGAGACTGATTTTTTGCTTTTTGTTTAAGTTTTCAACGGCTGCATTTAGGAATGATTTTGCTGCTTTGGCCTGTGCTTCTGGGGCTGCTTTGGCTTTGCTTTTTGTGCCAAATGTTAGCTGCCCCTTAGATGAGGGGCTAAATTGATCGCCTTGCTGGGGTGATTGTTGAATTTCCTGAATCTCGCCAGAATTTGCCAGTCTTGCGCCGGCAGGTGTCCCAAGGGGCTGCTGGGCATCGTAAGGCAATTTTATTGTCCGGTTACCTAGGGGAGCGGTCATAAAATAATTCTCCTTCCATACCAAAGATGGATTTGATGGCGGGCTGCGCTGAAACGAGTGGGGCCTCAGGACAGCTTGAGTACGTGACCCAATAAAAGCCCCTGAAAATAAGCTGATGCTATTCAACCCCAAAATATCAACAAATGTAAATCATGATCCGGCCGCTCCGGCCATGGGTTGTCTGGCAGGTTTGACGAAGCGCCGCCCGCTTCGCAACGGTGAATTGGGTACAATCCTGAATGGCGGGCGGGGTTTTCTTAAAGCTGGTTGATATAAATGGGTTTATTGGCGCTGTGAATCTGATTGCGGTAATTCAGCATAATAATTTCGGTGCGCTGACCCGGGGCGATGTTGATGAGCAAGCGATCCACCAGCCGGTGAATGAGGTACATGCCTCGTCCGTGGGTGTCCATCAGCCCGGTGCCGCTGATGTTGCGATCCAGCCAGTACAGCACTTCCTCGGCGGTAATGCGCCCGCCCTGATCCACAATGGCGATGCCAATGCGCTCTAAATCCTGTCCGTAATAAATGTAGACGTATTCGCTCTCTTCCAGCCGCTCAATGCGCTGGCCTTTTTCATACTTCAGGGAGCCATCCGGCAGTTTGGCCACGTGATAAACGGCGTTGGTAATGGCCTCGATCACTGCGGTCAGCAGGTCATTGGGGTTGGGTACCTGAACCCGGGTTAAAAAGCCTTGCAGGGTCTCAAACGCCACCGAAATATCATCGCTGCTGCTCAACACAATTTGGGACAACGGGGCCAGCGGGTCCATGTAGGTTTCAATGCCAAAGGCGGAGGCGGGCGCCAGCAGGTTGTTCACCACTGTGGAGAGTTCCTCGAAGTCGAAGGGGGCGGTTTTGGCAATGATGTTGAAGACGCCGGTTTTTTTGGCGTTACGCACGTAATCCTCTACCTTGTAGGCGGTGATCATGGCCGTGCGGGTTCGCGGGTAGTGTTTCTGGATGAACTGAATCAGGGAAAAGCCATCCTCCTCCGGCATGTTGATGTCGGAGATAACCAGATCATAGGAGTCCTCCGCCAGTTTTTGGCGGGCATCCGGGGCGGAGGGGCTGGCGGTGATGGTTAGGTCGTAATTCGCCTCGTGGTAATTCTCCAGATAGCCCACCAGGCCTTCCCGCACCACGTCATCGTCATCCACAATCAGGACGCGATAATGGTTTCGTGGTTTTTCGTCCGCAACAGCGGAGGCGCTATCGGGATGGGATGGGAATGGGGCGCTCATAAAACCCTCACAACGAACTTGAAAAACGAAGCCCGAAGGCTTTCGGTTACTCTAAGTATAGCGGTTCTTCGCAAACCGGCAGGGTGATTTTAAATTCGGTGCCCTGCCACTTGACGCTATCCACCGAGAGCAAGCCGCCATGCTGCTCCACGGTGCGGTAGGAAATACTGAGACCCAGCCCCACGCCATTGTGCCCCTTGGTGGTGAAAAACGGGTCGAAAATCTGGCTCATCACCGATTTGTCAATGCCGGGGCCGTTGTCCTTCACATGGGTTGTCACTTGCAGGGTGCCGTCCTTGGGGTTCTGGCTTTCGCTGAAGAAGATGGTGACTTGTCCCTTGCCATCGGTGGCGTCGCAGGCGTTTTTGACCAGATTGTAAAACACCTGCTCCAGCTTGATGCGATCGCAGCGCACCCGGTGCGGGGTTTCTCCCTGAATCTCAATGCCGAACTGGGAGAAGTGGGGATGGCTTTTAAGGGCGTTGACAATATCGCTCACCACGGCCTGCAAGGGCAGGGCCACCAGCACCAGCTGGGAGGGCTTGGAGTAGGCCAGCAGATCGTTGACCAGTACAGCGGCCTTTTCACTGGCCCGGGTAATTTTCTGGATTTCCAGCAACCCTTTTTCGATACTGTCTGCCACTTTAGGGCTCTCCTGAGCTTCTGGAAGGGTTTTTAACCGTTCCAGGTTCATTTTCAGAAGCGAAGCGCTCATGGAAATGCCGGTCAGCGGGTTGTTCATCTCGTGGGCCACACCGGCAATCATGGTGCCAATGGAGGCCAGCTTTTTGGACTGATTCAGCTCGTCCTTGATCTTTTCCATGGCCAACTGGTCTTTTTGTACCTGGGTAATGTCGGTAAATGTGAAGATCTTCAGGGGGGGCTGGCTGTGGTCTGGGCGCAGAAATTTCAGGCTGAATCCCAGGGTGGATTCCTCCGGGCGCGCGGGCAGGTTCAGGGAGATTTCAGCCCGCTGGATGTCCTCTGTGGCCTGTTCCATCAGTTTGAGCAGGGGCAACAGGTAATCCGGCATGGTACGGTTCAGGTCGCAAGCCTGCACCGATGGGGAGAGTCCCAGTGCGTCCCGGGCTTTTGCGTTGATTTTCAGGATGCTGCCATCGGCCTGCATAAAAATCATGCCGGAAGGCAAAATATCCAGAAGGTTGTCCATCATCAGTAATTCGGGCTGCATGGGCGATAATCTCATCTCAAGGCGCTGACAGGCACCATGGTGCGGATGTCTTTCTGGTTGTCCAGCCGAAAGCCCACCACCAGATAGGTGTTCTCAGAATTTTGATTCAGTCGGTTGAGCAGCAACTGGCCGCTTTTGCTGAGCAGGTTCCGGCCCATCAGCTCGTTTTTGGGCACGCACAACAAATGCCCTTGCTCATCCTGTTGAACGGTGGTGTACAAGGCCACGTTCAGCCGCTGAAAGATGACTTTGAGCTGCACGTTGCCGGGCGTGGTACCTGCCTTTTCCGCCAAGGCTTGCCGAAAACGCTCCCGAATTTCCGGGGGGAAGCGAAAGGGGGGAATGGGTGTCTTGCGGACGGGTAGGGCGAAAAAGCGGGGATTTTCTCGGGCTTGCGGGGCCATGGCCTGCTCTTTCAGGGAGGTGCCGCGGGCCTTGATGGGCGGAATGGGAACGGCCCGGATGCCCGGTTGGCTGAAACGGGGCCACAGGGTTTGCCGGGCCTGGGTCTGAATCGGCTCCAGCGGTGCCCGGTGGGTTTGTGCCCATTGCACATTGTGAAAGCCGACCTGATGCAAGGGAGCGTCAGTCGGTTCGATCACCGGAGCGTTGCACAGTACGGGGGCCAGCGTGCAAGGCTTTTCAGCGGCCAAAGGCACGGTTTGCAGGAGAGGCAGGCTCTGGCAGGCCGGTAAATGCTCTTTTTGCCAGCGAATGGGGTCTTCACTGACCTGAACGTCCGGTTTCTCCAGCGGAACCCTGATTGTGTCCGTGTGGAGTCCGGTCAGGTAGGTGACCAGAGGCGCTTGAATATGCACGTCCACAGCCTGCTGGGAAACGCTTTTAAACAGCAATCGCAACGCGCTGCTGATTTCCTGCCGGATTTTACCGCCTAGCGTGTGGCCGGGCTGGCGCTGGGGGGATTCCCCGCTGTGGTGATTCCCGCTTCCTGGCATATAATCTCCAAGGCTTTTTCCACCCGCTTCAGGGGTTCGGTAATGTCCATTTCCTCCCCCGCCTCCAGCAGCAGGGCAATGGGATCGATCGCTTCCGGGCTGGCGATGTCGCTTTTTTCGGGTCTCTGGTAATGGATGCGAACCGGGTTACTCTCCGCGGA
>DAIDMR010000200.1 GCA_027448865.1 Vampirovibrio sp.
GGCGCTTGAACCCATTGGCCGTGTGCGTCTCAAAGGACAGGAAATCCCGAAGCATACGCGGGTTGGGCACCGGGGTTTTTAAAGTGACTTCGGACAATTCAAATGCCAGGCGCTGTCCGGTTTCAGTCTGGAGCGCCGCAGGCGAACTGGATGGTAGTATTTGGCGAAAGCGCGCTTCCACCTCCCGCGCCACTTTCAGAGCGGGTTCACCCAGCTCTAAAAAAGCCCGCATGTCCGGCGGGAAGTAAAAATCGGCCCAGCGCTGAGGGCAGGGCTGTTGATCCGCCTCTGTCAGCATCCAGCAATAGGCGGCGTTCAGATTCACCAGAACTGGCGGCGCATTGTCCCCGTGTGGAAACAGTACCAGCCCCAGTCGGTCAAACTTGCCCAACACGGTTGCCACCTCAAAGGTCGCCAGCTTCATGGTTCCACCGCCTCCAAATCACCGAATTTGTTAATGATGATGGAATCCGGCTGGTGCGGTCAAGCGGAGAAATAAAAGCTTTGTTTGCGGAGGAACGGATCTGTTTATATAATGGTGCTCCAGTCTATGACAGTCGGTTTGGCTACCGGGCAACACCATGCCCTGAATCAGGTTTAGTCGCCTGAGTTTTCATGATCATCGACGCATTCACCACGCCTCATTAGCCTATGATTTGTTTTTGTTTTCTATATCCGCTCAGCGAAATGCCCGAACGCTGAAATTCCCGAATTCCCCAGTCGTCACCACTCAACCGGAGTCATTATCATGACCACGCCGCACCCGCCAGAAAATCCGGTTCCCCGCCATTTTATCCGCACCCCCGCCTACCCCTGGCTTCTGGATGAGGCTGGCTTTATGCGGGCCGGTCACGTGCTGAAACTGATTGACATTGTGGGCAGCGAAGCGGCTCTGCGCCATTTGAACCGGGACGGCAAACGGGGATTGGTGGTTACCGCCTCGCTGGATCGTACCAACTTCCACCAGCCCATCCGGCTGTGGGATATGATTCGTCTGGAAAGCCGGGTCAGCCAGGTGTGGCAAAGCTCGCTGGAAGTGGAAGTGCGGGTGCAGGCGGAAAACTGGTTTACCGATGAAACCCGGGACATCGCCACAGCGTATTTGGTTTTTGTGGCCCTGAATGAAAAAACGCGGGAAAAAATCCAGTTTCCGACCTATCAACCCGGCACTCCTGAGGAAATACAACTGGCCCAGGCTGCTGAATTGCGCAAGAAAAACCGGGCCACCGAAGGTAAAACTGCCCCCTTTATCCCCATTGAGGACAGTGACAATCCGGTGGTCATCAGCCGCTTGATGACGCCTAATGATGCTAACGCCCAATCCAACGTGTTTGGGGGCATTATTTTGTCGCTGATCGATGAGGCGGGAAGTCAGGTGGCCAAAAAGCAATCGCTGAACCAGCCGGTGGTAGGCGTTCGTCAGGATCGCATGAGCTTTATCTCCCCCACCTTCATAGGGGAAACCGTGGAGGCCAAGGCCGTTCTCACCAAAACCTGGAATACTTCGACTGAGGTGCAGGTGGAAGTGTTCGCCCAAAACCCCAATCAGGCCGAACCTCGCCGAGTGGCCAGCAGTTATCTGGTCTACGTCAAGCTGGGGCCAAATGGCCGCCCGGGGGAAATGCCACCCTGGACGCCGCAAACCCCCGCTCAAATTCAGCGGGCCGAACTGGCCGACGTGCGCCGGGAAATCCGAGAACGGGAAGAGCAACAGCAGGCCCTCAGTCTGTCCTCCGTGCAGGGCACCACCGCTCTATCCTCCCCCAGTCAACTCTGAAACCTCAACACTAAAGCATTGAATCGTAAAGAAAGGCCTTATTTTGGAACTGACCATTGAAAAACTGGTGTATGGTGGCGAAGGCCTGGCGAGAACCTCCGAGGGAGAAGTTATTTTTGTGCCCCTCAGTGCCCCCGGCGACGTGATTGAAGCCGAACGAATGGCTGGGCGTCAAAAACCGGCCAAGGCCAGCATCCAACGGTTACTCTCCCCCAGTGCCCACCGGGTTTCGCCCGCTTGCGATATTTTTGGCCAGTGTGGCGGCTGCCAGTGGCAGCACCTCTCCTTGGAGGCCCAACGGGACTGGAAGCATAAAATGGTCACCGAAAGTCTGGTGCGTCTGGGCAAACTGCCCGATGTGGCCGTGGCCAAGACATTAAGCCCCTCAACCGATGGCTGGAAAGCCCGGAATCGGGTGCAGTGGGAGCTGGTTCCAGATAACGCCAATCAAACCTGTAAGCTCGGCTACCACGCTGCGGAAAGTCACGCCGTGGTGGAATTTAGCAACTGCCCCATCATACCAGCGCCCTTCAATCAATTGGCCCAGCGTTTGCGGGAATTGGCCCAACAAGACCCCAAAATTGCCGCCAAGC
>DAIDMR010000201.1 GCA_027448865.1 Vampirovibrio sp.
TGCCACCGCCATAGCTACCGCCACCGTAACCGCCGCCACGGCTTTGCTTTGCGGCATCCCGGCAGGGTTTGCATTTTTTGGGGGGCTGAAACCCTTTGGATTGATAAAATTCTTGCTCTTCGGCGGTAAAGGGAAAACCAGTGCCACAGTTGACGCAAATGAGTTCGGTTACGGTCACGATGTTAGGAACCTCAAAAATTACTTGATATATACAACCAGATTTCCAGATGAGGCCCGTCGCCATAGTGAAAAACAAACCTGAACCAAAAAATCCAATTTCAGTAAGTATTACCCGGTTAATGCTCAAAAAGCAAGCAAAATCGAAAAGCGGCAATGCTTGTTTTCAATTTCTCGGTTCGATGGAGGGTTCAAGGGAAAGGCTTATCCTGATGCTTTGAGGCTGGTGCTTTGGGTCTGGGGATATTTGGGGTACCCTATTATCAAGTTCGATCCCCCTACCCTTTAACTGGAGAGTGCTAATTATGAGCGAAATCAAACCCGCCCCGGCTGTCATTCGAGTGGCCCACAGTCCGGACTCCGATGATGCGTTTATGTTCTGGGCGTTGGCGCATCACAAGATTGATGCTGAAGGACTGACCTTCGAGCACATCCTGACCGACATTGAAACCCTGAACCGGGAAGCCCTGAAAGGCACCTACGAGCTGACCGCCATTTCTTATCACGCTTATGCCCACTTGCATGACAAGTACGCCTTGCTCAACGTGGGCTCCAGCGTGGGGGATAAGTATGGCCCGGTGCTGATTGCCAAAAAGCCTATGAGTCGTGATGAACTGAAGCAGATCACGGTGGCCGTCCCCGGTGAAATGACCACCGCTTACCTGGCCCTGAAAATCTGGATGCCGGAACTGAAAACCGCTGTAGTGCCTTTTGATCAGATTATGGAACGGGTGGAAAACGGGGAGTTTGCCGCCGGTTTGATCATTCACGAAGGCCAGCTGACCTATCAGCAACAGGGCTTTGTGAAGATTGTGGATCTGGGTGAATGGTGGTTTGAAGAGTGCAACCTGACCCTGCCCCTGGGCGGCAACGCCATCCGCCGGGACTTGGGGCCGGAGATGATTCAGAAAATTGGCCGGGTGCTGAAGCGCAGCATTGAGCATGGCCTGAAGCACCGGGAAGAAGCGCTGGAATACGCCCTGCAATTCGCCCGGGGTCTGGATAAAAAGACCGCTGACGCCTTTGTGGGCATGTACGTGAACGAGATGACCCTGGACGCCGATGTGGAGATTCGCAAGGCCGTGAAGCTGCTGCTGTGGCGGGGACAGGCCATCGGGGTGATTCAGGACAAAATCGAGCCGGAATTCATTGACGTGCTGCCGGAATTGGCGGGTTCCGTCTAGTCAATCCATCTCACATTCCATCTCACATTCGAAAACGCCCGGCAGACTGACCGGGCGTTTTGCTTTTGGGCTCCGGGGCCTCTCCTGATTTTTGAATGGGGGCCAGATCCAGGCTTGAGTTTTGTGTTTTTTGGTGTATGTTTGTTTCCAGTATATTAAAGTAAGTTTCAAAGTGGGTTTCTAACCGGTCACAACCAGCGTCAAAAATTTTGGCTGTTCGTTTTTAAAAAGCCGGTGTTTGCAACCAGTTTTGACAGCAAGTTTGCCATTCGCGCATCTGTTTTAGAGTGTCATGCGGATTCAAGTGAGTTCAAGATAAGGGAAGGGGAGCGTCATGATTGGAGTTTCGAGTGCCATTTCGGGCAAGCAGCCTCAGGGAATCGCCCTGAGAAAAAGCAGTCCTGAACCGGCGTTTTTGGTAAAGTCCGGGCCGTTATTGCCATTATTGCAGCGGGATGAGGTTCATTTCGCAGGGCGCCGTAAGCGCACCCCGGAACCCAGCGAGAGTGAGTCAGGGGATAGTTATGACGCCGAGGAAAGCGCAAGCCCATCGACTTCCTCGTCTCGGGAATACTCGTTCAGCTCGGCGTCCTTGAGTGATGAAAAGAGCAATCAAGACCTTTTGGGGCACCGTTACAACCTGCGAAAACGAAATAAAGTGGACACGTCAGTGACCCAAAAGCCTGCCCCAGCCGTGGGCTCTGCGGCGACTAATGCCACCCCGCCCGGAGGGATGCCGGATGTGCCGCCCGTGGCTGATGAGAACCTGCGCATACTGGTGCGGGCTACCGTGAATAAGGCCTTTGCCGACTTTTTAAAAACGCCACTGCCATATAACGTCAATGGGCCTGGGCAGAGTGATTCGGACAGCGAGGATGATACTGGCCCTAAAAAGGTTCAGGTTGTGTCCTACAAACAAAGTCCCTTTGGCCCCGGGGCAGAGCGGCTGGGCTTCAAACGGATCGCGGGCATGGAGGGTTTGAAGGCGGATTTGAATCGTCTGCTGGTGGATCAGATCCAGCATCCTCAAATTTACAAGGATTACGGTTTGGAGCATTCTGCTTCCGGGGTGCTGTTGTATGGGCCGCCGGGCAATGGCAAAACCTTTTTCGCCAAGGCCGTGGCGGAAGAGGCCGGGGCCAACTTTCTGGAGATTCACCCCTCCAGCATCGCTTCGCCCTACATTCACGAGACCTCCAAGTTTATTGGGGAAGCCTTTGACGCCGCCGCCAAAGTGGCCCAAAAAACCAAGCGCCCTACCGTTTTGCTGATTGACGAGGTGGACGCGGTGGCCCCGCAACGGCAGGGAGAATCGGTCAACCTGCATCACAACGAGGAGGTGGCCGAATTTCTGAACCAGCTGAATGAATGCGCTCGTAAGAACGTGTTTGTGGTGGCCACCACCAACCTACCGGATATGCTGGACCCGGCCCTGGTGCGTTCCGGGCGTATGAACGCCAAAATTTACGTGGGAGCGCCCGATGAAGCCAGCCGCCAGCAGGTCTTGGGGATGTATCTCCAAAAGCGGGCCGCCCATGTGCTGGATGAACAGATTGATGTGGCCGGGCTGGCCCGGAAAACGCAGGGTTATTCCATCGCCGATTTGAGGGAGCTGGTCAACCAGGCGGCCCGGCTGGCTTTGCAGAGTCGGGCTAAAATTTCCGACGCCCATCTGAAGCAGGCCCTCAAAACGGTCAAGCCCTCTGTGAGTGAGGACATGGCAGACCTTTACAAGCAGATGATCGCCAAATTCGAAACCCAGCCCCGTAGCTCGGATGAGGCCTGGCGGAGCCTGTACACTTAAGCGACCGACCGAAATAATCGCCATTCACCTGCGATATTTCCTGACAGCCGTTTTCAGTCAGTCCCCAGTGGGATTGTTGGAGAGGGCTGTTTGGGTTTGATGAAAAAAGCGCTCGTGCAATAGGGCCAACAGTTGCCGGGCAATGTCTGTTTTCTTGCTGCGGGATAAAATTTGTGGCGGACCATCGGCAAACAGGACAGTCACCTCATTGTGATCGGCCTCAAAGCCGATATCGCTGCGACTGATATCATTGGCCACAATGGCATCCAGATTTTTGGCCTGTAGCTTTTGGGTGGCGTGATGAATGAGTGCCTGCGACTCAGCGGCAAAGCCCACCAGAATTTGACCGGCTGGCTTGTTGGCGCCTAGGCCTGCCAAAATATCGGGATTGGGAACCAACGCAAGCTGCCGGGATTCGTTGGCCGTGCGCTTCAGTTTTTGCGATGAGGGCTGGTCTACCCGGTAATCGGAAATGGCCGCGCTCATCAGTATCAATTGACTATGCGGGGCTTGGGCCTCCACGGCCGCTTGCATCTCGGCGGCTGTTTGCACGGAAAGAACCGAATATCGCCTGCCACTGGGCGGGCGGGTGGTGATCAGGGTGACATCCGCCCCCATGGCGGCCAGTTCATCGGCGATAGCCAGCCCCATTTTGCCGGAGCTGCGGTTGGAAATGACCCGCACCGGATCAATGGGTTCCGAGGTTCCACCGGCGGTGACCAGGGCTTTTACCCCCCGAAACAGGTTTTTTTGCGGATGCAGGGCCGCGTACAGTGCCTGCAAAATGGTTTCCTGATCGGCCAGATGGCCTTCCCCGACTTCCCCGCAGGCCAGAGTGCCCGAGCCGGGCTGGATAATGTGGTAATTGGGAACAGCCTCAAGGGTTTCCAGATTCTTGCGGCTGAGGGGGTGATCCCACATGCGGGTGTTCATGGCCGGGGCCATCAGTACCGGTTTGCCGGTAAAGGTAATGGCCGTGGTGGTCACTAGGTTATCGGCAAGACCGTGGGCCAGTTTGGCCAGGGTATCGGTGGTGGCCGGGACAATCAGCAGGGCGTCGGCCTGCTGGGCCAGCACGATATGAATGGGTACCCCGTGATCATCCACGGCCAGTTCGGAGGTGTACACCGGGTAGCGGGTTAAGGCCTGCACGGTCAGGGCGGGGAGAAAGGCTTCCGCCGTGGGAGTCAGAATTCCCAGCACCCGGCGGGCGCCCCGGCGGTAGAGTTCTCGGATGAGGTCGCAGGCTTTGTAGGCGGCAATGCCTCCGGTAATGGCCACGACGATGGTTTGTCCTGAAAAATCCATGGGGTTCGTCAATCTCTTGTTGGATGCCTTATTTTATCGCACCCCAGGCGGGCTGGTTCGACTTTTCTTTCGAGGCGTTCGTTCGCCATGCAGTGGCTGGCGTATCCGGGGAAGTTCCCGGTCGGTGTGGCGGCTTGCCAGAGTCAGTGTCCTGAAAACACCAAGCTGGCCGCAGTGTAAGCAAATGTAACAGTCCGAACCCCGTGTTTGGGCCACACTTACCTGTCATGGTGTGCATTTGCTGCGGGAGAAATTTTGGGGCTACTGTCAATTAGTCGGCTGTCAAAATGGCCCTGATTTTAAAGGATTGTCAATGGTGATTCGGCGGAAATCGAAAAGGCACGGTTTTAGTGTGATTTGAACACTCTATGTAAATAATTGTAAACACGTGGGGCTAAATTATACGAAAACAGTTGCGCCCGAAATTTGAAGCGATATTCTACTTGAACATTCAAACACGGCAGCGCTTTCAGCCTGATAGCAAAGCAAAACCAGTTGTTTGAGCGTTAGATCTAACTCTTAATTCTTTCACTTTCCCCCTCACTCCCAACCTAAAAATTGGATCGACCTTCTAACTTGTTAGAAGGTCTTTTTTTTGCTCGCCCAAGCGCCCCAGCGCTGGCTTTTCAGCGTGCAAACGGTTTCTGATCGCCAGAACTTTTGATGAGTGTAACGAAATATTACAACATGACGGTTGAGCTACGGATTTTCTTGCCAGCGATTTTTGAAGCGGTATATTGCTATCAAAAGTTAGTAACACACTAACATCCCTACAAAAACACTCACTTTCCCCCTCACTCCCAACCAAAAAAATGGATCGACCTCTCTGTAAAAAGAGGTCTTTTTTTTTCTTCTTTTTTTTCAAGGCTTTGCCAGATTGTCAGGCCGCCCGAACGAAGTTCCATTGAATTGAGGACGGCGGCAGGCTGTTGCCGTGACACAATGACTCTATGCGTCTCCTGGTTTTCAAACGGTTTTTACGGTTGAGCGTGTGCGGGCTGCTGATTGTCTCGCTGCTGGCTTTGGGCTGGGTGGGGGCCGCCAAAAAACCGGGGATACCCATTCAGGTGACTCCCGCGCCGGTTGTGATCCCGGAGACGCTTCCTGTGTATGGCGTGCCGGCCAACAACGCCCCGCTGTCCGTGGATAGCCCGTCCAATATCCCCGATTATGTGCGTTACGAGCCTTATAACACCTTTCCCCGAGAGCTGGATCTGTGGAACCTGGAGGGACGTCGGCTGATCCAGAGCCCGCCGGTGGTGGCCCCCGACAAGAGCGCCTTTGTATACACCGAGGTGATGTTTACTCCCGATGATCGCCAGACCTTCTCCAAATTGTATTGGGTTCCGGTCACGCCGCTGCCACAGCGTCCGCTGGAGCGACTGCCCAGTGAGGCGGCGCAGGAAAAGCCCGCGTCCCCGGTGGCCTTTGATAGTTACGCGGCCCGTTTTGATCCCCGGAAGACCACCCGGATTCGGAAGGCCATTGCCGATGTGGGCTTTCATCGGGTCAATCGCTTCGATTTCAGAACCCTGACCGTGGTGGATTGGTCTTATACGGGCAACCGGTTGCTGTTTAAGGAGCGCAGCGGCACTTTGCACCTGGGGGTGCGTACCACCAACATCCTGATTTACGATCAGGCAAAGGGCACGGTGACCATTTACCCGGAAGTACAGCGGGTCATCCAGCACTACTGGGCTCAGCACGGGAACTTGCCGCACCTTGAAAAGCTGAGCTGGGACATCCAGCCTCTGGGGTGGGAGCCGGACAGCGATGAGGCGGTGCTGATGAAGGCCTGGGCTTATGATTCAAAGGAAAAGAAATTTCTGGGCGTGTGGCGTTACGATGTTTCCAGCGAGCGCACCCAGTTGCTATCCCTCAGCGATATGGCGCCCGTGGTGGCTGCCAATGGCTGGCTGCCCTCCCCGGTGCCAGCGCCGCCCGAAGCGGAGCAGAAAAAATCCTTGAAAGAACGCATCCGCCATCCTTTCAGTTATGATAAATCTGCTTCATCCCCCCGAACACCCTAACCCCGAAGCGTTAGCACTGAAAAGGAAGGTCTGTCATGAGCGGTGGCTCCCGGTATGTGTACGGAAAAAATAGCGTTAAAGCCCTGCTGGATACCAGCCCGACCAAGGTGTTCAAGATTTTTCTGGCGGAGGGGTTAAAGCCCGACAAGCGGGTACAGGCCATTCAGGAGAGTGCCCGACAGGCCAAAATTCCGGTGCAGGTGGTGCCCCGCCAAAAGCTGGATCAGATGCTGCGGGGACAGGAGACTGCTTTTGCGGAAGCCAACCCGGCAGCTTGTGAGGATCGGGAGGAGGGTGGCATCAGCCATCAGGGGGTCATGGCCTCGGTCGCTCCCAAAACCTTATTGAACCTGCCGGCCCTGTTACAACTTTGTGAGGCCAAAAAAGTCCAAGGGAAACACCCCCGCTTGTTGATGCTGGATGGGGTGACCGATCCCCGGAACTTTGGGGCCATTTTGCGGGTGGCCGATGCCGCGGGCATTGACGGGGTGATTATCCCCAAGCAGCACAGTGCCGGTTTTGGCCCGGGCGTTTCCAAAACGGCTTCCGGGGCGGAGGAAACCGTGCCCATCGCTGTGGTTTCCAATCTCAATCAGACCATTCAGCATGTTAAGGATGCCGGTTTCTGGGTGGCCGGGGCCGCTAATGATACCGGGGCCGTCGATTACTACCGGCAGGATTACCAGATGCCCCTGTTGCTGATTATGGGCAGCGAAGGCAAAGGGTTGGCCTCGCTGGTTCGCAAGAACTGCGATTTTCTGGTCAAAATCCCCATGCACGGCACGGTGGATTCCCTGAACGTGGCCACGGCCACCGCCATTTTACTCTTTGAAATGGTGAAACCGATCAAGGCCTGAGCGGTTTCAGGCCCTCAACTTCCATATACGCCCACCCGTTCAGAAAAAAACGACCTCAGACCTTGATTGCCTTGCCCATATTGCGCAATCGGGAAGGCCAGAACGAAGCGTTTTTGGGTTGTGCTGGGGGCGTTCTTTTTGATGAGCGTTTGTAACAAGTTTGTAACGAAATGGCGGGGTGGGATCAAATTTATATCCTTTTGATTTTTTATTCAATCATAAGAGATAAGCTTCAGATATCCCCGCCAGAATTTTTACGCCGGAAGTTTTTCCATCGATCCATTTTTTGCCATCCATCGCTGATCCATTCTCTCATCCATCGTTTCCGTAAGCACTCACCCGCAGTCACTCAGGCTCAGTGAGTTTCATCATCAGAAGGGACACCGCATTATGTCGACTCTGTCTAGCTCTTTCAGCCCGTTGACCAGCCAGCGCACGTTCGCGGCCGCGACCCTGAATTCGGGTGGCTTGCCCGGCGGCGTTTTCGACGGACGTGGCAATGACTTTTTACACCCTCGCGATATTCTGGGTTCTGTCAACGATTTTTCCCGGGGCATTTCCTCTGGCGGCGGCAACGCTCTCTTTTCACTGCTGGGAAACAACCCCATTCCTAAAAACGCCAATCCGGTCAGTGTTTTAAATGGAACCACCGGGCTGATTGGCAGTATTTTTTCTCCCAGCTTCGGAAGCAACATTCTCACCCCTTCTCCCAGTCTGAACAAAGATTTGGCCGAGTTTAACCCCCTGATTTGGCAAAATCCCAACTCCCTGAACGTGCTGTTGGGTACCATGGACGCCTCCAACAAGATTTTTGGCGGCAGCGGCCTCTTTCGACCCAATCTGGTGCCGCCCTTGTATCCCTTCCTCACGCCGGTGATTCCTCCCTTCCAGAATTTTGTGACCCCGGTGGCCTCACAGGCCCAACTCTTCCCCAATACCTTCCTGAATGGTTCCCCGCTGTTTGAGCCGGTCATTCAGCCTCCGGTAGGCAATTCCAACAATATCACCCAGCTTGGTCTGGCGATCCTGCAAGTGCAGACGCAAATCAGCACCTTGCAAAAAGACATTGCCGATTTGCAAGCCTTGCGGGACAAAGTGTTGGGGACTGACCAGACGGGCAAGGAGGACAAAGCCCGGGTGCAAGGGCAGGCCGCCCAGTTGCAGGCCCAGATTACTGAAAAAACCGCTCAGTTGAAAAACGCCGAGCAGACGCTCTCCCAGTTGGCTTTCTTGCTCAGTCAGGCTCGGGTTACCCAGCCTCAGGACAAGCCCGTGGCCGTGATTCCCGGCGTATTATCGGGGCCTCCGTTTGGCTTGGCCAGTGGGGCGCTGGTTTTCCCGCTTCAGCAGCAGGAAAGCTTGATGAACTTACTGGCAGAACCCGAGATTCCCGTGGTGGATCGTGGCAATATCCTCAGCACCGTGATTAACGGCGTGGGCGTGAATCAGCTTGAAGAACCCAACGGCGTTCCGGACTGGATTGCCTGAATCCGGGTATTCAGACCCCCATCTTTGATTGGATAGAGAGACAGATTTAATACCCAACTGAATGATGATGATGAGATACAGGCGGTTTTGATAACCGCCTTTTTTTTGCGCTGGGCTGGTGCGTCTCCGCCTGACCGGGAGGGGGCTGGCCTGGAAACGGTGTCTGTTTCTTCTACAATAACAGTATGATGTCTCAGACCTTGACCGAACAAACTGCCATATCCCGCTCGATTCGGGAGCGGGCTTCGGTTGCGCTGGATGCCGTTGAGGAGGGGCAATCCCTGACCGCTTCTCAGGCGCTGGCCTTGCTGGCCCTGCCCTCGACCTCCGATTGCGCCCGGTTGCGGTGGGTCGCCGATGCCCGCAAAACGCATCAGGTGGGCGGCGGTATTGCCTATGAGACTGGACAATCCCTGTTTTTGACCAACATTTGTGAAATGGCCCCGGCACTCTATCCGTATCCTGCCCGGATGGGCAGCTCTCACGCTTATGTGGTGTCTATTGACACCATTGACGACGTCTTGCAGGCGGCAAAATCCGGGCAGTCCCGGTGGCTGAACCTGAGCGGGGGTGGTTTTCATTCGCAGCTTGTCATTCCGGGACTGGAAGCCCCAACCGTCTTAAAAACCTGCCTGCGGGTATTGAACCATATTCAGGAACAGGCTCCTTTCTGTCGGGTTCGGGGTTTTTCTCCGGATGAGATCGCCTTTTTAGCCGTGGTGAGTAATCGGAGTGAGGCCTACATTCTGGACTGTCTCAAGGATCATGGGCTTTCGGTACTGGAAGGGTTTGGGGCGGAAATTCTGGAGGACGCCCACCGGGCCCGGGTGGCTCCCAAGAAACTGACGGTCAAACGATGGCTGGAAATCGTGGCACTGGCCCATCGCCGGGGCCTACCGACCATGGCCCGCCTGGAAGCTGGCCCCCTGGAAAATTGGGAGCAGCGGGTGGCGCATCTCCTTCAGCTGCGGGCATTTCAGGACATCCATCCGGGCGCCTTCCAGCGGTTGCTCATTCAGCTTTGGCCCAAGCCCTCACATCAGCCCATGCCCGGGCCACAAGCCGGATTGATCGCTGAGTTGGACGCCTTGAAGCTGGTTTCGGTGGCTCGTCTGCTGTTGGGTTCGCAAATCCCGCATATTCAGCTTGGCTGGGTTCCGGAACGTCTGGCGATGTCCCAGCACGCCTTTGAGTGGGGCGCCAGTCACGCAGGCAGTACCGATGATCTGGTCTATGCCCACTTTTTAAGGGGGCTACCGCAGGGGGCAGGCTGGACAGAGGCCGAGTTACGGGGGCTTATTCAGGAGGCCGGGCGATCTCCCCTGTCAGAGACTTAGAACAGGTGGGGAATATGTTACCGACCGGGCTCAGGGCTGGCACGGATGCCCGAAAACAGGTACACTGACAAAAATATTGTGACAGGGGAGGCGGCCATGGCTGTAAAAAAAGGAGGCGGTTCCGGGGAGAAAACCGGTGAGCCCCATAAAAAGGCGTCAGATAAGAAGGCCATAGATAATAAAACGACAGACAAAAAGAACACAGGTAAAAAGGCCACAGACAAGAAGGCTCCCCCTAAAAAGTCTCCCGATAAAACGGTCTCAGCTCCAAAACCGGTGACCGCCCAGGTCATTGCTGCCGAGAACGCCTTCGCCCGCAAAGCTGCGTCTCAGGCCACGCCCGAAGCTCCCGAATTTCAGAGTGACTTGGCCCTGGACATCATGGAAGAGCTGTACCCGCTTCTGCTGGAAAACTGCACCGACGAGGATGATGAAATTGACACCCAGGCCGTGTTTGAAGTTTTGGCTGGCCTGATTGGCCTGTTCACCGCCGAGTACCATGAAAACTACGGGGCGGAAAAAGCCTCGACGGCATTTCAGGATTTGGTATCCCTGGCTCTGGCCACTTACCAACAACGTCTGGCGGATTCTGAGGCGTAAGTCGCGCAAGCCGCAGGCGGTTCAGGGTTAGATTGCTGGTGATATCGAACCGGGCAGAGAAGAGCGCATCAGGCGGCCCTGGGTCACGGGTGGTTCCCCCGGAATGTTTCCCGGAACGTCCCGGTAGGCAGGGATGCGCAGGCTTGTGCCCTGAATCTGCTTTCAAAAGCGTCCCCAAGACACCCGAGAGGACAGTCGAGAAGACACCCGGGCTGGGGGCGTTCAGGATTCGACCGGTGTATGATTGAGCAATTGACTGTCAAATCAAGAGGCAAAAAGTCGATCATGAAGCGATTGGCAAAAGGCACCATTGTCTTTAAAGACAGGGTATTTGACCCGAACAAGGCGTTCTTCCAGCCTTTGTCTAACGCGCAGCACCCGGTGGCCCTGATGTTTACCTGCTGTGACTCCCGGGTGGAACCCGCCATTATTACCCAGTCGCCTCCGGGCACGTTGTTTATGGTGAAAAATCCGGGCAATCTTGTGCCCAGATATCAGGCGGGGGCCAACACCAGCGAAGCCGCAGCCATAGAATTCGCCCTGACCGTGCTGGATGTTCACCACATTATTGTTTGTGGGCATACCGATTGCGCCGCCCTGAAGGCGCTCTACAATCTGGACGGGTTATCCAGGGAGTCCGCCATCTACCAGTGGTTGGCCCCCCACTCGGAAGTGCTGGATACGCTGGAGGAGAATCAGGATTCGGACGAAGGCCTGAATGAGCTGATTCGTCGTAATATTATTCAACAGTTACAGAACCTGATGACTTATCCGGAAGTGGCCAGGCGACTGGAGAAAGGGACGCTTCATCTGTACGGCTGGAAATACCGTCTGGAAACGGGTGAAACCATGTTGATTGACCCGTTTTCCTGCAAGCCCGAACCCCTGTCCGCTGTGATCGCTCACTTGGAGGAAGAGGCCCGACCGGATATGACCCTGGGCCAGATGGAGAAGCAAGTCCCGTAGGCGCCTGTTCCGTATATGAAATTTCCCTATGAAATTTATTGATCCGCAATTGCTCTATACCTTTGTCAAGCTGGCCTATGCCGGTCAGTTTACCAAGGCCGCCAATCAGGTGGGCCTCAGTCAGTCCGCGGTCAGCCAGCAAATCCAGAAATTGGAAGCCTTGCTGGGTGTTGCGCTCATTGATCGCACCCGGAAAAACGTAATCCTGACCCCGCAGGGGCAAGCCTTTCTGGCTAAGGCCGAACACCTGTTACTGCAACACGAAGGGCTGATCAGCGAGTTTAACCAGAGCAATGTGGCGGGCCGCATCCGGTTCGGCTCTCCGGAGGATTTTGCCACCGCCTACTTACCCAATATTCTGGCGCGATTCACCAATCTGTACCCACAGGTACACCTGGAGGTGAATTGTGAGCTGACCCTGAAGTTGCTGGAGGCTTATGAACAAGGGGATTATGACCTGATTGTTTTTAAACAGGAGCCTTCGCACCAGTTGGAGCGGGCTGTGTCCCTGTGGGAGGAACCGCTGGTTTGGGTGCAGGGGAAACGATATAACCTGGAACAGGCGCTGGAGGCTGGCAACGTTCGTCTGGTTCTGGCTCCGAAGCCTTGTGTATACCGATCTCGTGCTATTGAGGCGCTGGAGCGTCACAATATCGGGTGGGAGCAGGTCTATACCAGCCAGAGTATCGCCGGGAATATTGCCGCAGTCCGTGGCGGTCTGGGTGTGACCGTTTTACCCATTACCAGCGTTCCCCCGGAATTGTTACATTCTTCACACGCTCAGGAGCTGCTGCCGCCGCTGGAAGCCACTCAAATTAAGTTGTTGGCCATTCCCCAACCCTCTCAGGCCATCCAGGCTTTTCAGGATTTTATTCAGGACTCTCTGGGTGCCATCGATACTGTTTATTAGAATTTATTATAAAAAATATAAAAACCATTAATTTTACTTATCGAGTGATTTGTTTCATACTACGGGTAATCGTTGATTACTTTTGAGGCCGGCTTCTTATGGTTTTAAACCTGTTATTAGTCGCTATTGTTGCCTTGTACGGAATTAGCGCCCTGGCTTTATACCTCCTGAAGTCCAGAGGCCCCTGTACAGAAGTGCGCCAGTGGAGCGAGATTTCCGCCTGGATTGCCTTGTTTCTGGGCATTTTATGGAGCTTCCAGTCGTTTACCACCTCTCCCACCGTATCAACGGGTTACTTTTTGAATGGGCCGCTTCAGGCTTTGCTGGTTCCCTACATTTTGTTGATGGGATTGCTGGTGAAGCGTTTTGCCTATCATTACCTGCAAACGGATGCCGATTACCCGTTGTTTTTTCTGAAAATCAAGTTGCTAATCGCCTCCTTGCTGCTGTTTGTGCTGAGTAATCACGCCCTGATTACGGTGGGCTGCTGGATGTTTTCCGGTGTGATGATGTATTTCCTGATTGGGCATGTGAAAACGCCCGCCGCCATCAACTCGGCTCGCATGGCATTAAACCGCTTTTTGCTGGGCGATTTGTTCCTCGTTATCGGAGTCACGGGTCTGATTAACCTGAGTGACAGCCTGTTCTTGTCCGACTGGTACGGGCTGGCGGCACAGCCGAATAACCTGACTGTGTTAATCTCCCTGCTGTTTGTGAGCATCGGGGCCTTTTCCAAGACGGCGATCATTCCTTTCCACAAATGGCTGGTGCATACCCTGGTAGCCCCCACGCCGGTTTCAGCCATCATGCACGCCGGGTTTGTCAATGCCGGAGCTGTCCTGTTTGCCAAAATCGCGCCTTTGCTGGCTTCGCAGCCGGTGGTACTGGCTTTTATCTTGTTCATGGGGCTGGTGTCCGCCCTTTATGGCAGTTCCGCCATGCTGGTGCAATCGGATGTGAAGCGTTACCTCACGTTCTCCACGGTGGGACAAATGGGCTTTATGATGATGGAGTGCGGATTGGGCGCTTTTCATCTGGCCATTTTCCACCTGGTGGTTCACGGTTTTTTCAAGGCCCGTCTCTTCCTGTCCGCGGGCAGTGTGATTGAGTTCCGGCAGGCCATTCGGGATGTGAAAAGCGAGCAGGCCCAGCGCGCCAGAGAGCAGGGCACCGTTTCCCAGCGCCTTAAAACCGCCGGGATCATCGCGGGCAGCGTTGCGGTGAGCTGGCTGTTGCTGCTGCAAATTGAAGCTCTGAGAAACCTGGTGACTCAATTACCCTCGTTGTTGCTGAGCGTGCTGGTGCTGTCTTCCCTGTTTATCCAGACCACCATCATCAAAACCAAGGGCAGTGGTTTCAAAGGCCTGAGTATTGCCACCCTGTTCAGTGTCCTGCTGGTGGTGGCCTACCTGATTTATGAATGGGTGGCGATCGGCGCCCTCCCCATCTTTCATCAGGCAACAGTCTCCAATCCGCCAATGATGCTGGCGCTGACCAACGTGGCCTTTCTGACGGCCGGTTTGTTGGCCTGGCTGGCCACGGTAAACCTGTTGCCCATCCCCACGTCTCTCAAAGAAAAGTGCTACGTGCTTCTGCTGAACGCCGCGGGAGGCAATCCGCAGCGCAGCACTTTTTCTGCCCGTTTCTAGAACCAGTTTTCTGACTTCTTAAAGGAGCAATTCCCATGAGTCACTCGCAAGCATCCGCATCGCTGATGGCCATCATTGAGGGCCACACCGCAAAGTACGGTAAACTTTGGCCCCTGCAAACGTTTAACGCCTGCAACCCTTTGGTGGCCTCAGAGCATTTGCCGTTTCCGCAGGCCCTGAAGGAGGCGTCGCTGGATGCCGGTTTCTCGGTGAGTCAGGCTCAGGATGTGTTTCGGCGATTATTTCAAAAACAGGTCTTTTCCGTGGCCGATATCGAGCGGGTTCTGGATGCGGCAGAGTCCGAAGGAGGACTGGATGGCAGGATCTGTTTTGGGAATCAGTCCATTCGCCACAAACAGTTGCTGCGTGAGGAAATCTTCACCCTTCTCTCTGAACGGGAAGCCATACCGCTTCCTGCTGCTGCCAGACGAGAACTAGTCACGGTACTGGAAGAAACGTTGCCAGCGGAGGCGCTGGAAGTGTCGGAGCCGCTTCCCCCCGTGAAGAGCCGCTGGATTCATGAACAGGTCACCAAGTGGCTGGCCGCCTATCTGGATGAAGGTCAGGCCATTTGGATGATGCCCAATCAAAAGTTACCTCTGCGAACCAGTTGGGCCAGACTGACCTTGCACGATAACAGTATGCCCGGCGCCGTGAAAAAATCCCTGCGGACCAGAGTCAAACGGTTGATACTGGACGCGGAAGCGCCCGACACCGCCATTGGTTGTCTGGAAGCGCTCTGCCAGGAGGTGGGTTTATCCGTTGAGGAGCAGGAGCGTTACATCCAGTTCCATTTAAAGCAAATGCCTGGCTGGGTGGGATACATCCAGTACCGGCAAGCCCAGAATCCCGATTATCAGGAGTTGCTGGTTGATTATTTGCTAATCTGCTTTCTCTATCATTGTGCCTGTGTCGAGGCTGACTGGCCCCGTGGCGCTTCGGAAGAGCCGATGTCCACCGCCTCCGGGCCGGTTCAGCGTTATGCCGATAGGATAGCTGTTCTCAGTCAAACTCCTTCTGTTCAGGCACACTTGCCTTCCGCTGGGAAACAGGACTGGATGGCCCATGTCCCGGCGTTACTGGATTATTGTGACACGTTGGATGAATTTCAGGTTCTGACGTTGATGATGCGAACGCTGGAGTTCTCCCAGAATCGTGATTTACTGGCCAGCCTGACCCAGCAATTCAGGCAACCGAAGCCGACCGGCAACGCCGTCCATATGCATCCGGACGCGCAAGCGGTCTTTTGTATTGATGTCCGTTCAGAGCCCTATCGGAAATTTCTGGAAAGTTCCGGAAACGTTGAAACCTACGGCTTTGCCGGATTTTTTGGTCTTCCCATTGAAAAAATCAGTTACGCCAGCAACGAGGCTGTGCCCCTTTGCCCCATCCTGCTGACGCCTCAGTACACGATTCCAGAATCCCCCTCGCCCTTTCTGGAGAAAAATCCCATCGGCCAGTGGCTACGTCAGGGCATTCCCTTGCGGAACCAGTGGATTTACGCCCTGAAAAAAATCAAGCGCGACACGTTTGCCACGTTCTCCTATGTGGAAAGTTTTGGCCTGGTTCATGCCGCCACATTGCTGAAGGATACCTTCTGGGCCACGCCGGTTGGCAAGATCCGGGAATCGGTTATTAACACCCTGAGCCCGCTGCTGGGCCTGATGCCCAAGCTGGAGGTGCAAACCTGTTCGCATGCTCATCTGCCCATGGGTATGGCCATTCCCGAGCAGGTGGAAATGGCCCGGGGAATCCTCAAGCTGATGGGGATTCGTCAACCTTTTGCCGAATTCGTGATTATTTGTGGACACAACGCCCGGAGCCGCAATAACCCTTACGCCTCCGCCCTGGACTGTGGCGCCTGCGGGGCCAATGGCGGCGGGTATAACGCGCTGGTGTTATGCCAGATTCTGAATCATCCCGATGTGCGGGAGGCCCTGATTCTCTCGGGCTGGGCTATCCCGGAGCATACCCGCTTTATCGCCGCCGAGCATAACACCACCACGGATGAGGTCACTTTCCTGAACGAGGACGTCATTCCCAGCCAACAGCAGCAGCATTTTCTGGCACTGAAAAAAGTGTTTGAGCAGGCCACTCGCCTGAACAGCCTCAATCGGCAAACACGTTTCAACACACCGGGTTTCCGACCGGACTCCCAAAAAGCGCAGGAATTGAGTTTTGACTGGTCACAAACGCGTCCGGAATGGGGCTTGTCCAGAAATCAGGCCTTTGTAATCTGTAATCGTGAGTCCATTAAATCCCTGGATCTGGAGGGACGTTGCTTCCTGCATTCCTATGACTGGCAAAGTGATGCTGACGCCAGTATCCTGACCACCATTATGACCGCGCCCATGGTGGTGGGCGCCTGGATTAACCTGCAATACAATTTTTCAACGTTGAACCAGCATCGCTTTGGCAGTGGAAAAAAGTATCTGCACAACGTGGTGGGCCTGTTCGGTACCTACATTGGCAACGGCAGCGATCTGCAATTGGGCTTGCCGTATGAATCCCTTTTTGACAATGATGGCACACCCTATCACTATCCGCAGCGCCTGATGGTTTTCGTGGAGGCCCCTCTGGCCCGGGTTCAGGGGATTGTGGCCCCCCATGCGGCGGTGCGGAATCTGGTTGAGAATCAATGGATTCACCTGACGGTGCTGGACCCCGATAGCGGCAAGACGTTTCAGTGGACAGAAAATGGCTGGACAGCCCTGGAGCCGTTACAATTTCAGGTTGCCTAGACCGTTTGGGGCATTTTGACTGAAACTGGCGTAAAATGGTTCAGTCAGGATGATTGACTGTTCTACCCTCTCTGAGCGACCCAAAGGCAAGTTGATTAGGTCCAAATGGGCAGAACACAAACTGCCCGAACTCAAATGGGCCGGGCTTCAACGGGATCGGTAGTGTCCGCTTTGATGACTAACCTGAAAGAAGATTCATGTCTTACCGAAAAATTTTGCTTGTTTGTACTGCCGGGCTTATGGCTTTGGGCGTGTTATGGGGTGGCCCTGTTCAGGCGGAGGTATTCCCGTTGGCCCGGTCGGAATTTCCGATTTCCGTGATTAACCCATCCTCCAAAAACAACCAGCCGGGTAGCGGATTTCCCGGGTATCGCGCCTCCAATCAACTGATTTTGTACAGCCAGGCCTACGGAAAGCCCCGCACGGAGACCAATGAATTTGGGTTTGAAGTCACCGTGATTAATGGCCGGGTTGTGGAACAGGAAGGCTCGGACTCTCTGATTCCAAATGATCGTGGCTACGTGTTGAGTGGTCATGGCACTGCCAGGCAGTGGTTGATTGAGCATGCCCCGCTGGGGGCCAGCATTCAGGTGGATGCCGCCAGACAGGTGATTATCAGTGATGTGACCCTAGATACCTATGCTTATCAATTGGCCAAAAAGCTGGATGGGTTCAAGGACTTGGTAAGTTTGCCACTTCGGGACGAAGCCCAGTGGTTGATTCGCAATATCGAACGGTTGCCTCAGGATGTGGCCATGACCCGGATAGAAGCGGCCATGAAGCGAATGGATAGCGAGGCCTGGCGGCATTATAATGTGTTTCCCGCCACGGCGGTTCGGGGGGCTTGGCATCGCCCTGTGGAGCAATCCGCCAGCGCAGTGGGGGCTACGCTGGATCGTCTGGCCAAAGCCGGGATTAATACGGTTTTTCTGGAAACTTTTTTTCACGGCTACACCATTTTTCCGTCCAATACGTATCAGCTGTATGGCTTGCGTGAAACGCAGAATCCCAAATTTGCCGGTTGGGATCCCCTGGCGGTGTGGATTGAGGAGTGTCATAAGCGGGGTCTTAAACTGCATGTCTGGTATCAGTCCTTTTACGTGGGAACGGATGCCTTTCATGGGCCCGGCCCCATTTTGAAGCAGTACCCGCAGTGGGCCAATGTTCAGTATTCCAGTATGGATCAGTCACGCCTGACGCCCTCCACCATTGAGAAAGGCGCTTATTTCGCCGATCAGGCCAATCCCGAGGCCGAGGCCTTTTTGCTCAAACTGATCGATGAAATCGTGACCCGCTACGACATTGATGGCCTGCAACTGGATTATATGGACTACCCCCTGAGTCTGTCCCCGGATCGGGTGACTTTTCTGAACAGTACCTGGGGATATACACCCATTGCCCGCCGTCTGTTTCAGGAG
Source organism: Vampirovibrio sp. (assembly GCA_027448865.1). GTDB lineage: Bacteria > Cyanobacteriota > Vampirovibrionia > Vampirovibrionales > Vampirovibrionaceae > Vampirovibrio. The sequence continues at coordinate 18,470 of DAIDMR010000201.1, forward strand.
CGTTCTGGCGTCGATCCGGCCACTTTGACGCCTGAGAATACCGTGCTTTGGGAGCAGTGGTCTGCTTTTAAGGAAGAACAGGTGAACCGGTTCGTCAAACAGACGGCCGAAATGGTTCGACAGCGCAAGCCCGGGCTGCCTGTCTCGGCGACGGCCTTTGCCAAGTTGCTGGAATCCAAGGTGAAAAAGCACGAAGATTGGCGCTTGTGGGCCGAGCAGGGGTGGATCGATTTTCTCGCACCCATGTTGCTGACCAGTTCTGTGAAGGTGGTGGGTCAGGACACCGCCTTTGTGAAGATCCATAGCAGTGATAAGGTGCCCATTGTGTCCGGTATTTTTAGTCCGTTTAACGGCAGTGGCCCCGAAATTTTGATGGAGCAGATCAGGCAGGCACATTCTTCGGGTGCCCACGGTTTTTCCATTTTCGACACGGCGCACCTGACGGATGAGCACATTGCGGCCTTGCAGAAAGCATTTGGGACTGCCAGCCACTAGACCATTCGGGACTGTTGTCCGGGTTGCCAGTCGGAGTCGTTACGGGCCTGCGTCGTTACTGGAATGATCCTGGTGCGTCTGGCTGGCCCCAGCGGTTTGTAGTAAATGGACAATGGCCTGTTTTCTGGCATAGTGAAGCGGTGTTTTCCCTGATAAATTCCGGGCGTTCACTGGAGCCCCTGCCTCAAGCAGAATGGCGACCGCTTTTTCTTTCCCACTGCGAACCGCCAGATGGAGCGGCGTTTCCAGGTCCTGTGTGTGGGACATAATGTCCGCTCCGTTACGCAACAAGGTTCTGATCACACTGGAACGCCCATGACGGCTGGCCAGATGAAGGGGCGTTTGTCCAAGATCGTCGGACTCATTGATATTCATTTCCATGCCCTGTCCCAGTTCAATCAGCCTGTTGACCACGTCCGGCTTGCCAGCGGCTGCGGCCAGATGAAGCGGGGTTTGCCCCTGATTGTCCCGCTCCAGAATGTCAGCGTAATGATCCAGAAGCAGAGTATTCAACGCATTCAATCGTCCTGCTTCTGCCGCACAGTGTAACGGTGTTTTCCCCTCAATGTCTTTTGAGGCCATATCAGCCTGATGCGCCATCAGGGTGTTAATAATTTCAGGGGAGCCCTGCTGAGCAGCCCAATGGAGTGGCGTTTTTTTATGATGATCAGTGGCGAGCACAGTCGCGCGGTGCTGCAGTAATACATTCACCATCTCGGATTGCCCTTGGGCCGCAGCGTAATGAAGCGCGGTGAATCCTGATGCATCCGTATTATTCACAGGTGCGCCCAGTGCAAGCAGTTGTGTCACAATATGTGGATGTCCCGATTCGGCTGCCGCGTGGAGTGGGGTTTTGCCGTTCTCATCTTTTGATTCGATATTTGCCTTTGCTTGAATGAGGGCGTTCACAATGGCCTCGTGCCCTTGAGATGCCGCCACGTGCAAGGGTGTTTCCTGCTGATGATTTTTTTGCTCCGGATGGGCCTTTGACCGCAGTAGCTGTAGCAGCACTTCAAGGTGCCCGCCAAAAGCGGCCGCATGAAGCGCAGTACCCGTATAAGTACTTGTGTCTGGATTGGTGCCTGCTGTTAACAAGGCTTCAATCACTGCCCGGTGCCCCCTGCCTGCCGCCAAATGCAAGGGGGTACAGCCTGTACTGTCGATGCCTTCTGTTGGCACGCCTGCATCCAGTAGCGCCTTGACGATGGGTAAATAGCCTTGCTCTGATACATGGTGAAGAGGCGTTCTACCCAGAAAATCTTGTATAGTCAGCCGCATTCCCGGAACGGTTTGAATCATTCTGGCCAGGGCATTCTGGCGCTCGGAGGACAGATGATTCGTAACCGATTCGCTCTGCAATGCGGCTTGAGCCTGAACGACAATTTCCCGAGAGGGAATCCAGGCCCCTTTTTTTTGAAACAGGGCCAACAACGGTTTTTCATCCGCCTGTAGAATGGGGGACAGTAACTTGCAGTTTTCAGCAAGGCTGAATGGAAATTGAGGCGTCAGTTTAAGCTTCATTTGAATGCCGGCGTTCTGACTTTCTGCCGGAGAACGCGGATTCAGTTCAATGCTGATAGTGTCCTGGGGCAGGCAAATGTACCTGAGCATTTCAGAAATCCAGCCGTAAGCGGCTATTCGCGTGTCCCCATCGACTGCTGCCAAGTACTTTTTACCAGCATCCTGAAGTAAGTCGAACTTGTATTGGTCGAGCAAAGGCTCGTAGAGGGCTTTTTTATCGGGGTGTTCGCCGTTTTTGGAGGATTGGTCAGTGCCTGACTTGCCGGGTGTGCTGGGGTAATTACCCGAAAAACGAGGCGTACCCATGCTTTTTAGAAACAGGTTCATCGTTTGATTTTGCCATTTTTTAAAAAAGTTCAAAAAATAAACAGGAATTGCAGAATTTGGATTACCTGAAACAATGCATCTCAAGATTTTTTTTTGCGCACGTGGCCGTTTGTCACACGCGATGCCTAACGGTGTGGATTCTGGAGACCTCAGGGATAATGCCGATTCTCTCGCAGGTATTGGGCCGCAGATATTGAGCGGCGTTAGGGAAAACCTGTAAAAACAACGGTCAACAGTTTATTAAGCCGCCGTCCGTAAGTCGCTGCGATGGCCCAGCGGCTCAGACAGCCCTGAGAGAGCCATCACGAGGATAGGGGCTGCCACCAACGCTTTCCCTGTTGGGGTTGGTGTCACGGCTAGGTGCCGCAAAAGGTACGGTAGGGTTCGCGGGAAGCGGGCGGTGGCATCTGGTAGGCCTTAAACTCAGGCCGTTCCACATAGGGTTGCTTCAGGGCCTCCAGCAGTTGATGGAGGTTTGTCAGATCACCCTCCTCACTGGCTGCCCGCAACGCCTCTTCCACATGGTGGTTGCGAGGGATAATGGCCGGATTGTTGACGTTCATAAGGGCTCGAACCTGTTCAGGCGTCTGAGGCTGTCGGGTCAACCGTTCTTGCCATTGGGCATACCAGATCGCGAAAGCGGCATTGTGGAAAAAAGGCTGTGCGGCCAGAGCGTCCGAACCCAAACTGCGCAAGGTGTGGGTGTAGTCCTGCGCCGTGTTTTGCATCCATGCCAATAACGCTTGGATCAGGGCGGTGTCTGCGTCCTCTTCGGTAAACAGGCCCAGCTTGGCCCTCATGCCACTCAGCCAGTAACGTTGAAAGCGCTCTGGAAACTCAAAAACCACCGTCCGTCCCAACCGCAGGGCCTCCTCACTATCGGAGTGCAACAGGGCCAGCAGGGCTTCGGTCAACCGGGCCAGGTTCCACTGGGCCATCAGTGGCTGATTGCCGTAAGCGTAGCGGCCCTGCTGATCGATAGAGCTAAACACGGTGTCCGCATGGTATGTATCCATAAAGGCACAGGGGCCGTAGTCGATTGTTTCCCCGGCAATGCTCATGTTGTCGGTGTTCATGACGCCATGAATAAAGCCCACCTGTTGCCAGCGGGCAACCAGACGGGCTTGTCGATCCAGGACCGCTTCTAAAAAACAGAGATATGGATTCCCGGCGTTTGCGCAGTCGGGGTAATGTCGCTGAATGGTGTAATCGGCCAGAGCCTGGAGCTGCCTTTGATTTCCTTGCGTGGCGGCGTATTCAAACGTACCGACCCGGATATGGCTGGCGGCGATGCGGGTGAGTATCGCTCCCGGCAGTGTGGTCTCCCGATAGACAGGTTGGCCGGCGCTGACCACGGCCAGACTGCGTGTGGTAGGGATTCCAAGGGCATGCATGGCTTCGCTGATAATGTACTCTCTCAGCATGGGGGCCAGCGCGGCCCGACCATCGCCCCGCCGGGAGTATGGCGTTTGTCCGGAACCTTTGAGCTGAATGTCAAAGCGCTGTCCACTTGGGCTGAGATGCTCTCCCAGTAATATGGCCCTGCCATCCCCCAGCATCGTGAAATGCCCGAACTGATGACCGGCGTAGGCCTGAGCAATGGGTTCCGCACCCACTGGGATTTGATTTCCGGCCAATTCCAGCGCCACCGATGGCCCGATTTCTGTAGACTCTGAGAGTCCAAGCTCCTGACTGAGCGAATGATTGAATATCACCAGCTGTGGAGCCCGCACCGGAGCCGGACTTTGCCGGGCAAAAAAGAAGGAGGGCAGTTGGCAGTAACTATTGTCAAAATTCCAGTGGAGGCCGGTGGTTTTGGGATCAATCTGGCTGGTCATTGGGGCTGGTCTTTTAGTTTCTCTCTTTGGCTTCTCTTTGTGGCTTGTCTGGGAGGCTTGTGTGACTGGGCTTGTTAATCTTCATACCATAACACTTTAGAAGCGGGAGGCCAACAAGCCGCTGGATTCAACGTGGGAACGTTCAGGTAACCGTATTTTCACCAGACTGCCTAGTCTAGGCGGCTAGTTTTTTCTTCTTTGACTGGTTACCTGTGCAGTTTCTTTCTGTACCTGGCTCATGAACAATGGAAAAAATGGCTTGTGTGGATGGGTCGCTGCAATGCCACGCAAACATCTTGAATGGACTGAACGATTATTATGAACGAAAGCGCCGGTTGGCATTTGGAACAATAGTGTTGTGAGGCTTGAGGGCCGTGTATGAATATGTTGCGAGAGAAAATTTTTGACTCTTACAAGGTCAACAGCCTGGCCTGGCGGATGCGTCAGAAGCGATTTTTATTTTTCAGGGAGTGGCTGGCGCAATTTCCCCGCCCCCTGAAAATTCTGGACGCCGGTGGAACCTTCTCATTCTGGGAGAGCATGGGCTTTGAGGATACCGAGGGGCTGGAGATTGTGTTGCTGAACCTGGAGTCCGCCCCGACCCATCATCCCGCCTTCACCAGTGTGGCGGGCGATGTTACCGATTTATCCCGATTTGAGGATGAGGCCTTTGATATTGTCTTTTCAAATTCGGTGATTGAACACGTGGGGGATGACGCGCAGCAACTCAAAATGGCGCGGGAAATTCGGCGGGTGGGCAAAGCCTACTTTGTGCAAACACCCAATTTGTATTTTCCAATAGAGTCTCACTCCTGTTACCCGTTCTATCAATTTTTGCCCAGAACACTGCAGGCGCTTTTATTGTATTACTTTGATCTCACCGGCGGCGGGATTGGCCGTACGGTGGAGACCTGGAAACAACGCCTCACCTTCCAGCCGGTGAAGCGCCTGCCTTGTGAGTCCTGGGACACTTGCCTGAAGCGGGTGGATGCACTGCGCTTGCTGGACGAGCGGAAAGTTCGGCGCTGTTTCCCGGACGCACAATTGTATCAAGAGCGCTGTCTGGGAATGACCAAATCCTTTGTGGCCTATACCCTGCCCCTGGTAATCCGATCGGGCCAACCACACAACCCCGCGCTGGTCACCGCTGGGTCGGGATTATAGAAAGTGGGCTGAACCGAATGAGACGGTTATGGAAACTGATTGTGAATCACCACATCTGTCATGGGTAACTGGCCACCCCTGGGGCGAGCAGGCTGCACGGCCTTACCAATGGCCACCATCAGGCCAATCACATGATTCGCCGGCAGGCGGATGATCTGGGCCACTGCTTCAGCGTCGAAACCAACCATGGGACAGGAGTCATAACCCATGGCTTTGGCGGCCAGCATCAGGGTTTGGGCGGCAATTCCGCAGGAGCGCATCGCTTCATCCCGCTGGGTCTGGGGTTTGTCCGCATAAAAATTGGTGATGGCGGTGACTAAAAAGTTACGCACTTCTTCGGGAGCGGTTTGCCAGTAGCGCTCGGGTTGTTCCGCCCAACTGTTCAGGTTGGCGCATAAGACCACCAGTAAAGACGCATCGGTCACTTGATCCTGATTCCAGGCGGCTGCCTTCAACCGCTGGCGAATTTGTGGATCATCGACCACTACAAAGCGCCAGTTCTGAATGTTGAATGAGCTGGGAGAAAGTAAGGCCAGAGAGAGAAGACGCTGCTTGTGATCTTCTGGCATCACAAACGCTGGATCGTAATGCTTGACGGATCGCCGCTGTTCGATGGCGGACAGGGTATCGAGTGGGGTCATGACAGTCACAATGGCAGTCTCCAGATAATTTTCAGACATTTTAGCATCAACCGGTGACGCGAATTCAAATTGTAAAATTCATCAGGGATCAACAGCGCTTATGCCAAAAAAGAAGAAGTTTTTAAGCGCAATTTGATTCCGAGCTTCGATGAAAAAACACCGTGGCTTTGATGTTATCGTCCGCTCGGGAATTGGGGATGTTGCTCCCATTGCCAGGCCGTTTCAACGATTTGCCGCAAATCGTACCGGGTTGTCCATCCCAGTAACCGCTGGGCTTTTTCAGCATTGGCCACCAGTAGGGGGGGATCTCCCGGTCTGCGGGCGGAGTACTCGACCGGAATATCCCGGCCCGTAACCTTCCGGCAGGTGTTAATCACGTCCAGTACGGATGAACCCCGGGTGCTGCCCAAATTAAAAATCTCTCCACCGGGATTCTCTCTCAGGTATTTGATGGCCGCGATGTGGGCCGTTGCCAGATCGTTGACGTGGATGTAATCCCGAATGCAGGTTCCGTCCGGTGTATCGTAGTCATTGCCGTAAATCTGGACGGCCTTGCGTTTCCCCAGAGCGGTTTGCAATATCAGCGGGATCAGGTGGGTTTCCGGATCGTGACGCTCCCCGATCAGGCCGCTTTCGTCGGCCCCGGCTGCGTTGAAATACCGCAAGGCCACGTAAGACCAGCCCTGAGCCAGTGAATAGGCCCGTAGCGCCTGTTCGGTCATTAACTTGGTGGAACCATACACATTGATGGGGTTTTGCGGATGCTGTTCATCCAGAGGCGAGTAGACCGGATTCCCATACGTGGCGCAGGTGGAGGAAAAAACAATTTGCTTAACGCCGCAAATCTGCATGGCCTTGAAGAGGTTTAAAGTATGGATGCAGTTATTCTGAAAATACTTGGCCGGGTTTTCCTGTGACTCCCCGACATAGCAGTTGGCCGCAAAGTGAATGACGGTTTTTATCTCATACTTGCGGAGAATTTCCACCATGGCCTCTGTATTGCCGATGTCTTCCTGTTCAAAGTGAATGCGGGATGACATGGAGAGGGCTCCGGCATGCCCCTGCGACAGGTTGTCAACCGCTACAATCTCACTTTCGGGAAAGCGATTCAGATACGTCTTGATAAAATGGCTGCCGATATAACCGGCCCCACCGGTTACCAGATCCATAATCCTCACCTCAGTCATTGAATATCGGAAATACTAGCATACCCGCAAGCCAGAGCCAATGCGCCACACGGGCCTATCCTGCTTGAAGGGCTTTTAAAAATTTTGAAAAAAACAGATCGGGTTCAATCTATTCGGGTGACCTGGTATTTTTTGTTCGATTTGTTATTCGGGCCCGTCATGAAAATCAATGTGTTTTCGATGGGTCATGGCCAACTGTAGCGGATACGTGAAAATATTCATGCCCTGGGCTGTGACCTGAGACCAGGTACCGTTGAAGGCTCCACGGATGGCATGCTGATAGCGATCCAGAGTCGTTTCATCATTGATATACGCGGTTAGCACCATGCCCTCGGTGTCCGCCAGACTTTTGGGGAAAGATCGATCCACCCGGTGCAACATCATGCCCATGCGGGTTAAATTTTCCGCCACCGGCATAAAGGGCGCCAAAACCGATTGTAGGATGGGCCGGGGAATAACCAGTTGCGCGGGCCACACCAGCCCCAACGCCGGGATGACCGTATAGGATTTCAGGGATGCCTTCAGTCCGGTTCGGGACATCATTTCCTGCATGGCGACTTCCTTGATATAGGCCTGCACGTCCCTCTCGTCATCGGCATTGACGTGTGGCGGCAATTTGAGTCGACCGGCCTCCAGGTGTTCGTTAAAAGAACTCATGACCCGGGGCAGGGTCAGTCCGAAATTGATGGGGATGGAAAAGGCGCCCAGCGTCCCGATGGAGGTGGACAGCATCTGTTCGAACAGCCTGGGTTGCGCCTCCGTAAAGGTTTTGGCGGCATACAGGGAGGCGGCCATGCCCCCCAGCCCACCCATGGCGACTGAGCGATAGGTGGTGGCCACGGCCTGAGACGCTTTTCCGTCGGCATCACCGGCGCCCATCAGGAGAACCCGACGACGCAGGGATTCCAGCCAGCCCGGTAGATGGGTGGCGTGTCGGGCTGAAAAATAGTGACTGACGGGCAACGGATCTTCAGGTGGAGCGCTGCCGAAAACATCCTCTTGACTGTTATTCAGTCCCATGCCTTTTAAGTCGGCCTCCAGCACGCCATGCTCGCCGTACCAGTTATCAATGGTGTCCACCAGACTCAAAAACGCCAGTCGAATCCACATGGCCGGGTTTTTCCAGACGTTTTCACCGGGCTGGGCATCACCCCCAATGTGGCTGGCAATCTGTTCACCGGCCACCCCGGCGGCAAACCCCTTGGAAAAGGTGGCCACCGTATCCAGCACATCCACTTGTTCGGCGTATTGCAGTCCGGCCAGCTGAATGGCTGCCAGTTTTGCTTTCAGCTCCCGTAATTTGGGATCGTTTTTGTTGTGCAGTCGATCGTTCAGCAGCTTGGCGACTGCCGGATCGGAGGCGGTGAACTGATAAATATCGGCGTCCGCCAACAAGTCGAAGCACTTCGTTCGGGTGCCTTTCACGTTGCAGTTGGGACCCAATCCGGCTTCCCCTCTCAGCAATACTGCCTCGATAAAGGGCCACAGGCAGGCCTCTTTTAATTGCACCTTTTTAAACGCTCCCGGCTTGCCGGGGTCCCTGATTTCAATCTCTTCGCTGATGCGAAAGGTATCCACAATCGGGCGAAAAACATGTTGCTTGAAGTGAGCTTCATTTCTTAAACGCAAGGCTACGGTGGTATTGGGCTGTATGGGCGGCAAATCCTGATCCTTGAGCAAGGCGGCCACCAATAGCTGGGCGTTGGGGTCTTTGGATGTGATCTTGACCGGCAGGGCATGATCCAGCACCAGCCTTCTCGGGTGGGGCAGGAGTCGCTTCAGCCAGGACTGTTGAGCCGACCGGCTGTCCTCTGCTTCCGGCAAGCGATTGGTCACCTTGACCCTGGATTCTCCCGGTTCCAGAACCATAAACTCGTGAGGATCCTTAAGGGGTGGGTACTGGTTTTTCTGGAAGTACTGCGTTTTCAACTCGGCGTCGGTTAAGGGGCGAAGCTGAAACGATTCTGACTGCCGTAGCTTTTGGGCCAGCGCCTTTCCCCCTCGGGCGGACAAGGCGGCTGCGGCCTGTAAACGGTGGGCCAGTTCAGCGCCGGTTTCCGGGGATGATCCGCCTTGCGACGAGGCAGCCTCAAAGGGCAGGGCGGAAGATGCAGACAGGCTCTGGTCATCTTGCAACAGGGCGTGGCTTTCTCGTTCCTGTTGCCAGGCCACGATATTTTCCAGACTCTCCCGGAGATCCGGTTTGGCCACCACGGGCCACATCAAGGTGGCAATGGCCGGATGGGTCAGCGCGTTGTTAATGACCGTCATCAGTTTCGGTTCATTATAAAAAGCCCGAGCCAGCAGACGTCTGGTTTCGGCGGGGGGCATGCCGGTCTCCAGATCGTACAGGTCTGCCAGGGGGAGCTGACGTTCCACGGCCTGCAATAAACGCTCGACATCAGCCACTCTCTGTTGTTCAGTGGCGGCTTTCAAATCCTCCCTGCGGCTGGGTGGGCTGATTTTTCCCTGAGCCCATTGCAGGAGATTTTTGGTGGTTGCCGATACGTGATGTGGTAAAAAGTCGATGCTGGCGGTAGCGCTGGAGATTTTTTTTCCGCCTTTTTCCAGCAAGACCGGAATTCTAGCGTAGCCGCGCGGCTTTTGGTGATCCAGCAATGGATTGGCCGTTTCATCCTGCTGAAGGGCCAGAGCGGCCAAAGCCTCAGCTTGCTCGCTGGAAAATTGACGGTTTCTGTTTTCTGCCTGATGTCCTTTAAAGCGCGGAGACAATCGCTTCCTGGCCGGAAGTGTCGGAGAATTGGAATCCAGAGTGAACATAAAGATAAGGTACCTGTGATAAGATGATTTGCCTAATCGGCCAAATGCAAATAGAGAGGGCTTAAAGCCGGATTTGGAGTCAGAGAACTCACTTTAAGTGCTACGGTAACCATACAATAAGTGCTTTTTGCATGTCAAACACAGATAAAAGCCTGATAAAACGATTGTTTCGCAAGCAGAGGCAAAGCGACCGCATGTCAGCTCGGTATTCAATCACAGGACAAAGGCTTGGAAAGTTCAGAACCATTCCGGTGCTGGTTGTCGTTGAAGGCAATATTTTGGGCAAGCATCCTCTTCACAACACGTCTCTAAAACTGCGTACAGCTCAGACAAACCCAAGGTGCTTCTGGCAAAGATGCCCAGCCTGAATTTTTAACTCGCTGCACTCATACAGTTACAACCGTCTTGTGAAGAGATACTTGTCTTTTTTATATTTTGCTCATGCCTTGCGCGTGTGGAAGACCCGCAAAATCTAGTTCAACGGGTAGTCCATTCCGTTTCATGGAAGCGTCGCAGGCTTCCAGCATTTTGACGATTTTCAGTCCAGCCACGCCATCATTCATGGGTTTTTGCCCCGACTTGATACAGGCAATAAAATATTCGCACTCTTTCAGCAGGGCCTCATGCCCATCCAGCTTGGGAACGTAAATATCCCCCGTGCGATATTGCACAATGGAGGCCAGGTCACCGTCATTGACGTCCAGAATCACCACCTGACGACCAGCCAACTGAAGACAGCTCCCCACCGTTGCAGGCTTCCTGAGGTAGTTGAAATAAAAATCAAAAC
>DAIDMR010000202.1 GCA_027448865.1 Vampirovibrio sp.
GCTGGCCGTAGCCACCCGCCCGGTCAAAATCACTTTTTCATCGCCATCGGGGCCCGGAACCACGTCAATGTGAATGTTGGGATCAATGTCCATCAAGCGTTGACGCACCAGTTCAATTTTGGTGGAGGGTTCGCCCTTGACCTTGAGCAGGTTGATGACGTTGGAGTTCAGTCCGGGAATGGCCGATCCGGGTGCCTGAGAGTTGGGGCCGTTGCCACCGCTGGGCGCGGCCATGTTGGTGCTTTTCCCGAAAAAAGCCTTGGCCATTTCCACGGCCAGTTGGGCGGTTTCCCGGGTTTCGGCCTGACCGGTCAGAATGACGGTATCTTCGGCGGCCAGGGGAACGATTTGAATACCGGGATCCACATAGCGTAACTGGTTGACCAGCACGGAGACGTCCTTGTGGACGTTGATGTCCACCACGGTATGATCCGGGGACACCATATCTCCCCACACCAGCAAGTTGGCTACGCCAACCGCCTTGCCTACCAGCTGAATCTGGGTGGGGCTGATAATAACGGCAGTGGCCACCTCCGGATTACTCACGGAAACCCGGGAGGCCGGGCGGCTCAGGTAAATGACTTCGGCTTTGCCAATGGTCAGATCCACGCTGGTCATTTTCTGGCTGATGCCGGATTTCAGCACTTTCAGGTTGCTGCGGTTGTTGTAGGTATCGGTTGTGGCGCTGCTGGTGTCTAAAGCCGGGGTATAGACCAGATCGCTGGTTTTTGTACTCATGGCCAACTGGTCCAGGGCGCTGGTGGCCAGCATCTGGAAGGCCTCAAATGGTTTGCCCCTGGAGGCGCTGGCCATCTGATGCTCGGTGGGGTCGTAGGTTTGATAGATAGGACGGAAAATCGGGTTGACCGCGGTTGGTTCGGGCTGGGTCGGCGTTGCCGTTTTTTTATCCTGCGCTTGCGGCAAGAAAACCTGCTTGTAAGTGATTTTGGCCGGATTCAGCTGGGGCTGCGCGTTCTGGCTGGCCGCCTGATCGGGCTCGATGCGATGATCCTGCCGTGGTTTTTCCGGCCCGCTTTTTGCGGCGTTGTCCGGAGTGAGGGCTGGATTGGGGTTACTGGTGGGCTCAAACGGCTTGGCCGCCTGAACGACTGGTTTAAGCGTGCTTTCCTGACCGGGCTTTGAAACGATCCGTTTCTGTCTGGTCGCTTCGTTTTTGTTGGCCTGCGGCT
>DAIDMR010000203.1 GCA_027448865.1 Vampirovibrio sp.
AATGGCCTGCACCGGGGTGTGCCAATGGCATTGAACCCCGGCCCGGTTTAATGCGTTTTCCAGGGCGATGAGCAATTGGCGGTTGTCCAACTGCCCTTCTTCCGGGATGAAAATGCCGCTGTGAAATCGCCCGCTCAATTCCGGCTCCAGCTGGGCCAATTGGCCGGGAGAGAGCTGCCATTGAATGGCGCTGGCCACGGCAGTTGGAACTTCCTCGTTTTGGCATTGTTGGAGTTTTCCTTGCAGCAGGTGCCGAAAGTGATGAAGATCGGCGTTGTCCAGATGGTGAGCTACAATCAGGGTGCCTTCGGTCTGGAAATAGACCGATAAGTTCAGGCTATCAATCAGTTGCCGCCACAGTGGCAAGGCGTCAAAGCCCAGCCGGGCAATCAGGGGCTCCGCCGACTCCAGCTCTGAAATGGGGGACAGCATGCCCGCCCCGGCGTAACCGCAACTGTGGGGCACCGTGGGGCCGTCTTTATCAAACAGAGAGACTTGCCAACCCCGCTGGCTAAGCGTCAGGGCCAGTAGTCTGCCCAATAAGCCGGCGCCCACGATACCCACAGTAGTGCTCATGCTTTGAGATCACCCGTTTGCTCGGCCAGTTCCCGCACGTCCTGGGTAATGCTCATGGAGCAGAACTTGGGGCCGCACATGGAGCAGAACTGTGCCTCTTTGGCCCCCTCGGCGGGCAGGGTCTCATCGTGGAAGGCCCGGGCTGTTTCCGGGTCCAGCGAGAGGTTAAACTGATCCTCCCACCGGAATTCAAAGCGAGCCTTGGACAGGGCATCATCCCGATACCGGGCCGCCGGGTGCCCTTTGGCCAAATCGGCGGCGTGGGCGGCAATTTTGTAGGTGATCACGCCGGTTTTCACATCCTCCCGGTTGGGCAGGCCTAAATGCTCTTTGGGGGTCACGTAGCACAACATGGCCGTCCCGAACCAACCGATCATGGCCGCCCCAATGCCGCTGGTGATGTGATCGTAGCCGGGGGCTACATCGGTGGTTAGCGGCCCCAATGTATAAAACGGCGCTTCATCACAATGCTTCAGTTGCTTTTCCATATTCTCCCGAATCATGTGCATGGGCACATGGCCGGGGCCTTCAATCATGGTTTGCACGTCGTGCTTCCAGGCCAGTTGGGTCAGCTCGCCCAAAGTTTCCAGTTCCCCGAATTGGGCGGCATCGTTGGCATCGGCGATCGATCCCGGACGCAAGCCGTCTCCCAGCGAGAAGCTGACATCGTAGGCTTTCATAATCTCGCAAATATCTTCAAAGTGGGTGTAGAGAAAATTCTCTTTGTGATGGGCCAGACACCATTTGGCCATAATGGAACCGCCTCGGGACACGATGCCGGTCATGCGGTTGGCCGTCAGTGGCACGTATTTGAGCAGGACTCCGGCGTGAATGGTGAAGTAATCCACCCCTTGCTCGGCCTGCTCAATCAGGGTATCCCGGAAGATGTCCCAGGTCAGCTCTTCGGCCAGGCCATCCACTTTTTCCAGAGCCTGATAAATGGGCACCGTGCCGATGGGTACCGGGGCGTTGCGCAAAATATAATCGCGGGTGGCGTGGATGTTGGCGCCGGTGGATAGATCCATGACCGTGTCCGCCCCCCACCGGATGGACCATACCAGCTTTTCCACCTCTTCCTCAATGGAAGAAGACACCGCTGAATTGCCGATGTTGGCGTTGAT
>DAIDMR010000204.1 GCA_027448865.1 Vampirovibrio sp.
CCTACTCCGAGATGACCTTTGACGGCTACAAGGCCCCCAGTTTCCTGTCCGTTCCCGGCGCCAAAGATGTGTGCATCGAGATGTTCTCCCTCAGCAAAATGTACAACATGACCGGCTGGCGGGTCGGTTTCGCCGTGGGCAACCCGGATGCCATCAAGGCCCTGGGTACGGTCAAAAACAACACCGACAGCGGTGTGTTCAAAGCCATCCAGCATGCTTCCGCCGTGGGCTTGAACCACTCCGAGGAGCTGACCAAGGATCTCAACGCCATCTACGCCCGTCGCCGGGATATTTTTGTGGAAGGCCTGAACAAACTGGGCTGGAACGTTCCCCGTAACGAGGCCACCTTCTACCTGTGGGTGCCGGTGCCCACCGGCATGAAGAGCGTGGAATTCGTCAGCCTGCTGCTGGAAAAATGCGGCGTGGTGGTGCCTCCGGGTACCGGCTACGGGGCGGAAGGCGAAGGATACTTCCGGGTGGCCCTGACCGTGCCGGATGAGCGCTTGAAAGAAGTGCTGGCCCGCATGGAAAAAGAAGGCGTGACCTTCACCCAATTGGCCAAACACAGCACCGCCGTTTAATATCGCCACAATTAAGGCTGCAACAATTCATGTCGCTTCAACAACGCATTAGTTTTATCACTTTGGGCGTTTCCGATTTGGCTCAGTCCCGCTCGTTTTACGAGCAGGGGCTGGGCTGGACGCCCTCCAGGCGAGGCAGCTCCGCAGGCGTCGTCTTTTTCCAGATGGGGGGCGGCTTGGTGCTGGCGTTGTTTCCCAAGGATGAACTGGCCAAAGACGCGGGCATTGCCAACGATGGTCAGGGCTTCCGGGGCATCAGTCTGGCTCACAATGTCCATCAGCGGCATCAGGTGGCCGAGGTTTTGGCGCTGGCCGAGCAAGCGGGCGGCAAAATCGTGAAACCGGCCCAAGATACCAGTTGGGGCGGCCATGCGGGCTATTTCGCCGATCCGGACGGCATTCTGTGGGAAGTGGCCTGGAATCCCAATTTTGAACTGACCCCCGACGGTCAAATGATTTTGCCGGAGTAGTGCCAATGCGCTGCCCAAAGCGCTGTTGGCGAGTTGCTCCAAAAACCACCGGGAAATAGTATGATGGGACGTATGACGTTCTGGAATCGCTTTGCCATGCTGAAAACCGCTTTTGCCGTAACCACCGCTAAAACCGTGGCCAACCTGACCGCCTTCCTCAAAATGGGCTCCGGCACCAGCTTGCCCGGCAAAGTGGCCCGCAAGCTCGATCCCGACCTGTTGCGCAATCTGGGCAAACAGGTCAAGCATCAGGTCATCGCCGTGACCGGCACCAACGGCAAAACCACCACTTGCGGGCTGTTGGCACAGTTCATCCGGGAAGCGGACTATCAGGTGGTGCATAACCAACTGGGGGCCAACATGGTGCCGGGCATTACCGCCGCGCTGGTTCAGCAAAGCACCATGACCGGGCACCTGAACGCGGATTACGCCGTACTGGAAGTGGATGAAGCCTCCATGAAGGGCTTAACCCGCGAAATTGAAGTACAGCGGGTGGTGGTCAGCAACCTGTTCCGGGATCAACTGGATCGCTACGGCGAGCTGGATACCACGGCCAAACTGATTTTAAGCGGCATTGAACAAACGGAACTGGCCCAAGGTCAGGGTCGCCTGATTTTAAACGGCGATGATCCGCTGGTCACCACGCTGGGCCAGCACGCCAAGTTCAAGGACAACCTTTTGTACTTCGGGGTGGAAAGCGTCACCTACCAGCATGGGGCACCCATCAGCGGGCCGGTGCCCTTCACCCGGGAAGTCACCCAATGCCCGGCCTGCCAAGGCCCACTGGCCTACGACACCCTGATTTTTGGCCATTTGGGAAACTATCATTGCCAGCAATGCGGCTTTCAGCGCCCACCCTTGACCGTGGCGGCGGAACATGTGCTGGTGAAACCCGAAGCCAGCGACATTCGCCTGCGCTATGGGGAGGATACCCTTTCCCTGACCCTACCACTGCCGGGCCTGTTTAACGTATATAATTTGCTGGCAGCCGCCGCTGCCGCCTACGATTTAGGTCTACCGGCCAGCGTCCTTGAAAGCGGTTTGCAGCACTATCAAAGTGTGTTTGGTCGAGCTGAAAAACGGGTTTTACAAGGTAAGAATACCCTGATCATGTTGATCAAAAACCCGGTGGGCGCCTCCGAAGTCCTCAAGCTGGTGGGTGGCGATCCCAAGGGTCGTTTGCTGATTGCCCTGAACGACAATTACGCCGATGGTCGGGATGTCTCCTGGATTTGGGACGCCCAGTTCGAGGCCATCCCCCCGCATAAGCACGTTGTGGTCAGCGGGGTTCGGGCGGATGATATGGCCGTGCGCCTCAAGTACGGTGGTATCCCGGCGGAAAACATACAGGTGGAACCGGAGTTAAAGGTGGCTTTGGGGCAAGCCTTAAACCAAACCCAAGCCGATGAAACACTCTATGTGTTGCCCACCTACACGGCGCTGCTCAGCCTGAAACAACTGCTGTCTTAAGTGGTGATTCCCGCACCACCCGGGCATCCCCGCGCCATCCTGTCATTCCCGCGAAGGCGGGAATCCACTGCGCCAAGTGGCCAATCAGCCCCTACCACACCAAAAACAAAGACGGTTTCTTGCCACACGCCAACAACCAACACCTACCCCTCGGAACGCCAGGCAATTAAGCGCCGGTGTTCAGCACTTTTCCGGCAATATCCTTTTCTTTATTTTCACCCAATGTGGCGTTTTTCAGCACGGCGCTTTCCTGCCACAGTTCATAAGGCTTTAAAATACACTTTCGCTTGGCATTGCCATTTTTCATGGCGTCCTGATTCAACCGGATATCGGGCCGCATTTCAAGCCGGGCGTCAATATCCGGGCGGCTGAAGTCCAGCTCCTGACGGCCAATTTGCTTGCTAAAAACCGTCTCCATCAGGTCTTTATAGTCAATATCAAAGCGAGGCAGCTTTTCTGACTGCCCTTTGACATCGTGCTTATCCACGTAATTCAGCTCATGGCCCGCCTGCTTGGTAATGAACCACTGAAAGGGCCGATAGGGCATAAAAGGCAAGCTGTACAAACCGGCCATACTGGCAATCAACCACTTGGTCGGAGAGTCACTGGCGCTATCGCCGTGCATTTCTTCCCGAAACTCCTCGGCTTCATCCCAAAGCAACTTGATATTATGCCCAAAAATCCGATAGTTGGGGTCTTTACGGGTCATCAGGGCGAATTTCATACCAATCAGGGCCAGCAAATCCAACGCCCGGTCCTGCTGCGCTTGCTGATCTTTATCAACATCCACCCAACCCCGATTGACCTCCTTGCGGAAGTGATTAAACGCCCAGCCTCTCAAGCTCCCCATCGGGCCGGACTTCTGACGTTCCACCCGAGTTTCGATATCCTGTCGGATGGCCATCAGCTGATCACGGAACATAGAGCCATCCAGCAGCTTTTCCCGCTGCGCCTCGGTCGGTACTTTGCCGCCCAGCAGGACATTCAGATTTTGCTCCGTGGCCTGTTTCTCACCCTTAATGGCAGTGGGCAACGCCGCAGCCCATTTTTTAACCTGTGCTTTGCTGATCAGGCCACCATAAAGCGCCTTGAGCGTGTACATTTCAAAAAACATATCGGAGGACTCTTCCACCAGGCCCAGCTTACCCGCCTCGTTGAAGCGACTGAGGTCTTCTCCGGTCACGGTCCTGGATAAATGGTTCACCTGGGCTTTGGCCCGGTCAAAGGTCAGCTTGGTGACCGAGTTGGAGACAAAATTCTCGTCAATGGTGTAGTGATACTTGGGCATGGCCTTTTTCAGGGCCTCTTGCATCCGGGTCAGGCTAACCGTGTCCAGACGGGAAGGGGTAGGGCTTCCCTGGGCCTCGTTTCTGTCCTGAGCATAGGCCGTTTTACCGAAAAACAGACCCGCCGGACGCTTCTGAGCCGGTGGCCGGGTGACGAGTTCTCTGGGAAAGGTTTGGGGCGAGGCGACGACGGGAAACATAAAAACAAGGTTCCTATCTGCAAGGCTGAAAGCACTGAGTGAGATTAACTGCTCTTAAAAAACCAGTGAAAGCATTTGATTGCTATACAAATTTATAAAGCCCCTCTGCATCAGACGGGGGATATTTTCTTCTCATATTGTCAAAAAAACAAGTTGGTTTGCAAATCACTCTATAATAAATGTTACGGATGGATGGCAGGAAAAGGGTCTAAAAACGTATGAGCGAGGCTCACCCCCCGGCATCAAAATTGCACGTAGACGCCCGTCAGGGGCAATCTGCGCAGGCCGACGAAGTGCTGAAGCTGTGGCAAAACTACAAAAAAAATCCCAATAACGCGCAGTTACGGGAACAATTGATTTTGAAGTACCTGCACCTGGTACGCTATGTGGTCAGTCGCATGCCCATTACCCTGCCCATCAGCATTGCCCCGGAAGATCTGGTCAGCTTTGGCACCATGGGCCTGATGGAGGCCGTAGAACGATTCGATCCGGGGCGGGGCCTGAAGTTTGAAACCTACGCGGTCACCCGGATTCGGGGCTCCATCATCGATCAACTCCGTTTTCAGGACTGGATTCCCCGGGGCGTGCGTCGCCGAAGTAAAGAACTGTCGGCCACCATGCAAAAAATGGAAGAGGAACTGGGCCGCCCCCCCAACGACGAAGAGCTGGCCGAGCGCCTGGGCGTTCCCCGGGAACGGCTGCAAGTGATGTTGTCGGAATCCCAGAACCTCATGTTGTCTCTGGATGACACCTACGGCAACGACACCACCGGGAGCAGCATGACCTTGCTGGACATGGTGGAAGACCGCAATAGCCCCGATCCCCAGGGTGAATTTGAAGCGAGCGAATTGAGACGTCGACTGGCCGCGGCCATCGCCTCTCTGCCGGAGCGGGAAAAACTGCTGATCGCCTTGTATTACCACGAGAATATGACCCTGCGCGAAATTGGCGAAATTATCTGCGTGTCAGAGTCCAGAGCCTGTCAGCTGCACGCCCAGGCCCTGTTGCGCCTGCGTAGCCGCCTCAGTCAGTAAAACTGAAAAGCCCAGCCCGCCCGGAATCATCAAGAAAATTAAAAAACCATGAAAAATAATGACCTAAAACTGGGATACCTGCTGGTCACAAGCCCTGTACCCAACGTATTTGTGGGCGGGCTGATGGTCACAGACAGTCGGGGCTTGCCCGCTGAATTTCGATATACCGAGCCCATTCAGCCCACCAAAATCCAGCAGGTGCTTTATGGTCAGGTGCTTAGCGCCTACATCAAGCGGGAAGTGATTCTGGAAACCTTGCTTAAAAATCTGGAATCCAGATTCAAGTGCCTGCTGGTGGAAGATGAACATTTGGTGGACTATCCGGCCAAGGGCTACCCCATTGTGCGCATTGCCAGCACCAAGTCCTCCCCGCTGGGGGCCGTAGGCCAAACCCAGGAAATCGCGCCGGGAGAACTGCTTCTGCAGGTCTCCGCGGAGAGTAAC
>DAIDMR010000205.1 GCA_027448865.1 Vampirovibrio sp.
GTGCCGGACGCCCAGCGGGGTGTGACCCACATCGCCCGCCCGCCATACCGTGGATACTTTTTTACCATCCGGGAAGTAGCTGGTATTCACAATTTCACCTTCCAGAATGATCATCAGCCCGTCCGAAGGGCCATGGCCGTGAATGGGGCTGGTATGGCCGGGGCGCCAGCACACCACTAAAATTTCCACGCTGCTTGATTTGAAAACCAGATGCCGGGTGTAATGCGACTCTTTAAACTGTTTCAGGGCTTGCAGGTTAATCATGGGAAAACCACCAGATTGTTGAACGTAAAAGGCATAGCGGCGCCATTTGTTTTTATTGGCCTTTATCTTACCCCAAAGCCTGCCGCGCAGTCAGTCATGATCTTTCGATTAGAATAGAGGCACGATGTTTATCTACCTGCATGTCCCTTTTTGCCTGTCCCGCTGCGTGTACTGCGATTTTTACGTGGTGCTGGATAAATACGGCGGGCATGAGGCTTATGTGGAAGCGGTGTGCCGAGAGATTGATTTGCGTTTTACCACCATCAATCCGGCGGATTTTCCGCAGGGCATTCAAACCCTGTACGTGGGCGGAGGAACCCCCTCCTTGCTGGATTCGGCGGCCTACCAGCGTATTTTTCAGAAGCTCAATGAATATTTGCCTTTTGCGGACAATGCGGAAATCACGCTGGAGGCCAATCCGGGGGCGCATCGCTCGGAGATGGCCGATAGCCCGGAAGCGTATCTGCAGTGTGGGTTCAATCGGGTCAGCGTGGGGGTGCAAACCCTCAATAACGCTGAACTAAAAAAGCTCAGCCGGTTGCACACGGCGGAAGAGGCCGAAACCTTTATCCGGCGGCTGCAAGGGGCTGGCTGGCGCAATATTTCTGTGGATTTGATGTATGGCATTCCCCTGCAAACCGAACAATCCTGGCAGGAGACCTTACGCCGGGCCATTGCCTTGCAGGTTCAGCATATTTCCATGTACGGCTTAAAGGTCGAGGAAAATACCCCGCTGGAGACCTTAACCACCTTGCCCTTGGCCAAGGGCAGCTACCCCTTGCCGGAAGAGGAGGCCATAGTGGAGATGTATTTTACCGGGCTGTCCACCTTGGCGGAGGCGGGCTTTCGTCGCTACGAGTTCAGCAATCTGGCCCAGCCGGGCTTTGAGTCCCGACACAATTTGAACTACTGGAACAATGGGGATTTTTTGGCGCTGGGCGTGGCGGCGCACGGCTATTGGCAGGGGCAGCGGTACGAAACCGTTCCCGATATAAAGCAGTATTTAAACAATCCGCTGGCTGGAACGGTTCAGGATTGCCCCCCAGCCGAGCAACTGGAAAACGCCATTATTTTTGGCTTGCGCAAAGCCGAGGGCATTGATATCGCAGCCTTGGAGAATGCTTTCGGCATTGATTTCAGACAACAATACGCGGCTGTTCTGGCGCGTTATGTGGGAAATGCTCTGGTTCTGGCTGGCAATCAACTCCGCTTGCAAGAGTCGGCGATTCCGCTCAGCAACACCATTTTGGCCGAATTTTTAGCGGAGGCCTAAACTCTAATTTTACAAATGTGGCACAAAAAAGCATCAAGCTGTTTTTATGCAAACACAGGGATACAGGGACAGTGAATCGAACCAGGGAGTGACCACTTCGGCCAATCGTCTGGTACGGCACATTGCGAATGACGCGGGTCAATAGGGGACTTAAATATGGCAACAGGGGCAGGTGGGCCGACAGGGCCTTACGGCGGGTATATGCCAATGACGGCGAATGATGCCAAATTTGCCAAAATCAATCAAACGGTGACCTCGGCCAATCAGGAATTCAAGCGGGCCATGATTACCACCGATCCCCGGTACAAGGCGGCCATGGCACAGAGGGCTTCAGCGCCCGCCGCGCCACCGGCATCACCGCCACCGGCGGAGCAAAAGGGATTTTTCGGTAAAATCTGGGATGGCCTAACCAGTATCTTCTAACGCTGTATTGGGATTTTTTTTCAGGGTTTCATCACACACAGGCGGTTAAACAACACTACCCAGGAGGTCGATCCATGACGCATCGATACCGCGGGACCGAGGAGTGGGCCTTCTAACCCCCATTACTTGTTCCCATGGATTCTATTCCATTGAAACATTCCTATTCACTCACCGGTCTTCGGGCCGGTGTTTTTATTTGCAGCAAATTTTAAAGT